>JAFAZI010000192.1 GCA_019239875.1 Frankiaceae bacterium
GCCTCAACGCGAACAACGCCGAAGCGCACCTGTCAGCCGCAGCCCTCAACCTGCGCCGACTCCACCGAGTGCAACCAGCCTGACAGCCGGCAGCACACCACCGCGACACCACGCAACAAGACCATCAGGGTTTTGAGCAACAGTCTCTCTAACGTCGTCAGCCACCCATCGCGTCGACACATGCCGAATACGCTTTCTCGCGTGACGTTGTGGGAGGGGCTGGCGGCGGCGCAGCAGCCGGCGTGGCCAGACCCGGCGGCGGTGGCGGATGTCGTCGCGACGCTCGAAGCGTCGCCCGGTCTGGTGCATCCCGCCGCGTGCGAGCGGTTGAAGGATCGCCTGGCTGCCGCCAGTCGGGGCGAGGCGTTCGTGCTGCAGGGCGGGGACTGCGCCGAAACCTTCGCGGCGGTCACTGACGACAACGTCCGCGACAAGCTGCGCACGATCCTGCAGATGGCGGTCGTGCTGACCTACGGCGCGGGCCTGCCAGTCGTGAAGATCGGCCGGATGGGCGGCCAGTTCGCCAAGCCTCGCAGCGCCGACATCGACGCGGCTACCGGCCTTCCGTCGTACCGCGGAGACGCGGTCAACGCACTCGATGCGAGTGCCTCCGCCCGCGTCCCTGACCCGCGCCGGATGCTTCGTGCCTACGAGTGCAGCAAACAGACGTTGGATCTGCTCGACGTGCACACCCGTGGCGGCATGGCTGACCTGGCGCTGGTTCACGACTGGAACAAGGACTGCGTCCGCAACTCACCGGCCGGTGAGCGTTACGAACGGCTCGCCCAGGACATCGACCGCGCGCTGGCGTTCATGCGTGCATGCGGTGTCGACGTCGACCGCGAGCAGTCGATGCACGGCGTCGAGTTCTTCGCCAGCCACGAGGCCTTGCTGCTGGACTACGAGGGCGCACTGACGCGGTACGACGCTGCTCACGACGCGACCTATGACCTGTCCGGCCACATGGTGTGGGTCGGCGAACGCACCCGCGCGATCGATGGCGCGCACGTCGAGTTCGCAAGCCGGATCGCGAACCCGGTCGGCATCAAGCTGGGGCCGACCGCGACTCCTGCCGAGGCGGTCGAGCTCGTGGAGCGCCTCGACCCGCGCCGCGAGCCGGGTCGGCTGTCGGTGATCACGCGGATGGGATCGGCGCACGTCCGCGACCGGTTGCCAGACATCGTCGACGCCGTGACCGCGGCCGGAAGCGTAGTGACCTGGATCTGCGATCCGATGCACGGCAACACATTCGGGGCGCCGAGCGGCTACAAGACTCGACGCTTCGACGACATCGTCGACGAGGTTCGCGGCTTTTTCGAGGTGCACCGGTCATTGGGTACGACGCCTGGCGGGGTGCACATCGAGCTGACGGGGGAGGACGTCACCGAGTGCCTCGGCGGCGCCTACGCCATCGCCGACGCGGACCTCGCCGGGCGGTACGAGACCGCGTGCGACCCGCGCCTCAACACGGGACAGTCCCTCGAGCTCGCGTTCCTCGTCGCCGGGATGCTGCACGAGGACACGGCCTAGAGCGTTTGCTGGAAGGTCGCGCTCGCAGACTTGTTGCCGGCCCGTGCGGTGACGGAGTAGCTGTTCGGCAACAGCGCGGTCGCCTGGACCTGCCCGACGAATGCACCGGTGGAGTCGGTTTGCGCGGACGACTCCGCGGCGCGCTGTCCGTAGGTGATCCGGACCGGCGAGTCTGCGGGAAATCCACTGCCGGTCACCGTAATCGTCGTACCGCGACGACCACGTGACGGCGACAGGGTGATCCGCGGTCTACCGTGCGGCGCGACCGGCGCTGAGGTGGTCGGTTCCGCGGTCGGGGTCTGGCTGTGTCGTGGCTTCACCGACGTCTGTCTGGTTGGTGTGATGCTCGGATTCGCGATTGCTGTGCGAGACCGGCGCGTCGGCACCTGCACCGGTGGCGGGCTGAACAACGGCGTGTCCGTCGGCTGGAACGTGTTTGCTGTTGGCGGTAGCGGACTCGGCCCGTTGTTGGCGTGGGTCAAAGCCGCGATGCCGATGCCGAGGGTCAAGGCGAGCACCATGATGGCGATCGCGAGTACGGGATGGACGATGGGGCCCGGGTCGTGGTCCTCGTCGACCGCGCGCAACACCAAGTCGTGGCTCGGCAGCACCGCCTCTGCGCGACTCGCGATCCGGTCGATCATCGACTGACGTGCGTCGTCGTCCATAGCGATGATCGGCAGACCGGCAGCCAGCCGACGACCCTTGGCGAGCGCCTCGAGCACGTCCTCGCAGGCCGCGCAGTTGCCCACGTGCCGGCGCAAAGGTGCTGCTCTCGGCGACTCCAAGGTTCCGTCCGCGAGCATCGACAGCGTCACGAGGTCGACCGTCGTACGGCCGGAATGCCCTGCGAGATTCGGCCGGACACGGTCGTCGTACGCCGCGACGAGGTCAAGCCGGCCGCCCGCGATCAGCTCGGCTGCGGACTCCGAACCACGGCGGAGCGCGACCCCGACTGCCTGGTTCGGCAGGTCGTACCCATCGCGCAGCATGACGGCGGTGCGCTCAGCGGCCGGCAGCCGGCCGAGTGCCTCGCGGACCTGTTCCTCGTTGGCGGTTCCGGCGAGCATGCTGATCGGCTCGTCACTTGCCTCGTCGCCCGACGTCCGGCCGGTCTGCGTCGCCATCTCGATCGCACGTGCAAACCACCATCCCGCGAGGTCGATGACTGTCTCGGGCGCGTTGACAACCGCATCGAGCAGCGCGAGCGAGTGCGTCTCGCAGGTCTCGATCGCTTCGAGTGCCGGCACCCCACCGCGACGCAGCAGGTCGTTGACCCGGTCGGTGTAGACCCTGACCGCACTGACGAAATCGTCGGCGGAGACGAGGGCGACGACGTCGCGCGGCACCAGGTAACTCTAAGTTGGACGCGTGAGTCAGATCGTCGATCTCCGAAGTGACACCCTCACGCGACCCACCCCCGAGATGCGGATGGCGATGGCGGATGCCGCCGTCGGCGATGACGTGTACGGCGAGGATCCCACGATCAACACTCTCGAACGCGAGGTGGCGGAGCTGTTCGGCCATGGGGCCGGGGTCTTCGTGCCGAGCGGGACGATGGGCAACCTGATCGCTCTCCGACTGTTGTGCGAGCCGGGCGAGGAGCTTCTGTGCGACGCCGATGCGCACATCGTGAGCTACGAGGCCGGGGCGGCGGCGGCGCACGGCGGCATCCAGACTCGCACCATGGTGGTCGACCGCGGTCGCCTCAGCCGGGAGGTCGTCGAGCCACAAGTGCGGTCCGCCGGCTACCACGCGGTCGCGACCAGAGCGATCGCGGTGGAGCAGACCCACAATCGCGGGGGTGGCGCGATCTATCCGCTGGCAGAGCTGCAGCGCCTGCGGGCGATGGCGGACGAGCAAGGCTTGTCGTTCCACTGCGATGGCGCGCGGATCTGGAACGCACACATCGCGAGCGGTGTCGGCCTCGCGGAGTACGGCGAGCTGTTCGACACGATGTCGGTCTGCCTCAGCAAGGGCCTCGGCGCACCGGTCGGTTCGCTGGTACTGACGAAGGACGCCACGTTGGCCGACAAGGCTCGCGACATCCGCCACCGGCTCGGTGGGGCGATGCGGCAGGCCGGGGTGATTGCTGCCGGTGGGCTGTACGCCGTCCGACACCACATCGACCGGCTGGCCGAGGACCACGGTCGCGCCAAGCGGTTGGCGGACGGGATCGCCGCCGTCACAAGAGACGTTGTCGATCCGGACGAGGTTGAGACCAACATCGTGATCCTCGACCTCGTCGAATCGAAGCTCGACGCTGCTGGGCTTGACCAGGCGTGCCAGGCCGAAGGAGTTCTCGTGTCATGCGTTGCGCCGCGTCGGGTCCGACTCGTCACACATCTCGACGTCGACGACGCCGGTGCCGATCACGCGCTCGACGTGATCAGCAAGGCGTTGTCCTAGACGACCGTCCGGCCGAGCATCGGCGGGATCTCCCGCACGGCCTTCGCAAGCTCCTCGAGGTCCACGTCGACCAGTGCCTGGGGACCGTCGCACAGGGCGGCGCCTGGCTCGGGGTGCAGGTCGACCATCACCGCGTCGGCGCCGACCGCAATCGCGGCTCGCGCCAGCGGCACGGTGAGCTCTCGCCGGCCGCCGGCATGCGACGGGTCGACGATCACCGGGAGGTGGGACAGCGAGTGGACCAGCGGCACCGCGCTGATGTCGAGGGTGTTCCGGTAGGCCGTCTCGAAGGTCCGGATGCCGCGCTCGCAGAGCACGATGTCGAGGTTGCCGCGCTGCGCGATGTATTCCGCGGCCATCAGCCATTCCTCGATCGTGGCGTTCATGCCGCGCTTGAGCATCACCGGCTTGCCGGCACTGCCAGCCGCCTGCAGCAGCGCGAAGTTCTGCATGTTGCGCGTGCCGATCTGCAGCATGTCGGCGTACTGGCTCACGAGCGCCACATCCTGCGCGTCGACGACCTCGGTGACAATCGGCAGGCCGGTCTCCTCTCTCGCTTGCGCCAGGATCTTCAGCCCTTCCTCACCGAGTCCCTGGAAGGCGTACGGCGAGGTTCGAGGCTTGTAGGCACCGCCACGCAGCAGCGCAGCGCCAGCCTGCTTTGCCATGTGAGCGGCGGCGAGGGTCTGTTCCGGTGTCTCAACCGCGCATGGACCGGCGATGAGAGTGAACGTGTCGGGCCCGATCGGGACCCCGGCGACTTTGACCGTCGACGTCTCCGGATGGTTCTCGCGGCTGACGAGCTTGTAGGCCGACGAGATCCGTACGACGTTGTTGACCCCGGGCAACGCCTCGAGATTCAGGGTCTCGAAGTGCGACACGTCGCCGACCAGGCCAACGATCGTGCGGTGCACGCCGCGGCTGACGAAAGCCGAGCCGCCCGCGGACTCGACCGTACGCACAACGGCGTCGAGCTCCTCGGTCGTTGCTTCCGAAGTCATGACCACCACCATCGTCCTTCGTCCCCTCGAGACATCTGCTCATCAAAAAAGCCCCGGGCGGGTTGCCCGGGGCTCGAGGTGCGGAGTGCGCGCGTGCTACTCCACCCGATCGAGCGAAAGCCCGGACCCGGCGAAATAGCTAAACCAGCGCGTCACGAGATTGATCGTAGCGGACGCATGATCGTTGGTCACTCGAATCGCTGCACGGTCGCGTCCTTCGCCTGCTGGGGGCCGAGCTCGACGGCGTACATCGCGATCAGCACGAGGACCGCGCCGACGACGACCCGCGCCGTCAGCGAGTCACCGCCAACCGCCACACCGAAGATTCCCGCGAAAACGGGCTCCATGGTCATGACCACGGCAGCGCGGGTGGGCGGAAGGTGAGCCTGTGCCCAGGTCTGGATGAAGAAGGCGACGGCCGTGGCAGCAATCGCGGTCAGCAGGACGGCGCCCCACACGCGCCAATCAGGTGGGGGAGCGAGCGATGACGGCGCGGCGACGACGATGCACACGACCGCGACGGTCGTGAGCTGTACGACGGCAAGGCCGGCGGCGTCGTACGAGGACGACCACTCGCCCAGTCCCACGATGTGCAGTGCGAACGCCAGCGCGCAGAGCAAGGTGATCGCCTCGCCACGGCCGATCGAGAAGCCGTGCAGCGAGATCAGTCCGAGACCGACGGTCGCGAGCAGCACTGCTAGCCACGTCATACCGTCGATTCGCTTGCGCAGGATGACGCCGGCGCACAGCGGCGTGAAGACCACGAACAGCCCGGTGATGAAACCGGAGACCGACGCCGGAGTGCGTTCGAGCCCGAACGTCTGCGCCACGTAGCCACCGCCGAGGGCGATCCCGAGCAGAACGCCGGCCTGCCGGCCGTGACGGTCGAGTGTCGACACCGCGCGCGGTCGGACCGCGGCCATGACGACCGCTGCGATCGCAAAACGCCACGCGAGGAAATCCATCACCGGCATCCGCTCGACCGCGTCCTTGACGACGACGAATGTGCTGCCCCAGATCGCGGTGACGACGAGCAGGCTGAGCGTCGCGATGCGCTGCTGTCGCGTGGTGGGCACCGAGCGACGCTACGTCGCGCGACTTGTCAGCGTCACCGGCTGCTATAGCGACCGCAAGTGCTGACAGGTCGTCGACTATCGACGGCCTGCGAGACGCAGCACTAGCAGCAGCCCGTCTGGCGAGCCAGGCCAGTGTTGCTCGATCGCTTCGACTCCGGCGGTGCGCAGCACGGACCGCAACGCGATCGCGACGATCACGGCGTCGTCGGCGTACCCAATCACCGGCAAGAAGTCGGGTACGAGATCCAGCGGCGATGCGAGGTAGGCGAGCAGTAGCCACAGTCGCCAACGAACTCCGCGAGGGAGGGAGCTGTCGCGGGCCAGCCGAGCGACGAGGCGCAGCAGGTCGGGCAGCAGCCGCGCGGCTTCGGTGGCAAGGCTTGCAGAGACGCCGGCACGGCGCAGGACGACGATCAACGCAAGCCACGAAATCGCGATCAAAGCGCCGAGCGAGATCAAGACGTCGGCCCACCACGGCATTACCCGATGGTGTCACCTGCGACACTCTGGCCACGTATGGTCGGCGGCGTGATTGAGATGACTGGCGAGCCACTCGAGTCGCACGGGGACGCCGACCTGGTGGCGATCCGCGGCGGCCCGTCGATCAGCGACTTCCTGTTTGCACCCGCCGCGATGGGGTTGGCCGCCATCGTGCTCGGCCTCGCCGACCTGCTGACGATCCATCTTGCGACTGAGATCGCGTCGGTTCATCAAATCGCTTTTCAACGCGCGTCAATCCTCCGCGGTTACCAGATCCAGTCCGCGATACAGCTCGGCGTCGGTCTGATAGCGCTCGGTCTCGCGATCGGCGCCGTGCTCCGGATCCGTCGGGTCGTCTGGGTGAACCTGGTCGACGATGACGACGCCTTGCTTGCCGACGTCGATGAGCAAACCGCCGTCGAACCGTGGATCCGCGCATCGATTGGCGCCGGCCTGCTCGTATCGATCGTCGCGGTCGGTCTGTCCACCGCCGCGTTCGTGTACGCGTTGACCGCACAGCTCCCTAAGGTCGGCGGCCCGTTCAACTAGCGGTCCCGGAGCGATTTCAACAGCGCGATGTCGTCGGCGTGATCCTCGACGCTGCCCGGCGTCTCGATGATGACGGGTACGCCGCGAGTCGACGGATGCCGGAAGAGCTCCGCAAACGGATCCTCACCGATCGTGCCGTGACCGATTCGGGCATGCCGGTCGCGCCGCGAGCCCAGCGGATCCTTGGAGTCGTTGGCATGCACCAGTTTGAGTCGCCCTCGGCCGACGACCTTGACCAATGTGTTGAGCATCGCGCGGATCCCGCCGGGCGCCGCGATGTCGTGGCCCGCGGCGTACGCGTGGCAGGTGTCGAGGCATACGCCGAGCTTCGGATGACCGTCGAGAGCGATCATTACTTCACCGAGATCCTCGACCGTCGCCGCGATCGGTTCGCCGCCGCCGGCCGCATGCTCGATCAGCAGGTCAGGATCGTCGTCCCGGAGGCCGTCGAGGATGGGAAGCAGCAGCTCCCGCATCGTCGCGACGCCCAACCGCCGCCGTCCAGCGTCGACCGCGGCCCCGGCGTGCACGACAACCCCTTTGGCCCCGAGCGCAGCGCCTCGTCCGAGCGCATGGCCGATGGCAGCGGCTGACTTGGTCCTCGTGACGTCGTTCGGCGACGCGCAGTTGACGAGGTACGGCGCATGCAGGAACAGCGGGACCTTGGCGGCCGCACAGCGCTCGCCGAAGGCGGCGTCCGCTGCCGGGTTGGGTCGTGGCTGCGCCCAGCCGCGAGGGTTCGACCCGAAGATCTGGATGGCTTCGGCACCGACGCGTTCGGCGAACGCGAGACCGGACGGCGTACCAGTCAGCAGGATGTGCGATCCGACGGGAGAGGGTTTCCGCGGCGGCACCGTTCAGTCCTACACGACGATGACTTCCCGCGGGTGCCGGGGCGGTTAGAAGTAGTCGAGCTCGATCGTCGTGCCGTGTGGCTGCTGGCCCGTGGGGGACTCCTGGAGCACCTGGCCCGGCCCGCCGGGCAACGTCTGCACGGGGTTCGGGTTGAAGCCCGCGTTCCGGATGTCCTTCACCGCCTGGGTGATGTCTTCGCCCGTGACGTCCGGTACGTCGTAAAGCCGCGGGCCCTGCGACACGATCAACGTGATCGTCGTTCCCTTGACCGGCTTGTGGCCCGCACCGGGACGGGTTCGGATGACATTTCCCGAGTCGACGCTCGAACTGTAGTGCTGCACCGGCGTGACGGTGAATCCCTTGTCCGACAGGATCTGCGTGGCCTCGTCCTGGGTCTTGCCGGTCACGTCGGGCACCCGCACGTGCTGCTGCCCGCGGCTGACCTCGAGCGTGACCTTCGAGCCTTCACGCACGGTCTGTCCGGCGCCCGGGACCGTAGCGACGACCAGCCCCTTCTTCACGTCGCTGTACACGTTCTTGACCTTGCCGACGTCGATGTTCAGCGCCGCGAGATCGGCGGTCACATCGTCGACGGAGTAGCCCTGGTAGTCCGACAGCTGGTGTGGCCGGCCGCCCTGCGAGAGCTGGAGAGTGATCGTGGCGCCGTGCTTCACGTGACTCGCACCAGACTCGGCGGCGACGAGCCCGGTCTTGTACGCCGTGCTGTAGACCGGGGCGCCGAACCGCACGTGGTAGCCGTCGCCGTGCAGCTTGGCGATCGCCTGCGCCTTCGTGAAGCCCAGCACCTTCGGGGCGTTGGTGTAACGGCCGGCGGCGAGCCACCACCCGAGGACAGCCGCGACGATCACCACGATGAGCACGGCGACCGCCACTATGACGCCAATGCGGCGATGCACCGGCGGTCTGGGGGCGTCTGGTTGGACCCGTGACACCGGCCCCGTCGGTGGCGGTGGGACCACGCCGCCGACCGCGCGCGTCACCTCGTCGACGGGCTGGGCACCGATGACAGCGGTGCGGTCCGCCGTGGGCACTCGTGTCGTGAGCTCGATCGGTGGCGTCGGGACACTGCCGTGCAGGTTCAGCCGGTTGCGCACGTCGATCAGCTCGGCATGGAACTCGCCGGCGTCCTCCGGCCGCTCCTGCGGGTCGCGAGAAGCGGCCCAGGTGACGAGCGCATCGATCTGCGGCGCGATTCCGCTCGCTCGCGTGCTCGGCGACGGGATGTCCTCGCTCGCGTGCCGCGAGAGCAGCGCGTAGGCGCTGTCCGCCGTGTACGGGGTCGAGCCGGTGAGGAGTTCGAAGAAGAGAACGCCCGCCGAGTACACGTCGGAGCGCTCGTCCGCCGTACCGTGCTCGAACTGCTCTGGCGCCAGGTACGCCGCGGTGCCCATGAGGACCGAACCGGTGGTAGTGACGGTTGAGCCGGCGACCGCACGAGCAAGCCCGAAGTCGGCGACCTTGACCCGGCCGTCGGTCGTGACGAGGACGTTCTCCGGTTTGACGTCGCGGTGCACAAGCCCTGCGGCGTGTGCCGCTGCGAGCGCAGCCAGGACATGGTCCATGACGGCGACCGCCTCGGCCGCGGTCAGGCGGCCGCGGTCTCGGATGATGTGGCGGAGGTTGGCGCCCGGAACGAACTCCATGACGAGGAACGGCCGGCCGTGGTCGACGCCCTGGTCATAGACAGCGACCACGTCGGGGTGCGACAGGCGGGCTGCTGAGCGCGCCTCCCGCTCGAACCGGGCCACCGTCTCCTGGTCGTCGGACAGGTGCGCGTGCATCACCTTCACGGCGACGCGTCGCTCGAGCCGGGTGTCCGTCGCGACGTACACGGACGCCATCCCGCCGTGGGCGATGAACGCCTCGATGGCGTATCGGCCCTCCAGCGAGCGACCGACCAGGGGGTCGCTCAGCGTCGCGTCCATTACCACGAGTCTAGGTGCGCTTGCTGAATTAGTAGCGTTGCCGCAGCGCCATCACGTTGCGCACATATTGCTTGGTGGAGGCATACATTCCGTGGACCCGCACCGAGTGCAGCCCCTGGTAGTAACCGGCAACCGCTTGTCGCATCGACGTTGCGGAGTGCGTGAGCACCGACAGCAGTGAGACGCCGGCCGTGATGTTGTCCTGCGCATCGAACAGGTTGAGGTTCCGGTGGACGACGTCGGTCGACAGCCACGCGCCGGTGTATCGCATGACCTGCATCGCGCCGATCGCATCGACGGAGGAGACCGCGCGCATGTTCCAGCCGGACTCCTGCCAGGCGATGGCCTGTGCCAGCCGCGGGTCCACGCCCCACCGCGCGGCCGTCGACCGGATCATCGCGCCGACCGTTGTCTGACTCGGTTCGGCACGGTGTGCGAGGTAGTTGCGGTCGCGCGTCGCCTGCGTGGTCGAACTGACCGTGGTCGAGCCGCTGGTGCTGCCGCTGGATCGTGTCGTCGTCACCCGATGCGGGATCGCGAGCCGCTGGCCGAGTACGACGACCAACGAGCTGGACAAGTGGTTTCGATGCGCGATCCGCAGCGGGTTCACGTGGTAATGCGCAGCGATGCCGTAGAGCGTGTCGCCGGACACGACCGTGTGGTAGATCACGCCCATGTGCGTCGAGGTTCGGCTGCCGCCGCCACCGCCGGCGCTTGCCGAGTGACTGCCGGGGACCTTCAGCAGCTCACCGGCGTAGATCAGGTTGCCGCCGTGCTTGAGGTGGTTCAGCTTCACGATGCGGTCGACGGTTGTGTGGTACCGAGCGGCGATCGCCGAGACCGTGTCTCCCGACTGGATCCGGATCTGCGAGACGCCGGAGGCCGATGCTGTGAAGGCGACCGCGACGGCGGCAGGGATCGCCGCGACTCGCGCGACGCGCAGCAATGATCGTGGAGAGGTGGGCACCGTGCGTCTCCTTCGGGGAAGTGAATGACGACGCAACGGGACACCGTAGTCCAGTTGTGACAGGTGTGACAAGAGATACAGATGTTACAAGGGTGAATCTGGCACGATTCGTCCATGTCGCAACCGTGGTCGCTGCTCGCCCTCCCGCCCCTCGACCCTGGTCTGCTGGCCGCGCTGTTCGCGGACGTCGACGTCGACGTGATCGTGCCCGCCGAACGAACCCCGGATGCCGTGGCGAGCCAGGCGGCGAACGCGGAGATCTTGCTTGGCGATTGGACGGGGGCGTTGCGGATCACGGCCGAGCTGCTCGCGGCCGCCCCGAACCTCGCGTTCATCCAGCAACCAAGCGTGGGGGTCGACTCAGTCGACGTCCCGGCCTGCGCGGCGGCCGGAGTGCCGCTTGCGAACGCCGGAAGCGCGAACGCCGTCAGCGTGGCCGAGTGGTGCGTCGGTGCGACCTTCGCGGCGATGCGATCGCTCGCTCATGGCGATCGCGAGATGCGGGCCGGCAGCTGGCCGCAGCTCGAACTGGCGCAACGGGGTGGCGGTGAGCTGACCGGCCGGCGAGTCGGAATCGTGGGCATGGGACAGATCGCGCGCGAGTGTGCGGTTCGGTATGCCGCCCTCGGCTGCGACGTGGCCCACTGGAGCCGCACGAAACGCGCGCCGGTCGAGGCCGGCGGGTCGCGGTGGCTGCCGCTCGACGAGCTGCTCGCGCATTCCGACGTACTGGTCATCTTGGTTGCGCTCGCCGAGTCAACACGCGACCTGCTCGGCGCTGCGCAGCTGGCGATGCTGCCGCCCGGCGCCTTCGTGGTCAACGCTGCACGCGGCGGGATCCTGGATGAGGACGCGCTGCTCGCCGCGATCCAGAGCGGTGCACTGTCCGGGGGCGCACTCGACGTCTATGCGACGGACCCGTTGCCCGCGGATTCTCCGCTGCGGTCGGAGGACCGCGTGTTGCTGTCGCCACATGCCGCCGGCGCGACCCGCGAGGCGCAAGGCCGCTTGATCGGCAACGTCGTCGCCAACGTCAAGCGAGCGGTGTCAGGTCAGCCCGTCCACGACATAGTGAACGGCCTCGACGGCGTCATCCGGCGCCGGGGAGCATAACCTCCACGCTGCCGTCGACGACTCGCGACTCGAACCGAGGCATCGGTGCGGTCGCCGGACCGTGTACGACGGCGCCGTCCGCGAGCCGGAACACTGACCCGTGCCACGGACACTCGACACATCCCTGACCGTCTTTCGCCAGGAAGTCTCCTTCGGACAACGGCGCTGACAGGTGGGAGCAGTTGTTCGCGAGGACGTCGACATGACGGCCCCGCCTGACCACCAGCAGGTCGATGCCATCGATCTCGCGACGGCTGAGCTCGCCGTCGGGCAGGTCGTCGAGCCGCGCGAGCTCGTGCCAGCCGGCAGGGAACAGATGCGGCACCGCCTCGGCGTGATTCATGCCGGCTGCCTGCCGGAACGCGAGATGCCCGCCCAGATAGCCCGTGACGCCGACCAGGGCGAGTCCCGCGTAGGACCAAGCCTTGCCGCGGAGGGTGGCACCCTTGGCGCGGGCCGCGAGTGACGCTACGTAACACGTGAATGCGAGCGCGCCGGCCGTCGCGTGCACCAGTCCCACTCGTTGTTGCTGTTCGTGGAGCTCCGACCAATCCGCCCAGCCCGCCGCAATCGTCGGGACGTAGCCGACGCAGCCGCTGGCGATCATCGTCGCGGCCGCGTTGCCAGTGCCGGGCATGGCGTCGAGCACACCCGCAGCGCCCCAGGCGCCGATCGGGAGGTGCGTGAGTGACGGATGAAGCGGGTGGCCGAGCCACACCCCGTGCAGCACGTCTTTCGCACGTTGCGATGACAAGGCCGACTGGACGATGCGGCGCACCGCACCGACGACCGGATCGAGAGTTCCGGCCTTCTCCAGGCGATCGACGACGTCGGTCATGCCTCCACTGGCGGGCATCGTGGCTCCTCGGTTGCCGGAATGTCGACTGTCCTACCCACTGTCGACCAATCCGACAGATCGCGCCAGCGTTCAGCCGATGGGAGGCGACGACGCCCGGGCGTGCCGTCGGGTCGGGATCCGGCCGGCGCGGGCAGCGAGCCGCCCGGATTCGACGGCGCGGGACATCGCCTGCGCCATCAGGACTGGCTCCTGAGCACGCGTGATCGCAGAGGCAACGAGTACGGCGTCGCAGCCGAGCTCCATGGCCAGCGCCGCGTCACTCGCCGTACCGATCCCGGCGTCGAGGACGACCGGAACCTTGGCGTTCGCCACGATCATCTCGATGTTGTGCGGGTTGCGGATCCCGAGCCCCGAGCCGATCGGCGAGCCCAGCGGCATCACGGCTGCGCAGCCGGTGGCCTCGAGCCGTGCCGCGAGCACCGGATCGTCGTTCGTGTAGGGGAGTACGACGAAGCCGCTGGCGACCAGCTGCTCCGCGGCGTCGAGCAGCTCCACCGGATCCGGGAGCAGCGTGTGCTCGTCGGCAATCACCTCGAGCTTCACCCAATCGGTCTCGAGTGCCTCGCGAGCGAGCTGGGCGGTCAGAACGGCCTCCGCTGCGGTGTAACAGCCAGCGGTGTTCGGAAGCACGCGGATGCCGAGCCGGCTCACCACATCGAGGACCGACCCTTGAGTGTTCGGGTCCAGTCGCCGCATCGCAACCGTCGTGAGCTCCGTGCCGCTGGCGGCTAGTGCGGCCTCCAGGGCGTCGAGGCTGGTCGCGCCGCCGGTGCCCATCAGCAACCGCGACGACATCTCGGTGCCCGCGATGATCAGCGGATCGTCCACGCGTCAGCCTCCCTGTACCGCGGTGAGGACCTCGATCGCGTCGCCGGGCTCAACCGTGCGGGTCGGCCATGAGCTACGCGGCACGACCGCCGCATTCACGGCGACGGCACAGCCCTCGCCGGTCGGCGACAGCGAGCGGACGACATCGGCGATGGTCGTCCCCGGCGCGTGTGGGCGTGACTCACCGTTGACGACGAAGTCGCTCACGAGGAGGTCCTGGTGAGGGCGAACCGTTGCGGTGACACGGCTTCGAGCAGCTCGCGGTCGACGCTTTCGCCGCTGACGAGGTCGGCGACGAGGTCGGCCGTGATCGCTGCCAGCAGGATGCCATTGCGGTGATGCCCGGTCGCGACCAGCAGACCGTCGAGACCTGTCGGTCCGATCATCGGGGCGTTGTCAGGGCTCCCAGGGCGTAACGCGGCAATCGCCTCGACCAGTTCCAGCTCGTCGATCGAGGGCATGACAGCTCGGGCGTCACGCAGCATCTCGCGCACCGCGCCGGCGCGGACCGACGTGTCGAAACCGGCGTCCTCGACGGTAGCGCCGACGACGAGCTCGCCGTCCGCGCGGGGGACCAGATAGATCTCGTGGCCGTTGACGAAGCCGCGAATGCTGTGGCCGGGCAGCGCCGTGTTCGGTCGCGTGCGGAGCCGGAGGATCTCGCCCTTCACCGGCCGGACCGGCGGGCGCGCGTCGTCCGGAATGCCGGGCAGCGTTGCGCACCATGGTCCGGCGGCAAGAACGGTGGTGGCGGCCGTGATCTGCCCCCCGCCGGCCAGCGTCACGCCGATCGCACGGTCGCCGTGCGTGGTGACGGATGCCACCGTCGCGCTCACGAGGTCGACATCGGTCGCTGAGATCGCGGCCAGCAAGGCAGCCGCGAGTCGCCGATTGTCGACGGAGTGGTCGCTTGCAGCAAGCAGGCCGCAACGGATTTCGGGGGCGAGCATCGGCTCGAGCCCCCGGCACTCGTGCGAGGTCAGCAGCGTCGCCGACAGTCCGAGTGAGGTCTGAAAAGCCTGCAGCTCGTTGAGCAGGTCACGATCACCGGCGTCGGTTGCGACGATCAGGGTGCCTTCGCGGCGGAGGCCGACCACCACGCCGGTGCTGGCCTCGAGCTCCGCGACGAGGTCGGGGTAGCGCGCGAGTGACGCCATCCCGAGCCGGAGCAGAGCGGTCTCGCCGTACCTCACCTCGCTGACCGGGGCGAGCATCCCGGCGGCCGCGTGGGTCGCGGCAGCCGCTGGACTGGGGTCAACCAGCGCGACCCGAAGGCCGCGTTGCGACAACCGCCACGCAGCCGCGAGCCCCACGATGCCGGCGCCGATCACAGCCACATCTGCGTGCGTGGTGCCGGAAGCGGCGGCTGGTCTGGTTGTCACTCGAGGCCTCCGGCTCCCTTCGCCGGCATTACCCGGATCAGGTTCAACGGTCGGCAGCCGTGCTGCCCTCTCAGCCCGAACGGGCTCCCGCGCTGGTGTCAGCCTACGCCGCCGCCTGCCGGTAGGGAGTCATACGCTGATGCCGTGGAGATAGAGGAACTCTCGTCCCATTGGCTCACCCTCCCCGACCTCGCAGAGGCGATCGGGGAGCCGCTCACCAAGATTCGTGACTGGATCCGCGAGGGCCGGCTGGTCGCGGTGGAGCGCGGGACACCTCGGGTGAAGTCGGTGCCCGGTGAGTTCGTGCATGACGGCGAGCTCATCAAGGGCCTCTCGGGCGCGCTGACGGTCCTGGCCGACGCCGGCTATTCCGCGGAGGAGTCGCTGCGATGGTTGCTGAGCGACGAGCCGTCGTTGCCAGGTCGGCCGGTCGACCTGATGGCGGCCGGGCGACACCACGCCGTAAAGCGCCAGGCGATGACGCTGGCGTTCTGAGCGGCTGATGACCGACCTCGACCGTCGTGAGCGGCTCGCCGATGCTCGGCTATACCTGTGCACCGATGCCCGCACCGAGCAGGCCGACCTCGTCGACTTTCTCGACGCCGTACTCGCCGGCGGCGTTGACGTCGTGCAACTGCGCGAGAAGGGGATCGAGGCAAAGCAGGAGATCGAGTACGCCGAGGTCTTCGCGGCCGCGGCGCAGCGGCACGGGGCGCTGTTCAGCATCAACGACCGCGCGGACGTCGCCTACGCAGTGCAACCTGACGTTCTGCACCTCGGCCAGGACGACCTGCCGGTGAAGGTCGCGCGGGATCTGCTCGGGGACGACATCGTCATCGGCCGTTCGACGCATGCGCCGATGGAGGTCGACGCCGCCGCGTCGCAGGAAGGCGTCGACTACTTCTGCGTCGGGCCAACCTGGCCGACTCCGACGAAGCCCGGTCGACCAGCCCCCGGCCTGTCGCTGCTCGCACACGCGGCCGCAATCGGGACTGAGCGGCCGTGGTTCGCCATCGGCGGCATCGACGAGTCGAATCTCGAAGAGGTGCTTGCTGCTGGAGCGACGCGGGTGGTGGTGGTCCGGGCGCTCACCGAGGCATCCGACCCGGGCGCTGCCGCGGCGTCGTTGGCAGCGAGGTTGCGCGCCTGATGCTGTACCTCCTCGTCATGGCGGGATGTGTGGTGGTCACGCTGCCGCTCGAGCTGGTGCTGCGCGCACGCGTATACGCACGCTGGCGCCGGCTGTCGCTGACGTTGCTGCCGGTGCTCGCCGTCTTCGTGACCTGGGACGTGCTCGCGATCCATGCGCATGCTTGGTCCTACCGCCGACTGACCGGCGTGAAGATCGGCAACCTTCCGCTCGAGGAGCTGGTGTTCTTCCTCGTGATCCCGGTTTGCTCAGTCCTCACGCTGGAAGCCGTCCGCCGGCTCCGCCCGTCGTGGTCAGCGGGCGATGAATCGTGAGCTACACGGTGACCGCGATCATTGGCGTGGTCGCGGCAGTCGTCGTGGATCTCGCCGTGCTCCGCACGAGGCTGCTGACGCGCAAGGTCTTCTGGACGTCGTACGTCATCATCTTCGGATTCCAGCTGCTCGTGAACGGAATCCTGACGGGCAAGAATCTCGTCGTCTATTCACCAGATGACATCCTTGGCGCCCGAATTGCCCATGCACCAGTCGAGGACCTGATGTTCGGGTTCTCGCTGGTGCTCCAGACCCTCAGCTGGTGGATCTGGTGGGGCCGCCGAACGACCGCAGCGCAATGAGGTCGTCGTAGTCGCACGAGTTGGCATAGGCGTACAACTCGCGGTCGGCTTCTTCGAGGTAGTCGTAGAACTCCTCGATCGTGATCTCCGGCGCGTCCGGTAACGGATCGTCCGGTCGGGGCGGATCCGGGTCGGCGGCCAGGATCCTGTCGTCGAGATCGGGCATCGCCGCGTCGTCGGACGGTAACGGCTCCATCGGGAAGGGCTCTGGATATCGGACGTAGGTGAAGCCGAGAGCGCTGGTCCAGGTCAGGCTGCCGTCTGGATTCAGCTCGACATGCCAGAGCTTCTTGGTCTTGAAGTCGTGGTGGAAGCCGCAGAGATCGATCAGGTTCCAGACCGCGGTCTTGCCTCCGGCCTCGCCGTACTCGACGCGGTGATCAGCCTCGCAGTCGCGCGCCGGACGGTTGCAACCGGGCAGCATGCAGACGCCGTCACGACCGGCGATGAAGTCGCGCTGCAGCTGCGACGGGCGATAGCGGTCGGCGCTGAGGTCGATCGCCTCGCCAGTGACCGGGTCGGTCACGAGGCGCCGAAGGTTGGAATCGGAGGCGATGCGGCGCGCGGTCTCGGCGGTGATCGCGCCGTAACCCTCGAGCTCCGCAGCGCTGTCGTTCTGGCGCATCAGCGTCGCGAGGTCGATTCGGACCAGAGCATCGCGCCGCCGCCGCCACTGTCGTGTCGGGCGTTCGGCCGGAACCACTGCTGTCGTGCTGCCGTCGTCGTCGGTTGCGACAACGATGTCGGCTGGCTCGCCAAGGACCGCTTCGCCAAGGGCGGCGACGCGACGCTGACCGACCGGCCGCACGTCGCCATCGCGGCCCATCTGCTCGGCGCGATCGTTGATCGCGTTCATCACGTCGCGTAACGACACCGCGTCGCCGTACGCCGTGACGGTCGCCGTCTCGTCGGCTTCCGGGCGGAAGCGGACGTCCGAGCCTTTCTTGGCCTCGGCGGCACGTTCGGCGGCGCCTTCCGGGTGCAGAGTGATCACGAGCTTTTTTGCGTGCATCGCGAGCTGAGCGGGCGTCCACCCACGCTCGATGGCCAACGGAACGAGTTTGGCGTCGACGGCCTGGATGACCTCGTGGCCGGCACAGTGGGTCTCCTTGTACAGGCTCCGAAGGTGCGCAATCGAGAGGTTGCCGCGATCAAGTGCCATCCACGACTGCGGCATGTCGGCGGCGACCTGGAGCATCAGGCAGATCTCGTTACTCGCAGTGCCGACCGAGACCTGCAGCGCTGACGCGAGCTCTTGGGTGACCACTTGGGTCTGCTCGAGGGAGGTGAGGCCGGGCAGGTCACCGACGCCATCGACGGCACTGCACGTCGCGACCATGGCTTTGGCGGTGGACCAGCGGTTGACGCGCTCCCACAAGGCTCTTACCCGAACCGCACTCGCGGAATCGAGATGCTGTGCCTCGAGAGCTTGGAGTCCGGTGACCAGCATTGCACCAGGCGGCATTGCTTCGAGTTCATCGAGTCGACGGCGGAGCGGGGCGACGAGGCGGTCTCGCGCCGCCGCATCCTTCGCCGGGTGGTTCACGCATCGAACATATGTTCGAAGACCCTCGGTGTCAAGCGGCGCCGACTGTCATCTGTGAGCGAAGGTCGTGAGTTGTGACCGACGTCATCACGTCGGGCACAACTCACGACCCCTGGAAGCAGGCGGGTGTCCAGCTTCGTGCGCTGTAATGCGAGCGTGGACATGTGGGCACGCCGGCGGCGGCGTTGGAAGGACCTCCTGTTCGACCCGCATCCACTCGGTCGACACCCGTCGCGGGCCCAGGAACCCACGTGGGCCGGCTTCGGTCCCGGAGCGATGGTTACCGCAATCATCGCGATCGCTGTCTTGCTCCTGCTTGTCCTGTGACTGCGGCTGTCGCGAACCTCGTCAATCGGCTCTAACGTGCAGGCGTGGCAGCCTTCGATCCGGTCCAAGCACAGCTGGATGCTTACAACCGTCATGACATCGAAAGCTTCCTGGCGAGCTATGCCCCCGATGCCACGGTCCGGCATGCGGACGGTCGCGTGCTCATGAGTGGTCACGACCAAATTCGGGTTCGCTATGAGGGCTTGTTCGCCGAGTACCCCGACGTTGTGGCCGAGGTGCCGAACCGGATCCGTGCCGGCGGATGGGTGGTGGACGAGGAGAAGGTTCAACTCGGTGAGCAGCAGCTTCACGTGGCAGTGGCATACGAAGTCCGCGACGAACTGATCCAGTCAGTCGTCATGTTGCGCTCGGACATGTAGCGGGGCGCCGCACGCAAGACTGCATCGTCCGCTCCGGGCCATACCGAGGTGTGTGCTGGCAGGTCGGTGCCGGGCGCGCGGATCGGGCAAGATTGCGACGATGAAGCCGCTCGCTGTCCACCACGTGTCAATCAACGTCCGCGACGTAGCGGAAGCGGAGGCCTTCTACGTCGACCGCCTGGGCTTGACCCGTCGGGCTGATCGGCCTGACTTCGGCTTCCCGGGTGCCTGGCTCGATGCGGGTGGGCAGCAGGTACATCTGATCCAGGCCAGCCCGCCGGCATCGCTCGGCCAGCACTTCGCTATCCAAGTCGCCGATCTCGACGCGGTGATCGCCGAGCTCCGGGCCGAAGGGGTGGAGGTCACCGACGCTGCTGCAGTGGGGACCGGCCGGCAGGCGTTCCTCAATGACCCGTCCGGCAACGGTGTCGAGCTGCACGAGGTCGGCGGATGACATACCGAGTCGTCCAGTGGGCAACCGGCGGCGTCGGCAAGGCGGCGATCGAAGGGGTGCTGGCGCACCCGGACCTCGAGCTCGTCGGCTGCTGGGTCCACTCCGCCGAGAAGCACGGCGTCGACGTCGGTGAACTGATCGGTCGCGAGCCGGTCGGTGTGCTTGCAAGCAGTGACATCGACGACGTCTTGGCTGCCGACGCGGATTGCGCGATCTACAGCCCGCTGATGGCGGACCCCGCGGTTGTGGACCGCATCATCGCCTCGGGCTGCAACCTCGTGACACCTCTCGGCTGGTTCTTTCCGGCGGCGGACGAGCGACAGCGGATTGATGTGCTGTGCCGTGATTCGGGCGTCACGCTGCACGGGACGGGCATCCACCCGGGCGGGATCACCGAACGATTTCCGTTGATCGTCTCCGCCTTGTCCGGCTCGATCACCCACGTGCGTGCAGAGGAGTTCTCGGACATCCGCACGTACGGTGCTCCCGACGTGATCCGTGACTGGATGCTGTTCGGTGCGACCCCCGAGGTCGCCACGACCTCGATCATGGTGGCCGCTCTCGGGGATGGCTTCGGCCAGTCGGTCCGCATGGTCGCCGCGGAGCTCGGCTTTGACATCGAAGCCGAGCTGCGTACGACGCACGAGGTCGCCGTTGCGACTGTTCCGATCGACTCACCGATCGGCATCATCGAGCCCGGGCTCGTTGCCGCCCAACGGTTCCAGTGGGAGGCCATTGTCGATGGCCGGCCCGTGGTCACCGCAGCCGTGAACTGGCTGATGGGCGACGGCAGTCTCGACCCGGCGTGGGAGTTCGGCCCAGCCGGCGAGCGGTTCGAGGTCGAGGTCACCGGTGATCCCGGCACCAAGCTGGTGTTCAAGAACCTGCACCCACCGAACATCGAAGAGGGGCTGCGCCGCAACCCTGGCATCGTCGCCACGGCCATGCACTGCGTGAACGCCGTGCCCTATGTCGTCCGGGCCGATGCCGGCCTCAAGACGTATCTGGATCTGCCGCCCTACGCGGGTCGTGCCGCGCAGTCCTTACATACGAGCCGTCGTGGCAGCTGACGTGTTGTTCGTCGGCGTCGCGGTCACCGACTTCGACGAGGCGGTCAATTGGTACGAGCGTGTGTTAGGTAAGCCCGCCGACGTCGTTGCTGTCCCTGACCAAGAGGTCATGTGGCAGGTCACCGATGGTGCGTGGTTGTACGCCGTCGTCGACCCCGAGCGTTCGGGTCACAGCCTTGTCGCGATCGCCGTCGACGACCTGGATCGACAGCTGGCCGACCTCGCGAGCCAGTCGATCGAGGCGGATCAAGTCGAGGACGTCGGCGGCGGGCGCAAGGCGACGTTCACCGATCCGGCCGGTAACTCTGTCGCGTTCCTGCAGGTGTGAGCAGCGTCGCTCGACGCAATCGCGCGCCGAGCGACGCCGTGCCGGCTGAACCCCCCGCTGAGCTCAGCAAGCATTTGCCAAGCCGGCGAACTAGCGGCGGTTGTCGGTCCGAGGGTCGTTGTCGTTCGCGTAGCTGCCTGACTTCGCAAGGCCGCGGCTGAGCATGTAACCGACGGTGAGCAGCGTCACGTACAGCCAAGCCTGATTGGCGCGGAATCCATCAACGACCTGGGCGGCGATCAGCACTGCCACCACGGTCGCCACGTAGAAGATGATCTCCGTGGTCTTGAATGCCGGCTTGGTCTCTTCGGTGATGCGGGTCGGCGTGTGCTCGACCTTCGGGTAATCGGTGTTACTGGTGACTCTTGTCGTCGAGCCACTCGCGGGCATCGTCATCGATCCTCCTTGATTTCCAACGTTGCAATGCGCTTCGTTGCAGGACCGAGAGGGTGCCCCCCTAGCGGATGAGTAAGCAGATGAGGTTGAGGCAGTACGCCTCAGGCTCCGAGTCCGTCGCACACAACTGCGATGCCGGTCGAGTTGGCGCGCCGCGTCGGGAGTGCTGACTGGTACGACGGTGAGTCGTACCAAGCCCGGGCCGCGTCCTTGGACTCGAACTTCAAGACGACGGTGACCGTTCCGGGTTCTCCCTCGACGGGGTCCGTCGCATAGTCGGCGACCAGCACCTCGGCGCCGGATTCGCCGATCGACGGCATCGCAGCGCCTGGGTAGGAGGAGTAACCTTCCGCGTCGGTGATGGAGTAGTTGAAGACGAAGTAAGCGCTCATCAGGGGTGTCTATCACTCACGAGTCGCTGACCTCAGGTGCGGCGCCGCCACCACGCACGGACCAGAGCGGGTGCGGCGACAGCGGCTCGGCGGGGCAGTCCAACCGCCACGCGCCGGTCCAAAACCTGATAGTCCGCAGCCTCGACAGCATCGAGGATCTCGCCGTACAACGTGGTAGCCGTCCGGATGCAGTCGCGGCTCGTCGGGTCGAGCAGCCGGAGGCCAGGAGCGGCCGACCGGTACAGCTCGCGCGCTCGGGTCACTTGGAAGGCGATCAGCCGCCGGACGTTTCCATCGACAACGCGGCTCGCAAGGTCGTCCCGGGTGACGCCGAACATCGCAAGCTCGTCCTTCGGCAGATACATGCGATCTCGTTGCAGGTCCTCGCCGATGTCGCGGATGAAATTGGTCAGTTGGAAGGCGATTCCGAGATCACGCGCGTAGGGCGCCGCCGCATCGTGCATCCCCGGAACCGTGCCGAGCACGGGCAGCATCTGCAGCCCGATCACTGCCGCAGACCCGTGTACGTAGACCGCGAGGTCGTCGTACGTCGCGTACTCCTTGGTCGTGAGATCCATGCGCATCGACGTGAGGAAGTCCTCGAAGTGTCGCAACGGGATCCCGTATCGCTCGACCGTGTCGTGCACTGCCGCAAGCACCGGATCGTCAGCGGCGCCGGACAGGAACCGCGTGCCCCAGGCGGAAAGCTCGCGCTCCCGCTGCGCCACCGTCAATGTCGGGTCCAGGCGGTCGACAATCTCGTCGGTCCGGCGCGCAAAGGCATAGAGGGCGTGCACTGCCGGGCGCTTTGCGGGTGGTAAAAGCAGGGTTGCCAGATAGAACGTGCGACCGGTTCGGGCGTTGATCTGTCGGCAGGCGTCGTACGACGCGGCGAGCGTCACCTGACATCTGCTTTCACGATTCGTTCCGCAGCAAGCCGACCGGAGATCAGCACCATTGGTACGCCAACGCCCGGTTGGGTCCCCGAGCCGACGAACACCACGTTGTCGTATGCGAGGTTGCCGGGGCGGAACGGTCCGGTCTGGAAGAACGAGTGGGAGGCGGCGAATGGCGTGCCATGCGCCATGCCGCGTCGCCCCCAGTCGGCGGGCGTGATGGTTGTCTCCACATCGATCGAATCGCCGAACCGCTCATATCCCAAACCCTCGAGCCGGGCGACGACCTCGTCGCGATAGCGCGGGCCGACGACGTCCCAGTCGATCCCGGCCTGGAGGTTCGGCGTCGGTACGAGGACGTATCGCGTCGATCGACCGGCCGGCGCGAGCGATCGGTCCGACACGCTCGCGGTGCTGACGAACAGTGAGGGATCGCTCTGCAGCGCCTTGTCGTCGACCAGCTCGCGAAACGTCGATCGCCATGCCTTGCCGAAATGAATGGTGTGATGCGCTTCACCCGCATCAGGAAGGCGAGACCCCGCGAGCAACAAGAAGCAGGACGGCGAGTAGCGCATCCGCTCGAGCCGTCGCGGTCGCCGCTCAGCCGGAAGCAGCTCTCGCCACGCGACCGGCAGGTCGGGGTTGAGAACGACCACGTCAGCCGGTACCCGCTCGCCATCACGGGTGTGTACGGCGACGGCACGGTCGGCGACGACCTCGACGCGAGCGACCTCGGTGCCGTACCTGATCGCGACGCCGTTCTTCTCAGCGGCGCCCGCCATTGCGGCCGGCACTGCGTGAATGCCGCCGGTCGGGAAGAAGACGCCCTCGACGCAGTCCATGTAGGCGATGACCGCGTAGATGGCGAGGGCGTCGTACGGCGACATCCCGGCGTACATCGACTGGAAGGTGAAGATCCGCTGCAGCCGCTCGTCCTTCAGGTACGACGCGACTTTCGGTGCGAGCCGGCGAAAGCCGCCGAGTGCGGCGAGCCGCGCGAGGGACGGGCGAACGAGATCGAACGGCGAGTCCAGGTTGCGATCGATGAAGTCCTTTCGTTCCAACGCATACAGCCGTCGCGCGAAGTCGACGAATCGCCGGTAGCCAGCAGCCTCTGCGGCGCCGCAGGTGGCGGCGATCTGATCGGCCATCGCATCGACGTCGGCGACGACGTCGATGTTCGACCCGTCGGCGAAGGAGGCTCGGTAGGCCGGTTCGACAGGGTGCAGATCGATCCAGTCGGCCATGTCCTCGTCCACGCACGCGAACGCGTCCGCGATGAGGTCGGGCATCGTGAGGACCGTCGGACCGGTGTCGAAGCGATATCCGTCCAGCTCGACCTGACCAGCTCGACCGCCTGGCGTCAGCTCGCGTTCGAGGATGGTGACTCGCCGGCCGGCGCCGGCCAGCCGCAGCGCGGCGGACAGCCCACCGAGGCCGGCACCCACGATGACGACGTGATCCGTGCGACCGGTGACGGTGCGCATCACTCGACCCGCTGCGTCGCGGCGCTGGCGAGCTCGAGAAGGGCCGTCGTCGCCACGGGATCGAAGTCGGCCGACTGGATCGCTTTGACGGCTGCCCCGAACCGTTCGGTGATCAGCGACTCGACGGCACCAGCCGCGCCGGTGTCAGCGACGATCTGTCGTAACGCTGCGATGCCTGTCTCATCCAGGTTCGGATCGCCGATTCGCTCGGCGAGCATCGCGCGATCCGTCGGCGAGGCGTTCTCCATCGCCAGGGCGATGAGCACGGTGCGCTTGCCCTCTCGCAGGTCGTCGCCGGCGGGCTTACCGGTCACCGCGGGATCGCCGAACACCCCAAGCAGGTCGTCGCGGAGCTGGAACGCCTCACCCAGCGGCACGCCGTACCCAGACAGGGCGTCGAGCGCGGCCGCATCTGCACCGCCGATTGCCGCGCCGAGGTGCAGGGGACGCTCGACCGTGTACTTGGCCGCCTTGTATCGGGCGACCCGTAACGCTCGCTCGACGGAGCCGCCACCGCGCGCCTGCTCGACGACGTCGAGATACTGCCCTGCCATCACCTCGACCCGCATGCTGTCGATGACGGGCCGGGCGCGTTCCAGCTCGGCGGCACCGAGGCCGCTCGCCGCCAGCATGGCATCGGACCACACGAGGAAGAGGTCACCGAGCAGGATCGCCGTCGCCGCGCCGAAACCGGCTGCGTCTCCGATCCACTCGTGGCTGGAGTGCAGGCGAGCGAATCGTTCGTGGACCGAGGGCTGGCCGCGCCTCGTTGCGCTGCGATCGATGACGTCGTCGTGCACGAGGGCGCAGGCCTGAAGCAGCTCGAGGCTCGCCGCTGCCGCGATGAGTGCGTCGCTGTCAGCAGCGCGAACGGCACGTGCGCCCCAGTAGCAGAACGCGGGGCGGAGCCGCTTGCCGCCGCCGAGCACGAACTCACGGGCGGTTGCCGCGACCGGCAGCAGGTCGCCGCCGATCGACTCGAGCTCGCCGACGGCACCTACGACAAATGCGGAGAGAGCGCTCTCGACGCGGTCGCGGACGTCCGTTGGCACATCATCAAGAATCCCGCAGCACCATCAGGGCCCTGCGAGCGCATGGGCAATCGTCGATACTGGAGAAATGTCCGCAACGACCGATCGGCGCACGGAACACGTTCCGGCTGCGCGAATGACGATCCGGGAGCTGCTGGCCAAGGGTCTTCGGTCGTACTCGTTCGAGTTCTTCCCGCCAAAAACCCCGGACGGCGAGCGGCAGCTGTGGCAGGCGTTGCGGGAACTGGAGGCGCTGCACCCGACGTTCGTCTCGGTCACCTATGGCGCCGGAGGATCGACACGAGACACGACGGTCTCGATCACCGAACGCATAGCGACTGAGACCACATTGACGCCGGTCGGCCATCTGACGGCGGTGAACCACTCTGTCGCCGAGTTGCGTCGAGTCGTCGGACAGTACGCCGGCGCGGGCATTCGCAACGTCCTCGCGTTGCGGGGCGACCCGCCCGGTGACCCGCAGGGCGACTGGGTGGCCCACCCAGAAGGCTTGGAGTACGCCGCCGAGCTCGTCCGGCTCGTGCGTGATGCCGGCGACTTCTGTGTCGGCGTGGCCGCGTTTCCCGAGAAGCATCCGCGGTCGCCGGACTTCGACACCGATGTGAAGTTCTTCGTGGACAAGTGTCGCGCTGGCGCCGACTTCGCGATCACGCAGATGTTCTTCATGGCGGAGGACTACCTGCGACTTCGGGATCGCGTTGCGGCGGCCGGCTGCGACATCGCAATCCTGCCTGGGGTCATGCCGGTCACCAACGTCGCCCAGATCGAACGGTTCGCTGTGCTGTCCGGCGCAGCTTTTCCCGCGCCGCTCGCGGAACGGCTCCGCGCGGTCGAGGACGATCCGGCGGCGGTCCGTGAGATCGGGGTAGAGGTCGCGAGCGAGCTCTGCGAGACCCTGCTCGCCGAGGGCGCGCCCGGCCTGCACTTCATCACCCTCAACCGGTCGACCTCCTCACGGGAGATCTACCAGCGGTTGGGATTGGCCACGCGGCAGTGAAGACCACGCGCGCCGCGCGGGAACGTCGACGCCGGTTGGCGACGACAATCACCGTGGCCTCACTCGTCAGCGGGATCGTCGGGCTCGCAACCCAGCTCCCGGCGAGCTCGCACGACACGTTGCTGCCGGACGCCAGCATGACGCCACAGGCCCGGTTGACCGCCGCGGCGCCCTCGCTGAAGTCGTTGCTGCAGGACTACGTCAAGCGTCGAGACGGTGCCGCGTCGGTGGCGGTGTTCGACGGCGTCGCGGACAAGCTGCTGGTGATCCATCCGTCGTACCGCGGCCGGACCGCGAGCATCGTCAAGGCCGACATCCTCGAGACGCTGCTGCACCGCACCCACGGGCACCTCACTCACAGCGAGCGAGTCATGGCGACCGCGATGATCGAGCACAGCGACAACGACGCCGCAACGGATCTCTATGCATATGACGGTGGTGCTGCGGGCGTGAAGGCGTACAACGACGGGGTCGGACTGGCGCACACGTCGCCGAAGGTCGACTGGGGGCTCACCAAGACGTCGGCGCCGGACCAGGTCCTGCTGGTTCGGGAGCTGCTGCACCACAACAAGGAACTCACGAACAAGGCCCGGCACTTCCAACGGCATCTGATGTTGAACGTCGAGGCCGACCAGCGGTGGGGGATCAGCGCCGGAGTCCCCGACGACGCCGTCGTGGGCAACAAGAACGGCTGGGTGCCGGTCCACCGCGACCACGAGCGGTGGGCGGTCAACAGCATCGGCTGGGTGCGCGGCGAGGGCAAGCGCTACGAGATCGCCGTGCTAACCCAACACAACGCGTCCGAGCACTACGGGATCCACACGATCGAACACATCGCCGGTCTGGTGTGGAGCCACATGACGGTCGACGAGGACACCACCAGCTGAGGTGACCTGCGCCTCAGCGCCGGCGCCGTCTCGTGAGATCCCGGATGACGACGGCGGCTGCGTTGCGCCCGCTCGCCCCCCAGACGCCACCACCAGGGTGCGTCGACGCACCGCAGAGGTACACCCCTGGGTAGGGCGCGCGATAGCCGGCCCATCCCGGTAGCGGCCGAAGGGAGAACATCGCATCGAGTTCTGTCTCGACGTGCATGATGTTCCCGCCGAGCAGGCCGAGTTCGCGCTCGAGGTCGAGCGGCGTCTGCACGAACCGGTCGATGACCGTCTGACCGAAACCGGGCGCCCAGCGGTCCACCGCTGTCACGATCCCGTCCGCCACCTCGTCGCGGCGCCCGTCCCAGTCCCCGTCGCGCAGCTGGCGCGGATGCCATTGCGCCCACACCGTGACCGTGTGCTGGCCGCTCGGGGCAAGAGTCGGATCGGTCGCGGTCGGCGTCATCACGATCATCGGC
>JAFAZI010000019.1 GCA_019239875.1 Frankiaceae bacterium
ACCCCAGCGCAGTCGAACACCGACAGACCCCCGGCCACCGGCGGCATCGCCAACAGCTTCTCGACCGGCCACTCCTTGCGGAACTGCGCCTTGGGATTCTTCGCCCCGTTCGCATGGTTCTTCGAGGCGATCCGCGCGAGCACGGTCCGGATCTCGTCGGGGTCCACGCCGTACCGCTTGGCGTAAGCCGGCGCGACCATCGAGAACATCGCAGCGGCCGTCAGTGACCGCTGCGTCCCGTCGTTCGGGATCGGGAAGGCGTTCAGACCCTGATAGCCCGAGTCCTTGACCTTCTCGACACCCACCGCCATCGCGAGGTCGTAGGCACCAGACGCTACGGCGTACGCCGCTTGCCGCAGCGACTCCGACCCCGTGGCGCAGTAGTTCTCGACCCGGGTCACCGGCTTGCCCTCGAGGCGGAGCGGGCGGGCGAGCGTGATGCCGCTCATCCCGGACTGCGCCGTTCCCAGCCAGTAGGCGTCGACGTCGTCCTTGCTGACGCCCGCCGCGCCGAACGCTTCGTCGGTCGCCTCGCGCAACAGATCGTCGGTGCCCTTGTCGAAGTGCTCGGCGAACTTCGTGCACCCCATGCCGACGATGGCGACGCGATCCTTGATGCCGTGGGAGCTCATGTCTCACTCAACCCCTCGGATGGGTCGTGCCTTCCAGAAGTAGTTGACGATTCCGTCGGAGGCGAACAGCCGCCGGAACGTCATCTCGACGCGCATGCCGATCTCGACCTCATCGGCCTTGACGTCGGTGAGCTCGATCGGCAGTCGCTCGCCGTCATCGAAGTCGACCACAGCGAAGACCACGGGCGGGCTCTGCGAATACGCCAGCTTGTCGATCGTGAACGTCGTCACCGCACCTTGCTGGTCGGCGAGGACGCCAGCGGACGACGTGAGTCCGAACTTCCAGTCCGTGTTGCGGCCGGCCGCGCTCGCCGAAGGCCGTGCCGGCTCGGGTCGCCGCGGCGGCTCGACCGGCAGCATGCCGCGCCAGGCGAGGTACCGCCCGTACTCGACCGGCGCACCCGACATGATCTGCGTCGCGACCGGTCGACTCGCGCGGTACGACGCGATCGCCTCAGTAGTTCGTAAGACGAGGACGTCGGCACCGTCGGACAGCACGACGAGCACGATGACCTGGCCGGGAGTTGCTGCCTCGAGCGCCCGCGCGAGCAGCAGCAACGGCTGAGCCGCACCCGGGTTACCAACCGAAGCGGCGAGCCGATCCACGACCTTGTCCGGGTCGACGCCTGAAGCCTTCGCCACCGACGCGCAGGCCCGGTCGTGCAAGCCGGCGACAACCAGATGATCCACCGCGGCGGCGTCGAGGCCAGCCGCACCGAGCGCGCTCTTCAAGGCCTCTGCCCCAAGCGGCACGTACTTGGTCTCGCCGAAGCGTTCCTCCCACTGCCTCGAACCGGGCTCGCCGGGCCCCCGCCAGCGGTCGAGGAACTCCTCAGTCGCGAGACCGTGTGCCACGAGTTCTGCAACGACCGGACCATCACCGACGACGACAGCAGCGGCCGCATCGGCGCCGTTCGCCTCGTCCGCCGAGCCGGGCCGGCCGGTGCGGACGTCACTTCCCACCACGAGCGCGGTATCTCTGCCGTCCAAGGCCGCCCGCAACGCACCCACGGTCGACCGCATCGAGCCGATGGCGTCGTAGGCAGCGGCCGACCGGTCCAGTCGGAGCGCGGCGTGGACGGCGGTGGCGTTCGTCTTGTCGAGGTACGCAGGCGTCGTCGTCGCGAACCACAACGTCGCTGGCGTCGTCGCGGAGTCGCGAAGCGCGTTGCGGCCGGCCTCGACCGCCATCGTCGTCGAGTCCTCGTCGTACGACGACACCACCCGCGTGCCCTTGCCGCCGCCGGTACCGACGAGCGCGGCGATCTGCGTGCGGTCGAGCCGACCGTGTGGCAGGTGGACGCCCCACCCGAGAATCCCGCGCATGGCAGTCAGTCTAAATCTGACGCCCCGTCAGAACTCGACCGCCGTGGCACCCGGGCGCCGCCGCTACAGCAGCTTGCGAAAAAAGGCCGCGGAGTCCTCGTAGCCGAGTGCGTCATAGAAAGCGGCGGCCCGCCTAGTCGCGAGCGAGATGTATGCCGCGCCTTGACTCCTTGCCCAGCTCTCAGCCTCAGCCATCAACTTGGCGCCGATGCCATTGCGACGCGAGGCCGGCTCGACCATGACCTCCTCGACCCAGGCGACGGGCGCGTTGGCGAAGAACGTGCCGTGAATGCTCGCGAGCAGGTAGCCACCGATCGCGCCACCCTGCTCGGCGACCAGAACCACGGTGTCGTCGCGAGCAATCAGGTCGTTGAAACTGGTCGCGAACACCTCGCGCTCAGGCACGTAGGAGGTCGCGAAGTCCGCGACAAGCGGCCACACCGCGCCCGCGTCCGCCGCATCCGCAGGCCGTACCAGGGTCAACCGTCGAGGTCGGCGATCGTGAAGTCGACCTGCTCGTTGATGTCCTGCGTGCCGGTCTCGATGCCGAACTTCTCGAGCTTGCCGCCGATCAACGGGATCGACACTTTGACGTCGGCTTCCACGGTCTGCTTGGTTCCGCCGCCGTCCGGGCTGAGGGTGAGGGTTCCACCGACCTTCGACGGCACGCCCTGGAAGTCGACGTGGTAGGTGCAGCGTCGGGTGCCGTCCGAACCCGCCGGCTGCCAGACCTCGGTCTGCACAGCGGTGTTGGTCGGCGACATGACCTTTGCGGCGAAGCCTGGCAGGTCGATCGTCATCGTCCGTTTGGTGACGACCTTGCACCCGCCGTCACCGGTGTCCTCGCGATCCGCGTCGATGTCACGACCACCAAGCGCCTCGTACTTGCGCCGGATGAAGTCCGGGTCGGTGATCAACGCGAAGACGGTCTCGACGTCCTGGTCGTAGTGATGGGTCAGCTTGAAGGTCGTCGCCATCGCGCGACCTTACTGCCCTTGGCCGCTCGGCGCCGAGTGTTTGCTGCTGTACCGACCGAGGCGCACCGCCATTCCGCCGACGATGCGCTTCAACACCCACGCCAGCAGTCGGCCGGTGCCCGGTATGACGGGCTCGAACGCGCCGGCCCACGTGATCCGCGTGCCGCCGTCGTGCCGGTCGAAGGACACGATCGCTCGGTAGTCGCGCATCGGAGCCTTCCCGAGGATGGTGTACGCGAGGTAGTGCGGCGGGTCGTACTCCGTGATCTCCTCGCGGGTCGCGAAACCCCTCGCGCCCAGCCGCCGAACCGCACCGACACCACCCGGGGCGGGGTCACCCTCCTTGCTGAACCACGACTTCATGATCATCGGGCCGGCCCAGGTCTTCCACGTGTTCGCGTCCGCCAGCAGCGCGAAGACCTCTTCGGGTTGCGCTGAGGACCACGTGCGTACGTCGTACGACGGCACCGTCACCACCCCTTGTATTCGGGATCACGCCGCTCGATGAAGGCCTTCACGCCCTCGTTGGCGTCTTCGGTCGTCATGACGAGCTCCTGGCCCCAGGCCTCATCTCGGAGCGCCGTCTCGCGGTCAGCATCCATGGCGCGGTTGACCAGCCGCTTCGCGACGGACAGGGCACGAGTCGGTCCAGCAGCGAGTCGCGTTGCCATCGCCTGCGCGATGGCGAGCGTCTCCGCGCCGTGCGCCAGGGTCCCGACCAGTCCCCATTCCAGTGCCTGCGCTGCCGGGATGTCGTCGCCGAACAGGTAGATCAGCTTTGCGCGCTGGACGCCGACCAACCGCGTCAGCAGGTACGCGCCGGCAGCGTCGGGCGCGATGCCGCGGCGGACGAACACCGGCACCAGCTTCGCAGCGTCGGACATCACCACGACGTCGCAGGCGAGCGCGAGGTGCATGCCCGCTCCAGCAGCCGTCCCGTTGACGGCGGCGACGACGGGCTTCTCACAGTCGAGCACCGCCGTGACCGTGCGCTGCCACCCGCTCGCGATGCCACGGGCGATGTCACCCTGCGCCTTCTTCGGTGCGCCGTCCGGCTGGTCCGGGGTTGGCATCGGCACCCGCAGGTCGGCGCCGGTGCAGAACGCACGGTCGCCGGTCCCGGTCAGGACTACCGCGCGGACCGCCAGGTCGGCGGACGCCGACTCCAGTGCGCTCACCAAGGCCTCACGCGTGACCCAGTCGAGGGCGTTGTGCACCTCCGGACGGTTGAGCGTCAAGGTCAGGATGCCGTCGCTCAGCTCCTGCTGCAGGCCGTCGCTCACGAGGGCACGCCTCCGAACTGTTCACGCAGCTTGAACTTCAGGACCTTGTTCAGCGTCTCGTTGCGCGGTAGCCGCTCGAGGATCTCCAGCCGCTCCGGGATCTTCTGGCGCATCAAGCCGGCGTCGGCACACCACGCGACCATCTCCTCGAAGCTCAGCTCGTCACCAGCCGTCGCCGGCTCTACGACCGCCACGACCAACTCGCCGCGCTCGTCATCGGGCACGCCGATGACGGCGACCTCGCCGACCTTCGGATGCGTGAACAGGACGTCTTCGAGCTCGCGCGCGGAGATGTTCTCGCCCTTCCGGATGATGACGTCCTTCAAGCGCCCGGTGAGGCGAAGGTGGCCGTCCGCTCGCAACAAACCGAGGTCGCCGGTGCGGAACCACCCGTCCGCGTCGAACGCCGCTTCGGTCGCAGCCGAGTCTGTGTAGCCCTTGAACACGATCGGGCCGCGCAGTCGAACCTCGCCCACCTCGCCGGCCGCCGCGACGGTCTCGTCCTCCTTGACGATGCGGATCTCAGCGCCGACGACCGGCTTGCCGTCGGTGTTCGCGAGCTGCTCGTCGGTGTCATGCGGGGAACCCATGGCCATCATGGGCACCTCGGTCATGCCGTAGCCGTGAACGACCTTGACGCCCATCTCCTTCTGTACGTCGAAGAACGTCTGTGGCGGCATGGCAGCGCCGCCGCCGGACATGATGCGCAGCGTCGGGATGATCTTCTCGTCGGGCGACTTTCGCTGCTCGTTCAAGAACATCTGGTAGAACGCCGTACCGCCACCGCACATCGTCACCCCGAGCTCTCGGTACGCCGCGACCGCGTCCGCGGGGACGAAGGACTCCACGAGCACTGCGCCGAATCCGGCCGCGAGCATCATCAGCATGTAGTCAGGGCCGGCGATGTGGGAGTAAGGAAAAGCGATCGAGCCGATGTCGTCCTCTGACATGTCGAGTGCGGCGCCGAGGCCACGCCCGCCGGCCATCAGCGTCTGGTCGGAGTGCTGGACGCCCTTGGGCTCCGACGTGGTTCCGGAGGTGTAGTAGACCCACCGGATGTCGTCGCCGGAAGCGGGCGGCGGCGGCAGCGTCGACGGATCCCCGAGCGGGAGGTCGCGGTCGATCTCGAGCACCGTCGGCGGATGCTCGAGAGCGGCGCCGAGCTCTTTCGCCATCGCGCCGAAGTCTCTGTCCTTCCAGACCCCGGGCACGACGTAGAACTCTGGCCGGCTCTGCCGGAGCACGGCCCCGACCTCACGCTCGCGGTACAGGTGCAGGATCGGATTCTGGATCGCTCCGAGCCGGGCCAGCGCCATCGAGATGACGACACTCTCCATCCGCGTGGGCAGCTGCCAGGTCACCTTCGCGCCGGGTCCGATCCCGAGTGCCAGCAGGCCGGCCGCGACCTGCTCGGTCTGCTCGGCGAACGCCGCAAAGCTCATCCGCCGGCCCTCGGTGTCGAGCATCAGGACCCGGTCGCCCGAGAGCTCGGCGCGGCGGCGGACCAGCTCCCAGATCGTCGGCGCTTCGAGCAGTGGCGCGTTCACCCGTCACCCTCCATCTTCACTGAACGATGTGACAGCGTTGCGGCCGTGGCGATAACGCTGCCACATCGTTTCGCCATCAGGAGCCGTAGACCGGGGTCGGCGGCGGGGCCTTGACGATCAGCTCGCGAACCACGCCACCGACTTCGGCCGGTTCCCACCGCGAGCCCTTGTCGACCTTGGGCCCATGTTGCCAACCGTCCGCAACACCGATCATGCCGCCCTCGACCTCGAACACCCGGCCCGTGACGTCCTTGGAGTCCGCTGAGCCCAGCCACACGACGAGCGGCGAGACGTTCTCCGGTGCCATCGCGTCGAACCCGACCTCCGGCTTCTTCATCATCTCCGGCATCGCCACCTCGGTCATCCTGGTCCGGGCCGCCGGAGCGATGGCGTTCGCCGTCACGCCGTACCGGGCGAACTCAGCTGCGGCGTTCAGGGTGAGGCCGACGATCCCGGCCTTGGCAGCGGCGTAGTTGCCCTGCCCGACGCTCCCCATGAGACCGGCTCCGGAGGACGTGTTGATGATCCGCGCGTCGACCGTGGCGCCGGCCTTCGACTGCTCCTTCCAGTAGGCCGCGGCGTGGCGCAGCGGGCAGAAGTGTCCCCGCAGGTGCACGCGAATGACGGCGTCGAACTCCTCCACCGACATGTTCGCCAACATCCGATCGCGCAAGAACCCCGCGTTGTTGACCAGTACGTCGAGCTGGCCGAACTCCTCGAGCGCCGTCTGGATCAGCGACGCCGCGCCGTCCCAGTCGGCAATGTCGCTGGTGTTCGCCACCGCCTCGCCGCCGGCCGCGGCGATCTCGTCGACCACTGCCTGAGCCGGCGCGGTCGATGCGCCCTCGCCCTCACGCGAGGTGCCGATGTCGTTGACCACGACCCTCGCGCCCTCGGCGGCGAAAGCGAGCGCGTGCGCCCGCCCGAGGCCGCCCCCGGCACCGGTCACGATGACGACCCGGTCGTCACATATCCCCACGTGCTGCTCCTCTTATCTGAGATAGGTCTGGCCGCCGTCGACCATCAACGTCGTACCAGTCACGTATGCCGCGTCATCGGAAAGCAGGAAGGCGACCGCCCGGCCCACGTCTTCCTCGAGTCGGCCGACGCGACCGAGCGGGATCGTGTTCACGAACTTCTCGTACTCCTCCGGCATCCACTCCGACCACATCTTCATGCCGGGAGACTCGCCGTTCGGAATCATCGCGTTCACCCGGATGCCGTCCTTGCCCCACTCCAACGCCGCCATCCGCGTGAGTGCGCGGATCATCTCCTTGGTCCCCGCGTAGAGCGCGAAGCCGGGCAGGTCGTTGCGCAACGCGGAGCCGGTGCCGAGGTTCACGACCGAGCCCTTGGTCTTCACCAGCTCCGGGTGGGCTGCCTGCATGAAGTACAGCGAGCCGAGAAAGCCCGACTCCCATGTCATCCGGGCGTCCTTCTCCGTGATCTCCAGCACCGGGCCCAGGGCCACCATCTGCGCGTTGTTCACGACGCCGTCGATCCGGCCGAACGTGGACACCGTCGCGGCGACGGTCGCGTCGACCTCGTCCCGCCGGCGGACGTCGCACTTCACGGCAAGTGCTCGCACGCCGCGCGACTCGATCTCGGCGGCCATCTTCTCGACCTTCTCGAGCGTCCTGCCCGCCGCGACGATGTGGGCGCCCTCGGCCGCTGCCGCGAGGGCAATGCCGGCTCCGATGCCCTGTCCGGCGCCGGTCACGATGACCACGCGATCGTCCAGTCGACCCACTTGGTCTCCTCAGTTTCTGAAAGGTCGTCAGGTTATCGTTGCGGGCGTGGACCTGCGCGACTCGGCCGAGGAACAACAGTTCCGTGCGGACCTGCGCGACTGGCTCTCGAGCGTCCTTCCCACGCTGCCACCGAAGCCGCATCACACCGACTGGCCGGGTCGCCGCGAGTACGACGTCCACTGGCAGAAGCTGCTGTTCGAGGCCGGTTACGCCGGCATCAACTGGCCGACGGAGTACGGCGG
>JAFAZI010000043.1 GCA_019239875.1 Frankiaceae bacterium
CGCGACTGTAGAGATAGACGCGCAGCCACGTGTCGTCATCGGCAAGCGCCCCGCCGATCGACACCGCGGCATGTCCAACCGCCTGTTCGACCTGTGTCATCAACAACTTGTCCACCGAGCCTTCCGGTCCGTGCGTGATTCCGTCGAGCCGGTCCGACAGCCGCCGGCACACGTGCATCCGCAGCATCTCCGCCTCTACGATCGCCCACGCGAGGTCGCGGTGCTGCTCCGACCCGTACGACGGCGGGTCCTGGGCCACCTGGCGGGCGAGCTGGTTCACGAGTTTTCGGTATCTGGCGACGTACCCGAGCTCGCCGGGCTCGCGCTCGTGACTGACGACCGTCATCGCGAGCCGCCAGCCCTCCCCTGGTTCGCCGATCATGTCGTCCGCGTGCGCACGTGCGCCGTCGAACAACACCTCGCCGAACTCTCGGGTGATGCCGTTGATCATCTGCAGCGGTCGCTGCTCGACGCCGGGCTGGTTCATCGACACCCGGAACGCGGAGATCCCTTTGTGCTTCGGGACATCGGGGTCGGTCCGCGCCAGGACGAGGCACCAGTCGGCCTGGTCGGAATAGCTGGTCCAGACCTTGTGCCCGGTGATCACCCACTCGTCGCCGTCACGGACCGCACAGGTCCGCAGCGACGCCAGGTCGGAGCCCGCCTCAGGTTCGGAGAAGCCCTGACACCAGCGGTCCCGCCCGTTGACGATCCCGGGCAGCAGCCGCGCCCGGATGTCCTCGCTGCCGTGATGCAGGATCCCCTGCACCAGATAGCCGAGGCTCGGCCGAGGCGGGGCGCCGGCGGCCGCGAGCTCGTCATCGACGATCACCTCGTAGACGGTGGGCATCTCGTGTCCGCCGATCTCCTTCGGCCACGACAACCCGAAGAACCCAGCGTCGTACAGCGACTGGTGCCAGTCGGCCTGCGCCTCCCAGTAGTCGTCGGAGGTAGACGACGGCGGCAGCTTCGGAGTGTTGACCTGCAGCCAGTCGCGGAGCCGCTTGCGGAACGCCGCCTCCTCTAAAGAGTCAGCGAAGTTCATGCGCCGGCGCCGATCCCGCAACCGACCAGGACGCGGTCGAGGTTCGTGCCGACGCCACCGAACCATTCCGTTGCCACGAGCGCCCGCCGGAGGAACACGTGGGCGATGCACTCCCACGTGTTGCCGATCCCGCCGTGCACCTGGATCGAGGCCTCGCAGACCGGGCGGGCTGCGCGCGCGCAGTACGCCTTCGACATGGCGGCAGCGGTGAGCGCCTCATCAGCGGGAAGCTCGTCGACCGCCCACGCCGCGTGCAACGCGATGCTGCGGGAGCCTTCCATCGCGACCTGCGCGTCGGCGAGCAGATGCTGCACGGCCTGGAAGGACCCGATGTACGCGCCGTACTGCTGTCGCACTCCCGCATAGTCGACCGCGAGCTGGATGGCGCCGCGCATCACGCCCACCAGGTCGGCGCTGGTGAGCGCGAGGCCAAGCGCCAGGTAACGCGCTCGGTCGTCGGGCGGTAGCGCTGACAGCGCCTCCGCTTCACCCTCGACCGGCGCGAACGAACCCGTCAGGTCTACGACCGCGCCGGCCGTCCCGGTTGCCGCCTGAAACGAAGCACCGCTCCGCCGGCTCAGGTCGGCGGCGAGCACCGGCCCGATGTACGACGTGTCCGCCAGGCCGCGACCGAGCTCTTCCGCGACCAGTGCCGGCTCGACGGCACTCGACCACGGTTGGCCGGCGTCGTCCGGTGCACGCAGCTCTCGCCACCCGGCTGCGGCCACAGCGGCGTCGAGCTTCGCTCGCCGCTCGGTGTCGTCGAGGTCCGCCACCGAGGAGGGGCCGAGCCGATCGACGAGCTGCGCGACGGCGTCGCGAAGCGCGCGCTGCTCGGCGGAGAGCCGGACGTCCATCAGCCGGTCGTCTCGAGCCAGGACTGCTGGAGGGTTCGGCGGAGCACCTTGCCGGACGGCAGTCGCGGTATGACGTCGACGAAGGTCACCTCACGGATCTGCTTGTAGGTGGCCAGGCTGTCGGCGACGAGGTGCTTGAGCTCCTCCGCGGTGACCGCCGCCTCCGGATCGACGGCGACTGCCGCGATCGGCACCTCCCCCGCCGCCTCGTCGGGCACCCCGAACACTGCGCAGTCCCGCACGTGCGGGTGGCCGTGCAGCACCCCTTCGATCTCGGCAGGCGCGACCTGGAAGCCCTTGACCTTGATCATCTCCTTGGAGCGATCGGTGAGGTGCACCCAGCCTTCCGGCTCCACCCAACCCACGTCGCCAGTCCGATACCAGCCGCCAGCGAACGCGTCGGCCGTGTCCTCGGCCGGCAGGTAGCCGGCCATTGCCGACCTGCTCCGCACCTGGATCTCGCCGACGCCGCCAGGCTCGAGCACTGCGCCCGTGTCGAGGTCGGCAACTCGGATCTCGACCCCGGCAGGCGGCAGGCCGGCGGAGTCCAGCCGCCACGCCTCTGGGCGGTCGATCGGGTTCGCGGTGATCACGGGCAGCTCGCTCGCGCCGTACGCGGGCATCCACCGCACACCGCACCGCGCCGTCACGCGCTCGGCAACGCTCGGTGTCACGGGTGTCGCGCCCCACATGATGTAGCGCAGCGAGGAGAGGTCGTAGTCCTCGAGCCTCGGGTGGTCGGCCATCGCGAGGGCGATGGGGGCCACCGCCATCTCGAGCGTCATGCGCTCTGCCTCGATCCGGCGCAAGAGCTCGTCGAGGTCGAACCGACGATGCAACCGGACCGTGGCACCGGCGACCGCGGCCGTCAGCAGGTTGAGCAGTCCAAGGATGTGCGACGGCGGAGTGGCGACCTGGAAGCGGTCCTCGGCAGTCAGCCCGAGCGATGCGACCCAGTGGCGCGTCGCATGATCCATCGAGCCATGCGTGTGGCGGACTGCCTTCGGCAGGCCCGTCGTCCCGGAGCTGAACACCAGGATCGCCTCGTCATCCGGTCCGCAGTCGACCGTCTCACTGAGCGGCGTCGCACGGAAGGCGGCGGCGAGCGCAGCATCATCGTCGAGGTCCAAGACGTGGTCGGCGTCGAGGTGCTCACCCAGCAGGCTCGCTCCCTCACCATCGACGATGGCGTAAGTCGCGCCGGTCAGGGACATGGCGTGCGAGATCTCACGCTGCTTCCAGGCCGGACTCAGCATCACCGATGCGGCGCCGAGCTTGCTCACGGCCTCGACGCTGATCAGGAACTCGGGCCGGTTGCTCAGCATCAGCGCCACCCGGGTGCCGGGCGGGACCCGCGGCGCGAGGTGACCAGCCAGGGCGCTGCTGGCCTCGTCGAGCTGCCGGAACGACCACTGGTCGTCACCCACGAGGATGGCCGCGCGATCGCCGTACCGGGCCGCCGCGTCAGCCAACCCACGGTGCATCGGTATCGGCACGGAAACATTGTTCTCTAATTTGAAATCGCCGTCAACGAAATCCGCGGGTATCGTTTCCCGACATGACGGATGATCGACCGACCAGCCCCGCGACCGACCCGGAGGTCCGGCGAGAGATCGTCGACGGCGTTCGCCGGTTCGTCGCCCGTGAGGTGATTCCGAACGCCGGCGAGCTCGAGCGGGAGGACCAGTTCCCCGCCGAGATCGTCGCGCACATGCGTGAGCTCGGGCTGTTCGGCGTGACGATCCCCGAGACCTACGGCGGGCTCGGCCTCGACCTGCTCACCTACATCGCGATCATCGAGGAGCTGGCTTACGGCTGGATGACGCTGACCGGCATCGTCAACACCCACACCATGGCCGCAACTTTGGTGATGCACCACGGCAACGAGGAGCAGAAGCAGCGAATCCTTCCGACGATGGCGACCGGTGAGCGCCGCGGCGCGCTGTCGCTGTCCGAGCCCGACGCCGGCAGTGACACCAAGAACATTGCCTGCCGAGCAGTGAAGGACGGCGACGAGTACGTCGTCACCGGAACCAAGGCGTGGGTGACGAACGGTGAGCGGGCGGGCGTGGTCGCACTCGCTGCACGGACCGAGGAAGGAATCAGCACCTTCATCGTCGAGAAGGATCCGGGCGCCAGCTTCGAGGGCATCGCCATCAGCCGTCACGTCGGAAAGCTCGGCTACCGCGGCATCGAGACCGTCGAGATGGCCTATACGGACCATCGCATCCCCGCCGCGAACCTGATCGGCGTCCCGGGCCGCGGCCTCCCCCAGATCCTCAGCGTCCTCGAGCTCGGCCGGATCAACATCGCGTCGCGTGCGGTCGGCGTCGCCCGCGCCGCCTTCGATGCCTCGATCGAGTACGCCCAGCTGCGGACGACGTTCGGCAAACCGATCGCTGAGCACCAGGCGATCCAGCTGAAGATCGCCGACATGGCGACCAAGCTCGAGGCGGCGCGGTTGCTGACCCGCAACGCGGCGGAGCGCAAGGCTCAGGGCTTGCGCTGCGACGTCGAGGCCGGGATGGCCAAGCTGTTCGCAAGCGAGACCGCGTTCGAGCTCGCGGCGGATGCGATGCGGATCCACGGCGGCATGGGCTACACGACAGACCTGCCGGTCGAGCGCTACTACCGTGACGCGCCGCTGATGATGATCGGCGAGGGCACGAACGAGATCCAGCGGCTCGTCATCGCCCGCGGCTTGCTCGCTCGCGCAGCTCGTCCTTGATGACCTTGCCGGTGGCGTTCAACGGAAGGGCGTCGATCACCTCGATCCGCCGCGGCACCTTGTAGTTGGCCATCCGGTCCCGGCTCCACGCGATCAGCTGCTCGGCCGAGAGATCGACGCCGTCGGCCGGTACGACGAACGCCATCCCGACTTCGCCGAGCCGCTCGTCCGGGATCCCGATCACGGCGACAGCGCTGACGTCCGCGTGCTCCAGCAAGGCGTTCTCGATCTCGGCGGGGTAGGCGTTGAACCCGCCCACGATGAACATGTCTTTGGCCCGGCCGACGATCTGAAGGCGGCCGGCCGCGTCGATGACGCCTAGGTCACCGGTGCGCAGCCAACCATCGGCGGACAGCACCTCAGCCGTCGCGGCAGGGTTGTCGAGGTAGTGCGACATGACGCTCGGCCCGCGGAGCAAGATCTCGCCGTCGTCGATCCGCAGCTCGAAGCCCGGCCGCGCCGTACCGACCGTCGTTGCGATGGCGGCCGCGTCATCGTCCGGACCGGTGCTGGTCGCCGTACCGGCTTCCGTGAGCCCATAGCCAGAGATGACGAGCTGGAACGGGAGCTCGTCCTGGACCCGGCGGATGAGCTGCACCGGGATGTCGGCCGAGCCGGTCACCGCGACCCGCAGTGACGACAGGTCGTGGGCGTCGCGGTCCGGCGCGTCGAGGATCGACTGGTAGAGCGTCGGCGGACCGGGCAGCACCGTGACCTGTTCAGCTCCGATTCGCCGGAGCACAGCAGCCGGGTCGAACACCGGCTCCGGCAGCATCGTCGCACCAGCCGTGATGCACGCAAGAATGCCGGCCTTGAAGCCGAACATGTGGAAGTACGGGTTGACCATCAGATATCGATCGCCCGCGGTGAGCCCGGTCATCGCCACCCAGTCGCGGGCCACCTGGCCGGTCCGGCCGTGGGTCATCACGACACCCTTGGGCTGACCAGTGGTTCCGGACGTGAAGAGGATGTCGCTCGGCGACTCCGGGCCGAGGGACTGCGTGCGACGGTCGACCTCGGCGCGATCGGCATCGGTCGCCGCTGCGACGAAGTCATCCCATGCCACGGCATGGTCGGGCACGTCGCCGGCGGCGACGATCCGGTGGGTGAGGTCGGGCAGGTCGCGGCCGGACCCGTCGAGCATCGCCAGGTAGTCGGTATCGAGGAAGTCGGTCACCGTGACGATCGCTTTGACCTTTGCCCGACCGACGATGTCCGCGGCCTCGGCTCCCTTGAAGCGGGTGTTGACGGGGACCAGCACCGCGCCGGAGCGGAGGAGGCCGAGCACGGCGACGATCCAGCGGACGCCGTTCGGCATCCAGATCGACACTCGATCGCCGGCCTCGATCCCTGCGTGGACCAGGGCGGCTGCGAAGGACGAGGTCGCTGCATCCAAGTCCGCATAAGTCAGGACAGCCTCGCCGTCGCGGACCGCCACGAGGTCGCCGTCCCGGTCTACCGTTGCGGCAAGAAGGGCGGGGATGCTCGGGACTTGCGGGTCGGTGTCCGGTGACATCAGGCCTCCATATGGCCGCTCAAGGATGGGGTTTTCCAATCCGAGAACGTGCTTCTCCGCATGTGTAATACTACTTCCGCTCAACCAGTTCAACGGTTCCGGCGCAGGCTGAGCAGGCAGAGAGGCAACGAATGACGGTCACCGATCCCGAGGTCTACTACGACCCGTACGACTTCGAGATCGACACCGACCCGTACCCGGTCTGGCGGCGGATGCGCGACGAGCTACCGCTGTACTACAACGCCAAGCACGACTTCTACGCGGTCAGCCGATGGACCGATGTCGAAGCCTGCTCCGCGGACTGGAAGACCTACAGCTCCGCGAAAGGCACGCTGCTGGAGCTGATCAAGGCCAACTACGACATCCCGCCGGGCTCGATCATCTTCGAGGACCCGCCGCAGCACGACATCTTCCGCAGCCTCCTGGTCCGCGTCTTCACCCCCCGTCGCGTGGCCGCACTCGAGCCGAAGATCCGGGAGTTCTGCGCGCGCAGTCTCGACCCGCTGGTCGGCACTGGTGGCTTCGACTTCATCGCCGACCTCGGCGCGCAGATGCCGATGCGCACGATCGGCATGCTGCTCGGCATCCCCGAGCAGGACCAAGAAGCGATTCGCGACGTGATCGACGCCGGCCTGAAGATGACCGAGGACGGCACACCGTCGTTGCCGGAGGGCACCGCGCTCGGCCAGGGCGACATGTTCGGCGAGTACATCGACTGGCGGATGAAGCACCCCTCTGACGACCTGATGACGGAGCTCATCACTGCGGAGTTCGTGGATGCGACGGGTACGACGCGGCGACTCACGCGCGACGAGGCGCTCGGCTACATCAACCTGGTCGCCGCCGCCGGCAACGAAACGACCACGCGCCTGATCGGCTGGACCGGCAAGGTGCTCGCCGAGCACCCGGACCAGCGCGCGGAGCTCGTCGCCGACCCCGGCCTGATCCCGAACGCGATCGAGGAGCTGCTGCGCTTCGAGTCGCCCTCGCCGGTCCAGGCCCGTTACGTCACGCGTGACACCGAGCTCTACGACACGACGATCCCCGAGGGCAGCGTCATCCTGCTGCTCACAGCCTCCGCCAACCGCGACGACCGCAAGTTCCCGAACGGCGACAGCTTCGACATCCACCGCAAGATCGACCGGCACGTGACGTTCGGCTACGGCGTCCACTTCTGTCTGGGCGCGGCGCTCGCACGACTCGAGGGGCGGCTCGCGCTGGACGAGGTCCTCAAGCGGTTCCCGACGTGGGACGTCGACTACGACCGAGCCGTGCAGGCCCGCACGTCGTCGGTGCGTGGCTGGGAGACGCTTCCGGTCACCACTCCGTGAAGGCCGTGGTGATCGGGGCCTCGAGCGGCCTCGGGCGGTGCATCGGCGTCGGGCTGGCCAAGCGCGGCGCCGAGGTCGCGCTGCTGGCCCGTCGCGAGGACCGGTTGGCCAACGCCGTCGCCGAGACCGAGGGCAGGGCGCACGCGATTCGCTGCGACGTGACCGACGAGGCATCCTGCCGCACGGCGATCGACACGGCCGCCGACAAGCTCGGTGGCATCGACTCGTACGTGTACGCCGCGGGTGTCGGCCACCTCGCCCGGCTCGCCGAGACCGACGCCGACACCTGGCACAACTCGTTCGCGACGAACGTCGTCGGTGCGGCGCTGACCACCTCCGCTGCACTGCCCGCCCTCACCGAAGCCAAGGGCAACGCGATTTATCTCTCGTCGATCAGTGCATCGCAGACCTCGCCGTGGCCGGGCCTTGCGTCGTACATCACGAGCAAGGCGGCGCTCGAGCGGCTGGTCGAGTGCTTCCGCGTCGAGCACCCGGCAGTCGGCTTCACGCGAATCTCGGTGGGCGACTGCGCCGGCGGTGACGGCGAGAGCATGACGGAGTTCCCCAACCAGTGGGACTCCGAGCTCGCGACCGAGCTCGGCACCATGTGGTTCGAGAAGGGCTACATCACCGGCACGTTGCTGCCGGTGGAGGAGCTGATCCGGGTCGTCGACCAGGTGCTGCGCAACGACCCCGGGACATCCATACCCTCGATGGTCGTGACCCCCCGCCCCCCGGCGTAAGCGCGAGCCCGGCGTAAGCGCGCGCGACGTTCTGCCCCAGACATTTTCGCCAAAGCGGCGCGAATCGTTGGTTCACGACGACCCGAACCAACGATTCATGCAGTTTTGATGGGCCGGCGAGCGTAGGCGAGGTCATGGGCGCCAGCCACGGAACAACAGCGCCGTACGGACCTCATTGATCATCGACTCCCAGCCCGAGGCGATCGACAGTTTCGTGTACCGGCGATGCCACCACTCCTCGAGGTGGATCTTTGCCTGACGCTCCGTGTCGGCCAGCCAGGTCTCGGCGTGTGGCTTGCCGTCCCAGTCGGTGCCGACCTTGAACTCGGGGAACGAGTTGTCGAGCTCAGCGATCAACACCCCGCCCGCATAGACCGGATGCTGTGCAACCGGTCGCGGCAGGCCAGCAAGAATGAACTGCATGCGCTGCCGCGTCTCCATCGGAGACTGCGACTTCGGCTCCGCGTATGTCAGCGCCTCGCGGGCCCACCGAATCCCTCGCCAAGCGGGCCGATCGGCGACATAGGCCGCTAGGTCCGGGAGCTTCACCCCGCCGCGGTTGAGCATCGCGTCGATCCCGACCACCCGCTCGATGAGATCTCGCTGACGCGCCAGGTCAAAAGCGGTCCGAGACGGCGACGTCATCGGGATGCCGTGCTTTATACAGACGTCGCCTTCTTCGAGGTACGCCGCCGTCGCAACGATGCCGGGGCGCCGCAGTTGAGAGAGACGAAGCGTCGTGACGTACACATTGTTGTCGCGCCACGTGCGCACGTCCGCACCCTCGAACAGCGCTGCCGTCGAGTGCGATACGACCGCGCCCGGCGGGAGGACGAGTGCGATGCCGATGGCGAGAACTTCAGGCGTGACTTCGACGTGTGCGCCGACGAACACGCCGTGGAACAACCGACGTACCCGGCCGCCACGCAACTGCTGCGGCGTTACGCCCCTCGCCGCTGCCATCGCGGCAGTGAAGGGAGCGGCGAGCAGGTCATCGGGAATCGACCGCATCGAGCAAACATCAACGTTGAACGGGACAGCCGTCGAACCACAATCCACAGACCCGCGAAACTGCACGAACGGTTGGTTTGACGCGTCGCGAAGCAACAATTCGCGACGCTTTGGCGAAGACATGGCGACGCCCGGACCACCAGATCGTGATGGCCCGG
>JAFAZI010000048.1 GCA_019239875.1 Frankiaceae bacterium
ATCCAGGACCTTGCGCGGCGTTCCATCGGGTTTGGAAGTGTCGAAGACCAACTCTGCTTCGGGGTAGACAACCTCCCGAACCGTTTCGGCCAGCTCTCTGATCGTCAGGTCTTCCCCGGTTCCGATGTTGACGTGACCCACGCCGTCATAGGTGTCCATGAGGAACACGCACGCCTCTGCGAGGTCGTCCACATGAAGGAATTCCCGCCTGGGGGTCCCGGTACCCCAGATCACGACGTCACGCTCGCCGCGTAGTTTCGCGTCGTGGAATTTTCGGATCATCGCGGGAAGGACGTGGCTCGTCTCCAGGTCGAAGTTGTCGTTCGGGCCGTACAGGTTGGTCGGCATCGCGGATATGAAGTTGCACCCGTACTGCTGCCGGTATGACTGGCACATTTTGATTCCGGCGATCTTGGCGATCGCGTAGGCCTCGTTGGTCGGCTCGAGCGGCCCGGTCAGCAATGCGTCCTCGGAGATCGGCTGATCGGCTGCGCGCGGATAGATGCATGAGCTACCTAGGTAGAGCAACTTCGAGCACTCGAATCGGTACGCCGCTTCGATGACCGTCGCGTGGATCATCAGGTTGTCGTACAGGAACTCTGCCGGACGAGTGCTGTTGGCCAGGATGCCACCGACCGTCCCCGCGACCAGGTAGACGTACTCGGGTCGGCGCTGTTCGAACCAGCTCATAACCGCCGACTGATGACGGAGATCGAGTTCGTCGCGGGTCGCGTACATGACGCGGCGATAACCGAGGGATGCCAACTTTCGTACGATCGCAGAACCCACCAAGCCTCGGTGTCCGGCGACGAAGATCGACGCATCTTTGTCAGGCAGGTTCCCCGTCACCGCCACTCCCTCTGCCCACCGATGCCGTGGCAAGTTCAATCGTAGACGTAGCTCGGAGTGTCATCGCGACGGCGACTGCCACGGAGGAGCGCTACCCAGCAGGGCGGTCAACTCCGAGGCAACACCGCCGAGCTGTTCGACCAGACGACGCTGAACCTCAGCCCCGACGTATGGATCTTCGACGGGCTCAGTGGCCCATGCCTCGTAGCGTCGGAGCGCCCATTGCTCCAGTCGCTGAATCCTGTTTCGAACTACCGGCGGCCCGGCGTGCATCCCTCTTGCGACAGTCGTGCTCATAGCGGCGTAGCGCTCGTAATAGGCATCCTTGCGGTACTTCCGGACCGGATTGACGTTGGTGAACGTGTAGCCGCCGTAGAAGCGGTCATCGATACCGGCGAATCTGGCCACTGCAGCTAGCAATTCACGAGAATCTGAAACCAGGTCTTCGAAGTAAGCCACCATGACTCGGTCTGCACCGAACACCTCGCGGTATCCCTCAACATGAGATGCGAATCGGCCGTGGGCAAGCGTGCGCAACTCAAATGGTCGATCCTCGATGGGGCGCTGCTCGGCAACGATCCGCCGGATCCATCCGTCGAACGATTCGTCGACCACTCGCAGCGCGATGAAGAGCTTGTACACGGACACAATCCATTTGAACGGGTCTCTAAGAGTGATCAAGACGCGACAGTCAGGCAGCGCCGCGCGCATCGCTTCGGCCGAGTCGCGGTAGTAGAGATAGGTCGGGGTTGCCTCGACGCGTACTGCCGCATCGTCGCGGCCACCGAACAACGCGAGATAGCGATCGAGCGGGGCCTCTGCCATCCGAAGCGTTTCCGACGCCAAATGACCACCGATACCCCACCTTGACGGCGCCGGCTCTCCGCGCGGCAGGAAGTACCCGGTCTCCTTCAGGGCCGAAGGTGAGACCTGTGGGTGGTCGGAGAGGTAGCGGAAGATGGACGTCGTTCCGCTGCGGTAGGTGCCGACGAGCAAGAGAAACTGCGTTTCAGCCACCAGCGGCTACCGCGTTTCGCTCGGCATACTTCCATGCCCGAGCCAATCGAGACCATGTCGGCGATGTGGCGTCCCGCCGAATCGCGAGGGTGTCCCAATTGATGTCGACGCTGTCGTAGCCGGCCGAGTCGAGCAGCTTACGGGTCGCGGCCAGATCGGACTCCGACAGATGCTTGTACTCGAAGAGCACCAGGCGAGGCTTGTGGAGGTCGAAGTCGACCTCCCGCAGGACCTCGAGGTCGTAACCCTCGGCATCGATGTGGAGGAGGTCGATGACTCCGATGCCCTGCTGCCGACACAGCGACTCGAACGTCATGCAGGGCACCTCCATCGTGATGATGCGCTGGTCGAGATCGGGGATGTATTCGGCGTGCTTGAGGATGTGCTCGCGTGACCACGACCCGATCTGGTCGTACCAGCTTGGCAGGTCCGCGTCGTCCTCAGACCGCGCTATCGCGAAGAACTCGGCCGTTCCGTCATGGTCACCGATTGCCGCACAGACCGTTTGGATTCCGGGTCGTCCCCGGTAGTTGTCACTGAGCCGCTCGTAGAGGTCCGGGATCGGCTCGACCATGAGACCGCTCCACTGACCAGCGAGGATGAATTGCCGCAGCGGGTCGTCGCGGTCACCGTCGTTGGATCCGATCTGAATGAACGTGACGTTGTCGGTGCTCGCGTCTAGCGCATCGAGCACCGCGGTAAGGGGATGCGTCGGTCGGCCTCGGACCTGCCGGTAGATCAACCGCGCCTCGGCACCGAGCGTGGTCCGGCCGATCTGGTGCTTCAGCTCGGTTCTCACTTCGAGGGTGCCGTTTTCCGCCGTCAATTGCGCCAGCGGTGGCAACGGCCGCAAGAGGCGGTCACGCAACGAACCACCGACCCGCGGGCGCGGCACCACGGCCGTTTGCGCCAGGTGCGCGTGGTAGGCGGAACGGTAGGGATGCTTGCAGCGATAGTGCCAGGGTTTGTACGGCCCGACGAAATGCGCGATCGCCGGATTGCGGCGGGCCGCCTCCACCTGATCCATCGGCCAGGGAAGGTCTCGGCTAGGGAGCGCCCAAAGTCCGGGTACCGCGTTCCACCGAGGGTGCAGTGGGAGCCGCCGGCGCCAGAGCACCGCGTTGAGGACGTCCTGGTCTGGCCAGCTGACGAGATCCCGGTTCGCGGTCGCCCAGGCGAGCAGTTCCTGATCCGCCCCTTCGCTACGCATAAGCTCCAAGTCGAAGAGCAGCACGCCGCTGTTGAAATACGCCCTGCGGTCGGGCAATCCCAGACGCTCCACGAGACGACGTTCCATGTGTCGATACAACGGATTGGTGCTCGCCGCGACCAGGCACCGGTCGAGATCGAGGTTCCACAGTGGCGACAGGTCGTCGAGGACCAGGGTGTCGGCGTCGAGGTACAGCACGCGCGGGACGTCCGGCAGCAGCTCAGGCAGCAACAACCGATACACGGCCGCATGGCCGCCGTAGAACTCGGCGTAGGGCAGTCCTTCCAGTCGCTCGGCCTCGATCCGGACGGGT
>JAFAZI010000035.1 GCA_019239875.1 Frankiaceae bacterium
CCGTCGTTGCCGAAGAAGATCTGGCCGCCGTTGTGATTGGCGGCCCCCCGATGCTTGACGCGAAGGATCCGCCGCTCCGTCGACGGCGAGACGTGGCTGGCCGTGGCCGACCTGGCCTTGAACTCTGAGACGATCAGGTCACCGTCACTGCGGGTGTACGCGGCATAGAGCCGCGGGTGCTGCTTGAAGTTCGGGTGAAAGGCGATGCTCAGCAGCCCTTGCTCGCCGCCTGACTGCACCCGGCCGCTGATGTTGAGATACGGCCGCTTGACCAAGCGCTTGCCATGAACGATGCGGATCCGCCCGGCCTGCTCGTCGACGAACAGCCGCCCCGAGCCGTCGCCCGCGTTGGTGACGCTGATCGGCGAGGACAGTCCGGTGACCACCGTTTGCCACTGAACCCGCACGTTGCTCGGTGAAGCCGCCGCAGCAACGGTTGGCGATGTCGCCGCCGCATGTGACGGTCCGGAGGACACGCATGCCGCCGTTCCAACAAGCACAGCGGACGCGAGGAGCACTGACGGGCGACGCATTCATTCCTCCGAATCGATGGCTGGTTCGACACTATGTCGGCGTCTGGTCAGGTCAACCGGACAGGACCGCCAGGCGTTAGACACTCAAGCGGACACTCTTTTGCGGAATCGGGGCCACATGTCGCACACCCGCCGCCGCTCGGCGTACCTCGTCCTCGTCGCTCTCGGTGTGCTCGTCGTCGGTCGCGGCGCAGCACCCGCGCCGGCAAACCCAGAACACCAGCACTGCGGGGCGACGGCCGACTCGGTCCCTCCGGCGATCACGAAGATCGCGGTCGACAAGTCGAAGGTCCACGTGCGCAAGCACGACAAGACCGTTCGCGTCAGCGTTGACGCTCACGACGTCGCATCCGGCACGCCGGTGGGCGTCAAGAAGATCAGGGTGCTCTTCGAATCCGGGCGCCGTCTGATCGGACGCTGGCACACGATGACGCTGAGCGAGGGCACGACGACCTCAGGGACGTGGGTCACCGATCTCGTCGTCCCGAACACTTCCCTGTCCGGCGAGTGGTTCATCGCCGCCGTTGTCGCCACCGATCTCGACGGGAACGAAGATCGCTTCGACCAGGGTCGATACAACTTCTCCCACGGCCCGCATGACCTGACTCTCTTCCCGGACTGGCCCACGCGATTCGAGGTCGTCGGTCACGGTACGGCGCCGACGAAGCATGCCAGCCGGCTGACCAACCTGACGTTCTCCACGGATTCGGTCAACACGGTTCATCACGCCAAGGCCGTAGAGATCACCGCGACGGTCAGCAGACCGGAGCCCGTCGCCGTCCGTGTCGGCTTCAGCGAACGGCCTTCGCCTCGGCGGGTCTACATCTCGCCGATCCGGCTGGAGCCGCAGGGTCACGGCACGTGGAGCGGCGCAGTCACGATTGATCGCTGGGTGCACTCATTCACATTGCGGCCGAACGTCCGGATCACTTACGGCGCCGACTCGGTCCGCGGCCACCGCAAGTACTCTTCCGCCGACCTCGACAAGCTGGGCTTCCCGTCGTCGGTCGCGGTGAAGAGCGGCGTCGATCACCACAAACCAGTGCTCACAGACTTCTCGATCACTCCCGACTCAGTGGACACCACCTCGTCGCCGCAGCAGGTCACGATCACGGCGACCGCCAGGGACACCGAGTCCGGGCTCTCGTGGGGCTACGTCTACGTCGCCCCCCATCCAGACGCCGCCGACCACCCGGTCGGCCAGACCGAGCAGGCGTTCTCGGTCGACGGCGACACGGCATCGGCCACGGTAACCATCGCGCGCTGCGTCCTGTCGGGCACCTGGAACGTGTCGATGGAGCTCGGCGACGCGGCGGGACGAGAAATCGGCGTGCACACCAAGCAGCTCGAGGCGAAAGGCTTCCCCGGCACGCTGACCGTCAGTTCCGATCCTCCTGGCTACCGCCGCGGTCCCTACATCAAAGGCGCGACGAAGTCCGTCGCCGACCACACGATCACCTTGACGTTCCAGCGGCCCGTCAAAGGGGCAACTCTCGACAACCTGCTGGTCTATCGGGCCAACCACTTCGCGCAACCGGTGCCGACGACTGCCATCGAGTGCCGCGACGGCACGACGACGGTTCCGTGCGACGGATCCAGCGGTCTCGCGACAACCGTGACCCTGACTGTGCCGACCCTCGACGAGCGCAGCTACCTCGTGTCGCCCAACCAGGACTCTGTCGTGCCCCAGGTGACGGATGAGGATGACAACCCGGTGCCGTGGTGGGGATAGGCCGGCCGGGGTCTTAGTAATCTCGCGCGGTGACCTCACACGACCTAACTGTGCCGGTGATCCCGTGATCCGCGTCGAGACATCGGGCCATGTCTCCGTCCTCACCCTCGACGGCGGCAAAGCGAACGCAATGAGTCTCGAGCTCCTCGAGCACATCATCGACGCTTTCGACGGACTCGACGGCGCGGTTGTGATCACGGGCGTCGGCTCAGCGTTCTCCGCCGGCGTCGACCTGCAACGAATCGTTGATGGCGGTGCGTCGTACGTCGAGCCGTTCCTCGGCGCGCTGTCCCACGCCTTCGTCAAGGTGTTCAGTCATCCCGCACCTGTGGTGGCTGCGATCAACGGCCATGCGATCGCCGGCGGATGCGTGCTCGCGGCCGCCTGTGACCGTCGGTTGATGGCAAGCGGCCGGATCGGTCTCACCGAGCTTGCGGTCGGCGTCCCGTTCCCCGTCGCGGGACTCGAGATCTCGCGATTCGCTTTCGGTACGGCGGCCGCGCGGCTCGCGCTCGGTGCCGAGCTCTTCACTCCGGCCGAGGCACACGCGCTCGGCGTCGTCGACCAGGTGACGGAGGCCAGCGATCTGATGGGCGAGGCGATCGATCTCGCGACTCGACTCGGTTCCTTCGCGCCGCAGGCGTACCACGCCACCAAACACGAGCTGCATGCGCCGACCATGGCCCGTATCGCCGCCGGCCAGGCGACCGACGAGGAAGTCCTCCGCTCGTGGTGCTCGGAGGAGACGCGTGCCCGCATCGTCACGCAGCTCGAGGCGATGGCCGCGAAGCGGTCCTGATGCGCTAGTGTGTTGAGTCATTAGTTCGCTGTCAGTCTGGATTAGGCTTAGTGAGTGCCGGATCCGTATGCAGCAGTGGTGGTTTTGACAGAGGACGAGCGGGCCCAGCTTGAGGCCTGGTCGCGACGTCCGAAGAGTGCTCAGTCGTTGGCTCAGCGCTCTCGGATCGTGCTGGCTTC
>JAFAZI010000046.1 GCA_019239875.1 Frankiaceae bacterium
CTGCCTTACGGCCGGCGGCGTCGAGGTCGCCGCCCTCGTCGATCGAGTCCAGCACTGTGGCGACCCGGTCCGGAACCGTGTCGTCGCCGAAGTCGCCCAGACCTGTCTCCCGCTGGGCGCGCTCGAGGAGAGTGTCGACGTCGAGCCCGCTGTCGCTGCTCACGTGGCTGCGCCGACCAGGCGCATTGCAGCCGTTTCGACGGCCTGCACCTTGGCCGCGGATCGGCTTGCGAAGTCCTGGCCTGCCATGCCGCCGTAGTCCAGTACCGCGGCGACCTGCATGCCGGCCTCGTGCAGGTCGGCGAGGTGCCCGGCGACCTGCTCCGGCGTGCCATGCGGGACGACCGAGAGGATGGCTGCGGGGTCGACGTCGTCGAAGAGCTCCATGAGGCGCTCGCGGGACAGCTTGCCCGGCTCGATGTCCTGGATGCCTCGCCACTGCTCTCCCATCGGATGCATGTAGCCACGCACCCGAAAGCTCTCCGCCGTCAACTGAAGGGCAAGGGATTTCACGAGTGGCTTGCGCAGCATCTCGTCGATCTCGTCCGGCTCGCCGATCAGGGAGACCACCATCTTGGCCGGAGTGATCTGCTGGGGGTCACGGCCGTGCCGCTCGGCTGCGCGTCGCACCGCAGCGAGCTTCGCGGCGTACTCCTCGGGTCCGTCGCTACCGGTCGGCCACCACCCGTCGGCGTACCGGCCCGCGATGTCGAGCATGCGCGGTCCGTTGGCTCCGATCCAGATGGGGGGCGGGCGGCCGTCGAACAGCTCTGCGTCGAGCCGGGCCCGGTCGAGCCGGAAGAACGCGCCTTCGAAGTCGACCGGGGCCTCGGTGTTCCACAGCAGGGTGATGACCTCGAGCGCCTCCTCGAAGCGCGCCACTGCGCGGGAGAAGTCGAAGCCGTACGGCGCGAGGTTCTCCTTCTCACCCGCGCCGAGGCCGAGGATGAACCGGCCCTGCGACACATGGCTGAGGGTCACTGCGCTCTGAGCGAGCATCACCGGATGGCGGCGGATCGTGTCCAGGACGCTGGTCGCGACCTGCACCTGTTGCGTGAGCCCGGCGACCGTGCCGGCCACGGTGAGGGCGTCCAGATGGCGATGCGGGGAGTGGGAGATGTCGGCCAGGTCGGTGAACTCGGCGGTCCAGATGGCGTCCGGCCAGAAGCTCACCAGGTGATCCGGGAGCCAGATCGAGTGGTAGCGGCCGGCATCGATCGTCGGGAGCCGGCTCAGGTCGAGAGGAAGCGTCGTTCGGAGGAAGGCAGCAAGGCGAAGCGGCGGGCCGTGGGACACGTCGGAAGAATACGGAGTACGACGCAGCGCCCGGACGGGGTTGGCACGACGTTCGAATTTGCCTTGCGTGGGTAAGTGGCTCGTGAGCGGGTCGGCGGAAAGACGACGAGGGAGATCGGGTGCAGCCAGGGCCTCTGCGCCTGTCGCCAAGCGACCAGGCACCGAGCGCGGCGCGCACGCACGTCGCGCGGGTCTTGCAGGCTGCCGCCCTTCACCACCTCGTCGACACCGCCAGCCTGCTGGTTTCAGAGCTGGTGACCAACGCGTTCCGGCACGGCAGCGGGCCGATCACGGTCGACATCGAGATCGCCCCGGACGAGATCACGGTGCTGGTTGGTGATGCCGCGACGCAGGCACCCGAACGCAACCGGCCGCAGCGTCTGCATCAGACCGGCGGTTGGGGCTTGAACCTCGTCGAATCGCTCTCTGCGGCTTGGGGTTGTGACCCTGCGAACCCGGGGCCTGGGAAGGTTGTCTGGTTCAGGCTGGCAACCGCATGACGCGCGGCCTCAGAGCACAGATTTGGGTGGTGCGACCGCTTCGGTCCAGTAGGTGCCGCGGTCGTTGTAACTGACGTTCCCGAGCAGCGGCAGATACTTCTCGAAAACACTGCGCTTGGCGAATGCGGCGGCTGGATCGGCGTTGGCTGCCTCGAACGTGTCGACGGCTGCCCTCGAGGCAAGCGGAATGCCCTTCGCGACGACGACTCGCGGCACCTGCTTGCCGGCGATCCAGTCCGCGCCGTACTGGCCGAGTCCGTAGCCCATGAGGCGCCATGCGAAGGCGATGCTGAGCCGGTACGGGCCCTCTTGGCGCACCAGGTCGAGTGCTTGCCGATCCCCGTCCACGCCGGAGAGGAACATGTCGTCGCGGAGCTTGCCGGAGGACTTGAGGGCGCGATAGGCGCCGACGACGATCGTGTCGCCGCCGAGGACGATCTTGATGTCACGATGGGCTTGCAGGGCGCTCATCATCGTGTTGAACCCCGACGTGGTGCTTATGTCGGCGACCGTCAGATCCCCGACCACCTCGATGCCGGCCCCGCCGGTCGCAAGTCCCGCGAGGACGCCGGCATGCCGCTCCCGCAGGGCAGGGGACACGGTGTCCAAATTGAAATAGATCACCTTCGCCTCGCCGCCGAGGTGCTTGACGGCGTAGTCCGCCGCTGCCTTTCCCTGGTCGAAGCCGATCTGGCGCTGACTTGCGGCCACCTGCATGATGCTCGGCGCGGTGATGATGCCTTGGACGCACACCCCTTTGCTGATGCCTTGCTGCAGGACCGGGGTGTCGGCGTCGGCGTTCAGCGGCTGCATCGCCATCGATCCGACACCGGAGGTGATGAAGTCGGACATCTGGCGGGCGTGACGGCCCGGGTCGTTGCCGGACGTGGCGGTGACGTACTGCACGCCGCGGTCGCCGGCGGCTTCGTGCATCCCGCGGCCTAGTGCGAGGAAGAACTCCGAGTCCGCGGTGGACGCCCATGCCACGCGGTCGGCCAGCCCCGTCGAGCGACCGGCCGTGGTGTCGGCCCGGAAGGGGGTGAGCGACGACGCGCTGGTCTGCGCGCCAGGCTTCGAGCCGCCGCCACACCCTGCCAGCAGGTCCACGGACACGAGCCCGGCGACGCCAAGCCCGCCGAGTCGGAGCACGTCGCGGCGTGAGATTCCGCTCATGGGCGGCTCGGTAGCCGCACGACGCGGATGAAGAAGTCGTCGACGGCGCGCACGGCGGCAACGAACTGGTCGAAATCCACGGGCTTCCGTACGTAGGCGTTGGCGTGCAGGTTGTAGGAACCGAGGACGTCGTCCTCGGCGTCCGACGTCGTCAGGACCACGATCGGGATGCTCTTCAGGGCAGGGTCGTTCTTCACCTCGCGCAGCACCTCACGGCCGTCTCGCCGAGGCAGGTTGAGGTCGAGCAGGACGAGGTCGGGTCGCACCGCGTCGGCGTATGGGCCCTCGCGGCGCAGGTATGCGATCGCGTCCTCACCGTTGGTGACGACGTTGAGGTTGTTGGCGATCTTGTAGTCCTTGAACGCCTCCTGCGTCATCACCACGTCGCCCGGGTCGTCCTCGACCAGCAGGACCTCGATCGGCTGGCCCGACTCCTGGGTGTCAGTCATGCGCGGAAGTCTCCTCTGGGCGAAGGGTGAACGACACACAGGTCCCGCCGAGCGGCGAGGGTCGCAGTTCGATACTGCCACCATGGAACTCGACGATCTTCTTGCACAGCGCGAGACCGATGCCGGTTCCCTCGTACTCATCGCGGCCATGCAGCCGCTGGAAGATCACAAAGACCTTGTCGGCGTACTCGGCCGGGATGCCGATCCCGTTGTCTGCAACGTTGACCACGACCGCGTCTCCGTCGACCTCCGTCGAGACCCGGACCTTCGGCGTCGTCCCTGCGCGACTGTATTTGATCGAGTTGCCCAGCAGGTTCGCGAACAGCATCTGCAGGAGCGATGCGTCGCCGTCGACCCGCTGGTCGAGCCCAGCGGTCTCGAGCTGCGCGCCGGTTTCCGCTACGCGGGCTTCCAGTCCGGACCACGCGCGGGCGACCGTGGCCGCCAGGTCGACGGGAGCGAAGCCTTCGCTCGTACGACCGACTCGGCTGAATGTGAGTAGATCCGTGATCAGTCGCTGCATCCGCTTGGCGCCGTCGACCGCGAAGGCGATGTACTGCTCGCCTCGCTCGTCGAGCTGCCCGCCGTAGCGCTGCTCGAGCAGCTGGCAGAAGCTCGCGACCTTACGGAGCGGCTCCTGCAGATCGTGCGATGCGACATAGGCGAACTGCTCGAGGTCTGCGTTGGAGCGAGCGAGCTCGGCAGCGCGCCGTTCGAGGTCTCGGGTGCGGGCCTCGACGTCGGCGAGCGCCCCGACGAGTTCGAGCCGCATCGACTCGACACCGACTCCCATCTCGCGGATGTCGGGAGGTCCGCTCGGCTGGATCTCCCGCCCGTGCGTTCCGGTTGACACGGTGGCAACCTGCCGCCCGAGGGCACGGAGCGGGTCGAGCACGGACCTCCGCAAGGCACGTTGCAGCCCGATGAGTGCGATCGCGACCAGGACCGTCATCGCGAGAAAAGTCACGATGACGAGCCCTCGGTCGTGGTCGGCGCGGCGCTGCGCGGCACGCGCCTCTCGGCCGAGCTCGGCATCGAGGGCGTAGCTCGTCTGTCGTACCCGGTCGAACAGCTGCTTGCCGAATCCGATCGTCGTCGTTGCGCTGCCGTTCAGCACGTCCCGCAGGCGCAGCGTCGCGTACTCGTCGCGCCAGGCAGTGATCGCGGCATCAACCGTGAGCAGGTCGAGGCGAGCTGGGCCCGCCGCAGGGATGAGCGCGCCGAGCCGTGCGCGCAGCGCGGATTCCTGCGCAACTCCGACGTGGTAGGGCCGTAGGTAGGCGGCTCGGTGGGTGATCGCGTAACCGCGCAGCGCGGTCTCCTGGCTGACGAGGGCGGTCAGCAGCTGGCTGGCGACGGTTCTCGCCGGGAGGATCCGCTTGGTCTGCTGGGACAGCGCTCGGTCGGCCTGTCGCAGGGCGACGACGAGCACGCCGCCCGCGACGACGAGGAGGAGGGAGAAGGCTGCGAGGGAAGCCTGGAGCCGGCGGGCGAGCGTCCAGCCAGACCGCACCTAACCCCACCAGCCGCAGGTGCCGACGGTGAGCACCGCCACATCGTCTGGCAGCGGACCGCCGTGGCGACGTTCCGCCTCGGCCAGCAGGTTCGACGCGAGCGAGTGACGGGGGATCGAGCGACCGATCAACGCCTCGACATGCCGTGCCAGGGCCGTGGCACCAAGCCGGTCGACGGCGCCAGGCGAGACGCTGCCTTCGATGAGTCCGTCGGTGAACAGGAGAAGGCCCCAGTCGCCGGCCAGGTGAACCGTCGTCAGCTGAGGGCTGATCCCCGGTGCGATTGCCAGGGCGGGCGTCGGCTCCGCGACGAGTTCGACAACCGAGTCGGCCTTGATCAGCAGCGGCGCCGGATGTCCGCACAGCGCGACGCGTGCGGTCGAAAAGTCGGGGTCGAGCGACACCGTGGCGACGCTCGCGTAGCGCTCGTCGTCGCCGCGTTCGGCGAGCAGGACCTTCTCGACCCCGAGCAACACGTCCGGCTGACTGAGGCCGGCGAGGACGAGCGAGCGCCAGGCGATTCGCAGGGCGACGCCGAGGGCTGCCTCGTCGAGACTGTGCCCGCTGACGTCCCCGATCAGAAGATGGACGCCCGTGTCGGTCTGGACGACGTCGTAGAAGTCGCCACCGAGGAGCGCGCGCTCGCGGCCGGGTCGATAGAACGGTGCGAACCGCAGCTCGTCGGTCTGGATGAGGGGGCTCGGCAGCAGGCCGCGCTGCAAGCGAGAGTTCTCCTCGGCGCGGACCTCAGCTGCGATCAGCTCTCGTTGGTAGGTCGTTGCTCGGCCGCGCTCGACGGCGTACCGAAGCGCGCGCTCCAGCCCCGGCGCGTCCACCTGGCCCTTGACGAGAAAGTCCTGTGCGCCGGCCGCGAGCGCGGCTGGGCCGCTCGCGTCATCCAACCGCCCGGTCAGGACGACGACGGGCGCGTCAGGAACGTGGGCTTGCAGCTTCTCCAGGGCACTGAGCCCGAAAGCATCCGGCAGGCCCAGGTCGAGCAGGACGCACTCCGCTTCGATCGGCCAGGAGTCGATGGCCGACTGGAGGGTTGCGAACTGGGTGACGTGGAGGTCCGGGTCGACGTCGAACAACATCTCGCTGACGAGCAGAGCGTCGCCGGCATCGTCCTCGATGAGCACTAGCGTTCGATCGCTCATCCAGCCCCCCGCACGTCGTCATCCTAAAGGCGACAGCGGCGCCAACCGGCGGATTCGTCGCCCTCCTAGTCACAAAGTGCGCATACCGACCGAAGCTGCCGCGGGTCAGGCGTCTCGCCGATGCAGACTGTACGCCGCGGCCGCAGTCAGCAGGCCCGCCCAGAGGATCATCACGAACAAGCCAGGCCAGGGACGGAGGCTGTAGCCCTCCGGAACGATGCTGATGAACGCGGCCCCCGCCTGACCGGGCAGGACCTCGGCGACGTACTTGCCCCAGTGACCGACGACGTTGCCGAGGATGCCTGGCAGCACGAGGATGACGCCGAGGTAGGTGACGAGGCCACCGGGCGTACTCCGCACGATCCAGCCGATCATCCCGCCGATCACGCCGAGCAGCACCAGGTAGATGCCGGTGCCGATCGCGACCCGCGCCGCGCCCGGGTCGGCCAACGAGTAGCCAGTGCGGTACCGGTTGATGTAGGCCTCGGCGAGCAGGAACGAGGCGACGGTCATCGTGACGAGTGGTATCGCCGTCACCGTCACGAACACCGCGAGCTTGGCCCAGAGGACGGGGAGGCGTTTCGGTACGGCGGTCAGCGTCGCGCGGATCATGCCCGAGCTGTACTCGCTGGTGACGAAGAGCACTCCGAGTGCCCCGATCAGCAGCTGGTCGAGGTAGTAGCCCTGCAATGGCGCGGACGCGACGACGTCGTTCAGATCCAGGGTCGGCGAGAGGTGGCGGGTGTTGTGAGCCACGATGACAGCCACCAACGGAAGCACGATCACCGCCGCGCCGAGCACAGCAACGGTCGAACGCAGGGTGACGAACTTGATCCACTCTGCCCGCACCGCTCCGCGCAGGCTTACGGGGTCGGCCGTCACCTGCTTGGTGCGGGTCGGCGTCATGGTCACTTCGGTCATGCGCCCGCCTCCCACGACAGCTCCCGCTCGCCCGTGTGGAACTCGACCTCGGTCTCGGTGAGCGCCATGTAGGCCTCCTCCAGCGAGCTGCCTGACTGGGTCAGCTCCAGGAGGGTGGCGCTCACCGAGGCTGCCGCGCGGCCCACCTCGTCGGTGGTCGCGCCGGTCACGTGCAGCGTGTCGCCAGCAACTCGACGGACTTCCAGCTGTCGGCCTTCGAGCACGTCGGAGAGCCGATCGACGTCTGGTGTGCGGACGGTGACGGTGCAGCGGCTGCTTTCCGCCAGCAGCTCCCGCATGGGCATGTCGCGAAGCAGCCGGCCGCGGCCGATCACGATGATGTGGTCAGCGGTGACGGCCATCTCGCTCATCAGGTGGGAGGACAAGAACACCGTTCGGCCTTCCGCTGCGAACCCGCGGAGCAGCCCTCGAATCCACCTGATGCCGTCAGGATCGAGGCCGTTGACGGGCTCGTCCAAGATGAGGGTCTGCGGGTCGCCGAGCAGTGCGGCCGCGACACCGAGACGCTGTCCCATTCCGAGCGAGAACTTCCCTACGCGTTTGCTCGCGACCGCTTCGAGGCCGGTCAGTTCGATGACCTGGTCGACCCGTTGGCGCGAGATGCCGGCGGTCGCGGCAATCGCCCGCAGGTGGTTCCTGGCGCTGCGGCCGGGGTGGATTGCGCGCGCCTCGAGCAGGGCACCGACCTGTTCGAGTGGCCGCTCGTGCGCCGCCAGCGGCCGGCCGTTGATCGTGGCGCGCCCGGCAGAGGGCCGGTCCAGTCCCAAGATCAACCGCATGGTGGTGGACTTGCCGGCGCCGTTCGGACCGAGGAAGCCCGTCACCTTGCCAGGTTCGACGGTGAAGCTCAGGTCGCTGACCGCATGACGGTCACCGTAGGTTTTCGTGAGGTTCTGTGCAGTGATCACTGCTTCGCCAGCCTAGGAAGCGCCGGCCGCGCGGTCGTCAACCTTAAGGATGACCTGCGCCGGGCTTTCGCTACGCCGTCGACGGTCGAGGCACGCGCGCGAGGTCGGGCCACTTGACGTCTCGGGCCCAACCCAGCAGCTCGAGAACTCGGATCAGGCGCGCTGATGAGTCCACCTGGCCACGGCCGACGCCGTGACGTGCCGCAGTCGGGGCCGCGTGATGGAAGTTGTGCCAGCTCTCACCCATCGACAGGACGGCGAGTGGCCAGAAGTTCGTCGATCGATCCCGAGTTCGATATGGCCGGCGCCCGGCGACGTGGCAGATCGAGTTGATGGCGAACGTCACGTGGTGCAGCAGGAAGATCCGCACCAGCGATGCCCAGAGCAGTGCGCCCGCGGCGACCTTCAGAGAGTCGGATGCGGCCCAAGCGATCGCCGGCGGTGCCAGCACTGACAATGCCACCCACAAGGGAAAGAGCGCATGGATCCTCGCGAGGTCGGGATCGGCGAGCAGATCGGGCGCGTAGCGCCGCTTGACCGCTTGCCGGCGGTCGAACAGCCAACCGGTGTGGGCCCACCACAACCCGCGGGACAGACCCCGAAGGCCGCCGCCGTACCGCCAGGGGGAGTGCGGGTCCCCGTCGTCGTCGGAGTGCTGATGGTGCTTGCGGTGATCGGCGACCCAACGGATCACCCCGCCCTGGATCGCCATGGAACCGGCGATCGCGAGCGCGATCTTGACCGGGCGGACGGCGGTGAACGACCGATGAGTGAGCAGCCGGTGGTAGCCGACGGTGATGCCATGTGCCGTGACGACATAGAAGCCGATCGCCAGGCCGACATCGAGCCAGTTCACGCCGCGGCCGTGAATCGCGAGCCAGATGGCGGCAACGACCGCGAGCATCGGCAGGATGATGAACGCGTAGAAGGCGACATGCTCCCAGCGGCTGCGGTACTCGTACTGCTGCGGCACGTCAACGGCAGGGCAGGTCGTCATATGGAAGTTCCTCCGCCGAGGTCCGACCTGCGCGGTCACGACACCGTGTCGCGCACTCTCGATGCCGGATGGTTGCGAGCAGGGTCCCGCGTGGACCTGAAGGATTGCTGTGGGGTGCTTTGCGCTCCGAGGTGAACGCGGGTCAGCTGCCGCTCGACACCTCGAGCTCGCACCACACACGCTTGCCGCCGTTCTCGACGGCATCGGTGCCCCAGGCGGAGCCGATCGCTTGAATGAGCTGAAGGCCGCGACCGCCTTCAGCGTCCGGGGTGGCGGTGCGCTGGACGGGCTGGTGTGGTGACTGATCGGTGACCTCGATGCGAACCACCCCGGATCGGTACCGGACCGTCACGGTCCCTGGCGCACTGCTGTGCACCACTGCGTTCGCCGCGAGCTCCGTCGCGACCAGCTTCACATCGTCGGGATCGATGCGTTCGTCCAGGCGCCAGCTCGCGAGCAGCCGGTCGAGCAGCGATCGGACGGCGCCGACGCTGCTGCGGTCAGCGGAGAGCCGGAGCCGCGCGAGTCGCGGGGGGTGCGGTGGCTGCCGCCACAGATCCGGCTGCAGGTCGCCGAGCGGGTAGCCAGGTGACTGGACCTCGTCCGCCGGGATCCCGGTCGCCATCGCGACCCGGTCCAGCGGTTGAGTGCCGAGGTCGCCTGGCACGCCGACCACTGCGACTTGTCCGCCGATCCGTCGGCGCAGTGCGTCGGCGACAGCCTGCGGCAGCCGCCCGGCCGACTCCAGACACGCGTCCACGACATGGTCGTTGAGCGTGTCGATTGCGCTCGAGTCCGAACCGAGGGGGAGGACGAGGACGTCGCCTGGCCCCAGACCGACCCGGTCGTCGGCCGGCGCCCCCGCGGCATGGTCGTCAACGGCAGTCGCCGGGTGGCCGCGGAGATCAACCCAGCCGGCCCGTCGTACGACGACCGGTCTGGCGGTCGACGAGTTGGCGACCGTCAGCCAAGCGCCGCAGACATCGAGCTCGAGCTTGGCCACGAGCGCGGTGCTGCCTGGCTCCGCTGCCGATCGTTGGCGGAGCAACGGAATCGCCTCGGAGGGCATGCTCGTCGGTGGCAGCTCCGACAACGCCTCGGCGGCGGTGGTCGGTGGATCCGTCAACCACAGCCACCACAGGTTCGGACCGCTTCGCTGGGTATGCAGCCGCGCGCTGGAAACCCCAGTCAGCATCCCTGGCAGCTCGACGCCCTGGGTCACCTCGACAGGCTAGACGGGATACCGTCCCGGGCAGCTGAGGTTGCGCCGCAATGCCGAGTTACAGCCGTCAGGTTGCGGACAAATCCCTCATGCCGTCGGTGGTGCCACCGTGGCCGCGAGCTCGTCGTGGTCCATGTCGCTGCGGCCGGGGATCTGCTGGTCGCTCGCGAGCTCCTTGAGCTCGGTCAGGGTGAGGTCGATCTTGTCGGCGAGGACAGGGGCGCCGAGCTCCTTCTTCGCCCCCTCGAGGGTTTCGCCCAACGCCTCACGGGCGTCCGCATCGGTAGCGCTTCGCACCTTGGGGAAGAGCTCCTCCTCCTCTTCCTCTGCATGGTGCTCGACGTTCTCGATGAGGACGGTCATCTTGGCTGCCCACTCGGGCTGATCTGGCTGCAGCGACTGGATCTCCGTGATCAGCGTCTTGACCACGTGATGCTCTTCGATGCCTTCGGACACCGTCTCCTTGGTCTCGTCCGAGATCGACACGACCCAGGGATAGAAGTGGGTCTCCTCGATCGACGTGTGCACCGTCAGCTCCTCGATGATCTGCTCGGCGAGCGTGCTCATCTCGTCGACGGCGTCGGCGTCATTGGCCGTGTTGAACCGCGCGAACAACCCGCGCACCCGGTTGTGGTCGGCGATGAGAATCGCGAGTGCGTCCATGTGCCCTCCGGTGAAGACGTCGCCTGGTTGGTCAGGACGAGGTGTGGGTCACCAGTTCCCGTGGCGGCAGGCAACAAACCTGTGCCGTTTCTCAAGTGCGCCGAAAGATGCGGGCTGGAGTCAGGTGCTTGGCCGGTCGATGCTCCGGAATGCGGTGCCGAATCTGCCTTCCGTCTCGAGCGCGGGCCGGTCGACGCCGTTGTGAAGGTCGAGCCAGTGCGAGAAGGAGCGGTCGGTCAAGGACTCCAACCGGCGGATGTCGGCCTCGAACTTAGGCAGGAGCTCGCGGCGTTGGTGAGTGGTCAGCGGCGAGCGAGTCCGCTGCTCGCGTTGGAGAAGCGCGGCAGCGGGCGCCTTGACAAGGCTGCCGACACCGAACGGGAGGCGCCGGTCCGCGTCGTCGGCAAGCCGAATCACCCGACGGAGGACGTTGTTGGCGACCGAGGGTGAAGACGCGACGGTGAGGTTCTCGGTCGGCACGTCCGTGACGAGGCCCTCCGCCACGCCGAGGAATCTGCAGACGGTGTCGACGGTCTCGATGGGGTGCTCGCGGTAGTCGCGGTAGAGGAGAACGAGCACCTGCTCCTTGGGGAAGACGGACAGCAGGTGCTCGAGGTGGTCGCCGTACCGTCCTTGTTCGAGGTAGTACCAGAACGGTGCCCATCCCTTCGCCTTGCGTTCGGCTTCGAGGTGACACGCCGTCACGAAGTCGCTCTCGGGTTCTAGTCCGGCTGAGCGCAGGTGCGTCCAGTTCGAGTGGGCGCGCTCCACGGGATCCCGAAGGACGGCGACCAGCTTGGCCTGCGGGATCAGGCGGTGAATCCTTCGATGGGCCTTCCAGTCGCGGAGGTAGAGGGTGGTCGACTCGCCCTTCTTTGCATGTGCCGGCGCACCGTCGAACAAGGCCTCGTAGTCGCGTCTGCGCCAGATCTGCTCGCGGATCGTCCGCGCGTCACCCGGTCCGCCCCTCGCGACGGGTGGTTCCTCATCCGTGAGGAAGAACTTCGGCTCCTTGATGGCGGAGAGGAACAGGTCAGGATGCCTGGACAGCGCCACGTGGAGTGCAGTCGTGCCGGCCTTCGGTGCTCCGATGAGCAGGAAGTCGGGCAATGCCATAAATCTAGTATAGTGAAACAGTCGAGTTACTCCATAACGGTTCGCCAATCTGGCGTGAACACGTGAGAAAGTGAGTTCATGACCGCGTCGCGCTCGGGGTTCCCGCTTCCAAACCTGCGCGACTCCGTCGTCGTCGTTCCGCCGCCCGAGACGACGCCGGGCTCCTGGGCGGGGGCGCCTTCCGTTCTCTCCCATGACGGCGTGGTCTACCTCGCCTACCGGCTGCGTCGGCCCATCGGGCAGGGCCGCGGATACCGAAACGTGGTTGCGGCCTCCGAGGACGGCGTCACGTTTCATCCGGTGAGCCACGTCGACAGCGATCAGTTCGGCTCCGAGTCCTTGGAACGCCCCGCCCTCGTCGTCACACCCGACGGTCGGTGGCGGCTCTATGTGAGTTGCGCGACGCCAGGGACGAAGCACTGGCGAGTCGATCTCGTCGAGGCGACGACGCCAGAGGGCCTCGGCGCCGCCGAGTCCCGGACCGTTCTTCCAGGCGACGAGCACAGTGCCGTGAAGGATCCGGTGGTCCTCTGGGACTCCGGACGCTGGCACCTGTGGGCGTCGGTCCACCCACTGGACCTGCCGGACCACACCGACCGGATGACCACCGACTACGCGACGAGTACTGACGGGATCGACTGGAACTGGCACGGCACGGTCCTCACCGGCACTCCTGGCTCCTGGGATGCGCGCGGGGTCAGAGCGACCAGTGTCCTCCCAACGGCTGATGCGATCTGGATGTCGTACGACGGACGGGCGAGCGCAGCACAGAACTGGGAGGAGGTCACAGGCCTGGCCGTCGGTCCGCGCACCGCAGCGGGCTTCGGTGCACTCACCCGGGTCGATCGCCCGACCGTGCGGTCACGCCACGAGCCCGGTGGCCTTCGTTACCTGGCGCTGCTCACGGACGCGGACGGCTCATACCGGCTGTACTACGAGTACACCCGGCGCGACGGCGCCCATGAGCTCCGAACCGAGAGCATCAGTGCCGAAGCTCTCGCGGAATCCGACGCACTGGTGGCCTCAGCCGGCTGAGCAGGGCCTCAGCGTGCGCGGTGGTGTGGTGGCAACGGGATCACGGAGGTCGCGCCGATCGCGTCGATCACCAGCTCCACCGCCTGCTCCGCTGTGTCGGCCGTGACATAGCCGAAGTCACTGAACTCGCCGGGTGAGCCGACGAGGGTCGCGACGTACTGCCGGTCGCGGGTCTGGACCTTGACCACGACTGGGCCCGCCGGGGTGTGCACCAGCCAGCGGACCTCGAGGTCTGGATTATGCGGCGCCACGGCCCAGCCTCGACACGCAGTCAGCCATTTCGAACCTCGCTGGAACACGATGGACGGGAACGGGCTGGCCGGGTGTGGCGGGCGACACACGGTGCTGGGGCACCGGCCGAAGGTGCTCGCTTCACACGGTAGGAGGGCCAGCTCGCGTTCGCCTAGACACACCAACCGAAATCACCCGATCGGAGCAACCCGCGATACGCCGCGTGCGAGCGTCGGTCACGAGGCGGCGACGAGGCAGGCGGCGACGGCGGTCGTGAGCTCGCGGAGGTCGCGACCCTTGTCGATGCTGTGGTCTGCGCCGTGGTCCGCAGCGTGTTTCAGCGCAGCCGGATCAGCGGTCCAGGCGATCACCCGTGGCCGGTTCGGCAACCCCTTGATTGCACGAAGTACCGCAGCCCCGTCGAGCCTTGGCAGATGCATGTCGAGGATCATCACGACGACGTCGGCACGCTGGCAGCGAGCGACGGCCTGCAAGCCGTCCTCGGCGTGCCCGATCTCGCAGGGGATCCCGGAGAGTTCCTGGCGGAGGAGGATCTCGGTGAGCTGACGGGAGTCGGCGTCGTCGTCGACGATCAGCACACACCGAGACTGATCCATAGCAACATCGTCGGCGCCGTTGAGGCGTCTTGAGGCAACATCGGCGAATATGCCTCGGTTGGGTGGTCATGACCGACCCCGTAGGGCTATATCGCGGGTGGGTTTCCTGCCTGGGTCTGACCACTTCTTACCGGGTTGCGCGATTCATCCGATCTGGCGGACCGCAAGATGGTCTGCTTGCGCGTGCCCGGTCTAATCTGCGGAGGTGTTGCATGAACGCCGACCCGGCCCCGGGCGCCGCATCGGACGACGGCCGCGGGCCAGCACCGGCCGGCGATCGGCAGTGGCTTTCTGGTCTGTTCGAGGAGATCGAGGACTGCCTGTATCTGAAGGACCGTGACGGTCGCTATGTCGACGCGAACGCGGCTGCCGCGCGAGTCTTCGGCTGTGCGGAGGTCGAACTGCTCGGCCTCACCGACTCCGACTTGTTCCCGGCGTCAGTGGCCGACGCGATCCGCGTGGCGGACCGGCGCGTCCTGGCGGGGGAGGCGGTGCGACTTCGCGAGGAGCTGCCGCATGCTGTCGGTGGTACCCACCTGTTCTTGACCCGCAAGCTGCCGTGGGTTGATGGCGACGGGCAGGTCGTCGGGGTAGCCGGCATCTCGACCGATGTCACCGACACCGCGCGCACGCAGCGGGAGCTGTCGGACAGCGTTCAGCGGCTGCGGACCTTGTTCGAGGAAGCGCCTATCGGCAAGGCGGTGATCGGACTGGACGGCGCCTGGCTCCAGGTCAACCCGGCTCTTGCGCGGCTCACCGGCTACCCCGCCGACGACCTCATCGCCGGTCGCGCGGCAGATGTCGTCCATCCCGACGACGCCGTCGTCGATCTGGCGCATCAACGTGAGCTGCTGGAACAGCGGCGCCGCACCTACGAGATCGACAAGCGTTACATCCGCGCGGACGGCAACATCGTGTGGGTCAACGAGACCGTGACCCTGGTCCGCGACGACGACGGCAGCCCCCGGTACTTCATCCACCAGATCCGCGACATCACCGAACAGCTGGCGGCGCGGGACCAGCTCGAGCTCGCGCTGGCGACCAGCGAGCAGGCCAACGCGGAGCTGCGCCGGGCCGATGAGATTCGTGACCACCTGCTGTCGGTGACCAGCCACGAACTCCGTACGCCGCTGACCACCGTCCGCGGTTACGCCCAGATGCTCAGTGAACGCTACGACGACATGACCGACGAGGACCGGCGGGTAGCGCTGATCTCGATCGACCGGCAGGCCCGTCGCCTCGACCTGATCATCGTCGACCTCCTCACCCTGTCCGAGTTGCGCGCCGGCGCACTGCAACCCCGGCTCGAGGAGGTCAACGTTGCAAGCGCGTTCCGGCGCGTCGCCAACCGATATCCCGAGGTCGAGATCGCGGACGCCGGCGATCTGGCGGTGCGGGCTGACCCGGAATGGCTGAGCGAGATGGTGCTGCGATTGGTCGACAACGCCGAACGCCACGGCGCCCTACCCGTCACGGTGACCGCACACCGCGCGGACGGTGGCTGCGAGATCCGGGTCGAGGACGCCGGCCCCGGGGTCCCGGCCGAGTTCGTGCCTCGGCTGTTCGAAGACTTCACCCAGTCCGACTCTGGCCTGCGCCGGCGTACGTCGGGGGTGGGCGCAGGGCTCGCCGTTGTCGCCGAGATGGTCTCCGCGATGGGCGGCGACATCTCTTACGCTCCTCGGCCAGAAGGTGGCGCACGGTTCATCGTGCGGCTGCCGAACTGACTAACTCGCCGGGGCGGCGAGTTGACGTCGCGGTTGGATCCGGAACGGCACGAGCGACAGCACTCGGCGTCCGGGGGCTTGTCCAGCCGTTGAACCGGCGCGGCCGGCCCGCCTAACCGCCCCGCTGTCGCTCCGCGGATATCAATCCGCCGAGGGTCGTCACGAGTGCCGGGCTCGACAAATCCTTCCGCCGCAAAGCGTCACGTGCGTCATCAGGAAGGGTGTCGACCGGTACGTCCTCGTCGAGCCAGCGGCATTCTCCACCTACTTGGTGGCCGACGCGGAGCCGTGCCTCGTCGTAGGAGATCAGGTAGTGCTCACCGCCGTACTCGACATCGGCCTGATGGCAGTGGGAATCCTCCATCCGGCGGTAGTGCCCCGGATCACGTCCCGTATGCCGTGCTGACGAATCCGACTCGACCGCGATGCGAGGCTGGCTCAGCGCAGCCGAAACGGCCGGGGCGGCGGGCGAAGGTTCGCACGCGGACACGTTGCGAGGTCGAGGCCGCCGAAACCGATGGCCTCGTCGCAGAGGCGGGTCACCGTCCATCCGTGAGCGGCGGCGGCCTGAGAGATGGTCGCCCGGTAGATGGTGATCTCGTACCGCGTAGGGGTTCCGTAAGCGATCTGCATGCTCCCGATCATTGGGCTGCGCCCGTCGGGGTCGTCAGGGTCAGTCCACGGACTCGCGTAGCGCCGCCAGGAGCAGGGGTCGGCCAGCCAGACTCCGCCCGCGCGGACGTCTCTCAAGGCGAGCTCGGCGAGGACGCGCCGCGCGGCCACTTCCGGAAGGATCGCGGCCGGCCGGATGACTTCGCTGATCGCGCCGTCCCCGTAGGCGTTGACCGCCAGGGCCTCGAGGGCGGCCCGCTGCCGGGGCACATCGGAGAGCTCGCTTTCACGCCGCTGAGCCGGCGATGATGAATTCTGAGACACAGGCTTTCCTCTAGTTCGTGCGTCGGGTGGGAAGTGCAGTTCAGGAGGATTCACGTCACCCCGGCTGTTGCACGGCGACCACACTGCGCACGTTCTGACAGTGCGCGAGAGGGTAGCGAGGCGCCGGCGTAGGAGCTGGGGCAGTGGGAAGCCGAACGATCTGCAGCCAGAACGTCTCCAGCTGCTGTAGCGCGACCAGGAACTCGCCAAACTCCACGGGCTTCTTGACGTAAGCGTTCGCGTGTAGGCGGTAGGAGGTGAGGATGTCCTTCTCGTCGGCCGAGGTCGTGAGCACGATGATGGGGACGTGGCGCAGCGTGTCGTCACCTTTCAGTTCGCGGAGCACCTCGCGGCCGTCCATTCGCGGCAAGTTGAGGTCGAGCAGCACCAGGTCGGGGACCGGTGCGTTCTTGTGGCGGCCGCGTCTGTGCATGAAGGCGATCGCCTGCTCGCCGTCCTCTACAACGTGGAGCTGGTTGGCCACGCGGCCGGCGTGGAGTGCCTCTCTGGTCAAGCTCACGTCGCCGGGACTGTCGTCGACGAGCAGGATCTGGACCGGCCTGGCCGCGTCGCCGATCTCGGTCATGATTCTCCTGGTATCGATGAGACGACCTTTGGCAGTGTGAAAGTGAATGTCGACCCACCTGCGTCGTTCGTGGCGATCGTGATCTCGCCACCGTGTCGCTCGATCACCTTGCGGCAGATGGCAAGGCCGAGACCGGTGCCGGGAATGTCTCGCGCGTGCAGCCTCTCGAAGAGGCCGAAGACACGTTGGCGATGCCGAGCGGGGATGCCGACACCGTTGTCTGCGACCGAGATGGCCCAGGCGTCGGGGCGGTCGACCGCGCTGACGCGCACGAGTGGGGGCCGATCGGGATGGCGGAACTTCAGGGAGTTGCCGATGAGGTTGCTGAGCACCTGCCCGAGCCCGGTCGCGTCTCCCATGACGATGGGCATCGTCCCGACAGCCACCGTTCCGTCACTGTCCTGGAGCGCCGCGGTCATGTCCTTGACCACGCTCGCGGTCAGCGTGTCGAGGTCAACCTCGTCCCGGACGAGCTCTCGTCCGGTACGCGAGTAGCGCAGGAGATCGTCTATCAGACCGCGCATCCGGGTACACCCGTCGACGGCAAAGGTGATGTAGCGGTCAGCGTTGTCGTCGAGCTGCCCCTGATAGCGGCGGGCCAGCAGGTCGACGTGCCCGGCAATAACCCGCAATGGCTCGCTCAGGTCATGCGAGGCAACCGATGCGAACTGTTCGAGCTCCTGGTTGGAGTGCTCGAGCTCTACATTGCGAGCCCGAAGCTCGGCGAGAAGGGCGCTCCGCTGTGCGGCTGTGCGGCGCGCCTCGGTGACGTCGATGACCTGGCGGATGATGCACGGCTGTCGGGGGCGCCCGGCAAGCACGGGTGCACCGGCAGCGTCGACGGCCAACGTGGCCATGACTCGCACCGCGCGGTGGTCCCCAGCCGGGCCTAGCCAGGTCTGATCGCGCTCGTACCACGTCGACTCGCCGGTAAGCAGCTGGTCGATCGCGTGCTGCTCGTCCGCGACGTCGTGGGCGTGGACGACGTCGTAGAGGCTTGCTCCGGCGCTGAATCCGCTCGCATTTCCGAATACCTGGTTCAGTGCGGGGTTGGACCAGAGAACGTTGCCGTGGAGGTCGGTGAGTGCCATGGCGATCGGAGCGCTGTCAAGCACTCTGCTTGACAGCGCGACGGGAGCAGGAAGCGTACTTACCAGGCTGATCTGCAAGGTCATGTCGTCGGCCGTTTCAGACACTTGGCACCACCCTGAGGCCGACTCCGGGTTGCACGATGTCCGATATGGTGCGCGCGACGGTGTTCGGATGCCAGCGGCTGCCTGTGGGGGTCCGGAAGCCCTCGGCGTTCAGGGCCGCGGCGATTGTCGTCGACGACGCACCGGAGTGGTGCAGCTGCATGAGGCGACTCAGTCCGTGCTCGGCCGTCGCGTGCGGGGCGTGACGTCGACGCTGCCGCGGCAGCGCGATCCCTGCCACTGAGACGACCTGACCTCGGTCCCCGATCACCCGGTCGGTCAGCTCGTCGATCGGCACGGCCGGACTCCACAGAAACCCCTGCCCACCCCAGCATCCGATGCGGCGCAGCGTCGCCACCTGTTCTGGCGTCTCGATGCCCTCGGCGATCGTCTGGAGATGCACCGACCGGGCCAGGTCGACGATCGACACCGCGATGGCCAGGGCGTCCGGATCATCGAGCATGTCGCGGACGAACGAACGGTCGATCTTGAGCGTGGTCACAGGCAGCCGACGGAGGTAAGTCAAGGACGAGTGTCCGGTGCCGAAGTCGTCGAGCTGAATCTTCACGCCCAACTTCTGTAGCGATTCGAGCACCCGGCAGGCATTCTCCGGGTCGGCCATGACCCCCGTTTCGGTGACCTCGAGGGCGATTCGGGTATAGGGAATCCCAGCAGCCGCCACGGATTTGCGAACTGCCGCCTCCAGGCTCGCGTCGCCGATGTTGCGGGCCGAGATGTTCACCGACACCCGCGCGCTCGATCCGAGTGCCCCTCGTTCGATGAGGGTGCGCGTGTCGCGGGTCGTGCGACGGAGCATCCAGCGGTCGAGGCCGGCGATGAGCCCGGTTTCCTCGGCCAGCGTCACGAACCGGTCCGGCGGTACCCATCCGAGCTTCGGATGCTGCCACCTGCACAGAGCTTCAACTCCCACGAGCTCGGCGCGTTCAAGATCAACGATCGGCTGGTAATGCACCTCGAGTTCGTCGTACTCGAGGGCATGGCGGAGATCGTTGGAGAGCTCGAACTGTTCCTGGGCGGTGGCCGCCATGGCGTTGTCGAACACCCGGACCCGGGATCGGC
>JAFAZI010000069.1 GCA_019239875.1 Frankiaceae bacterium
GCTCGAAGCAACACTCCAGAGCCCTCTACGGTCCCCGCGTCAACTTGTGTGACGGGCTCGCGGCACCACAAACGCACGACGTCGCCGCCCGGCACCAGCATTCTCATCCCACAGAGCCGCCCCGCGGCGTCGTACTTGTGTTCAGGACCGGGCGGCTACCACGGCGACCCAGTTCTTCAGCAGGCGCAAGCCGGCGGCGCCGGACTTCTCCGGATGGAACTGTGTGGCGCTGATGACACCGCTCTCGACTGCCGCGACGAACCGGCTGCCGTGCTCGCTCACCGTCTCCCCGGCGGCATCGCTCGGATCGTGGGCGCGAGCCGCGTAGGAGTGCACGAAGTAGAACCGTTCGTCCTCGACCCCGGCGAAGAGCGCAGAGTCCGGCGGCGGCACCACGGTGTCCCAGCCCATGTGCGGGAGCACGTCCGCCTCGAGCTGGACGACGTTGCCCGACAGGACTCCGATGCCGGGCGTGCGGATGCCGTGCTCACGGCCGCCGTCGTACATCACCTGCATGCCGACACAGATCCCGAGCACCGGGTGCCCTGCCTCGACCCGCTGCCGTACGACGTCATCGGCCCCGACATCGTGGATCCCGGCCATGCAGGCGGCGAAAGCCCCGACACCCGGCAGGACGACGCCATCCGCGTCGCGTGCTGCTGCCATGTCGGACGTGACGACGACGTTAGCGCCGACTTCCGCCAGCGCCCGCTCAGCCGAGCGCAGGTTGCCAGAGCCGTAATCGATGACAACGACGGACGGCCCACCGGCCGTCACAGCACGCCCTTGGTCGAAGGGACACCCGAGGACCGCGGGTCGACCGCGACGGCCTGGCGCAGCGCTCGCGCAACCGACTTGAACTGCGCCTCCACGATGTGGTGCGCGTTGCGCCCGGACAACACACGGACGTGCAGGCAGATCTGCGCGCTGGCGGTGATCGACTCCCAGATGTGTCGGGTCAGCGTCGTGTCATAGGTGCCGATCAGCTCGACGATCGGTGGCTCCTCGTGCACGCAGTACGGCCGACCGGACAGGTCGACGACGGCCTGCGCCAGGCACTCGTCGAGCGGCACCATCGCGTCGCCGAACCGGGTGATCCCGACCTTGTCACCGAGCGCTTCGCGCAGCGCCTGCCCGAAGGCGATCGAGGTGTCCTCGACCGTGTGGTGGCTGTCGACCTCGAGGTCACCCGTGGTCTGCACGACCAGGTCGATACCGCTATGCTTCGACAGCTGGGCCAGCATGTGGTCGAAGAACGGCACACCCGTCGACACGTCGGACACCCCGGTACCGTCGAGCTCGACCGACACCAGGACCTGCGACTCCTTGGTCGACCGCTCGACCTTCGCGCTACGGCTCACTCAACCATTCTCGCAGCAACGGGCGGCAGATCCGACCAGCCGGCTCAGTCGGCTGGCTTTGGCACCGGCACGACCTTCGCGAAGTCGAGGGCGTCGATGAACGCCTCGCATTCGGCGCTCGTGCCGACGCTGACCCGCAGGTAGCCGGACAGGCCCACATCGCGGATCAGGATGCCCTGGTCGAGCAACGCCTGCCAGACCGCCTTCTCGTCCGCCAGCCCGCCGAACAGGACGAAGTTCGCGTCGGACTCGACGACGGCGAACCCGCGGTCGGACAGCGAGCGGACCATCGCGTCGCGATCCGCGCGCAGCTGCGCGACTTGCGCGAGCGTCGCGTCGGCGTGGCGGAGGGCGGCAAGTGCCGCAGCCTGCGTCAGCGCCGACAGGTGGTACGGCAGCCGCACGAGCTGGAGCGCGTCGACCACCGCCGGATCGGCCGCGAGGTAGCCGACCCGCGCACCCGCGAACGCGAACGCCTTCGACATCGTGCGGGTGATGATGAGGCGCGGCTGGCCGGCCAGCGACGGAAGCAGGGACGGGCGGTGGGAGAACTCCGCATACGCCTCGTCGACCACGACCATGCCGGGGGCTGCGGCCAGCACGGCGGCGAGGACGTCGGGGTCCATCGCCGTACCCGTCGGGTTGTTCGGCGAGCAGAGGAAGACGATGTCCGGGGAGTGCTCGCTGATCTCGGCGACGGCCGCGTCGGCGGACAGCGTGAAGTCCATCGCACGGGGCGAGCCGATCCACCGAGTACCGGTCCCGAGAGCGATCAGCTGGTGCATGGAGTACGACGGGACGTAGCCGAGCGCGGTCCGGTCGGCGCCACCGAACGCCTGCAGGATCTGCTGCAGCACCTCGTTCGAACCGTTCGCCGCCCAGACCTGCGACACGTCGAGACCGTGCCCGAGATAGGCGGCGAGTGCCGACCGCAGCTCGACGGCGTCCCGGTCCGGATACCGGTTCATCGACGTCGCCGCCGCGGTCACCGCCTGACGGAGGTCCGCCACCAGCTCCGCCGGAGGCGGGTATGGGTTCTCGTTGGTGTTGAGGCGGACCGCGACGTCGAGCTGCGGTGCGCCGTACGGCGACAAGCCGCGCAGGTCGTCGCGGATCGGCAGGTCCTCGAAGGACGTCATGACGAAGGACGAAGCCGCGTCTGCACGGCCTCGACGTGCGCGAGGAGATCCTCCGCACCACCGAGAGCGGCAATGTGGTCACCCACCGCGGCGAGCGCGTCACGCGTGTAGTCGATGACATGTATGCCGCGCATGAACGACCCGACCGACAGCCCGGACGTGTGCCGTGCGGTACCCCCGGTGGGCAGGACGTGGTTCGAGCCGGCGAGGTAGTCACCGAGCGAGACCGGAGAGTACGCGCCGACGAAGATGGCGCCCGCGTTGCGAACCCGTGCGGCGACGTCGGGCGCATCGGCTGTGATCACCTCGAGGTGCTCGGCGCCCCAGGCGTCCACCACTTCCAGACCCTGTTCGAGGTCCGCGACCAGGACGTACGACGACTGCCCGGCGAGCGCCTTCTCGACGCGCTCGCGGTGGCGGGTCGCGGCAACGCGCGGCGCCAGCGCGGAATCAACCGCGTCGAGAAGCTTTTCGTCGTCGGTGACGAGCAGGCAGGCGGCGAGCTCGTCGTGCTCTGCCTGCGCGATCAGGTCGGCGGCGAGGTGATCCGGGTCGGCTGTCGAGTCGGCGAGGATGCCGATCTCCGTAGGTCCAGCCTCGGCGTCGATCCCGACGACGCCACGCACCAGTCGCTTCGCCGCAGCGACGTAGATGTTGCCTGGCCCCGTGACGAGGTCCACCCGGGGGACGCCCTCGATCCCGTAGGCGAACATCGCCACGGCCTGCGCCCCGCCGACGGCGTACACCTCGTCGACCCCGAGCAGCGCGCAGGCTGCAAGGACCGCAGGGTTCGGGCGACCGCCGAACTCTGCCTTGGGCGGTGAGGCGACGGCGAGCGACGCGACCCCTGCGACCTGCGCCGGAACGACGTTCATCACCACGCTGGACGGATAGGCGACCAACCCGCCTGGCACGTACAGACCGACCCGGCCGACCGGGAGCCAGCGCTCGGTCACGACGGCGCCCGGGGCGACGTCGACCCGCTCATCGGGACGGCGCTGCGCCTCGTGCACCCTGCGGGCGCGCGCGATCGCCTCCTCGAGTGCGGCGCGAACGCCTGGATCCAGTGACGCCAGCGCCTCGCCCAGTGCATCCGAGGGCACGCGCAGCTCGGTCAACGTGACGCCGTCGAACTTCTCCGTCAGCTCGACGATCGCGTCTCGGCCTCGGTCCCGGACCGCCTCGACAATCGGTCGGACCGCGTCGACAGCGGCCTCGACATCGAGCTTGGCGCGCGGCAACACGCCACGCGGATCGCCTGGGCGACCGCGAAGGTCGAGTCGTGAAATCACGGCAAAAGGCTAATCGGCGGAGCCATGGCGTAGCGCGCGGACGAGCAAGGCGCCGCTGTGGACCACGACGGCGGCGATCGGCCATGCGAGGAGAACGTGCTTGGTCCGTACGCCGAAACCGAAGAAGTGCAGGCATCGCGTCAGGTTGACCTGGTCGATCATCGGGACCGCGTGCCGCAGCTCGGCCACTTGGATCGGTCGCTGCGTGTGCATGCCGAGGTGGGCCGCGACGAGTGACCCGACGAACCCTCCGACGGCCAGCCCGATCAAGCCACCGGGTCCGCGGCCGATCTCGCCGAACGGGAGCACTGCCGCGACACAGAGGACACCGGCGGCAAGGCCGAGCACCCCGAACCACAGGTCCTGGCCGAGCAGGGGGGTGGCGGCTGCCTCCGAGCCGAGGAAGTAGGCACGTGCGAGGTCGACGTGCGGTGCGACGTGCGGCCAGACGATGCCGAGTACGCCGCCGAACGCGATCGAGTACACCGTGACGAGCAGTCCGACCCCGAGCTCGTGAAGCAGCGGGACGCGGCGTACAGCGTGGGTGGCGACCGGCACCGGCCAGGCCGGCGACGCGTACGGGTTGGTCATCGGTCCACCGCCCGGCGGAACAGCCGGCTGGCCACCGCGAGGGTGACGGCGCCATATCCGACGGTGATCAACAACCGGATGATCACCCCTCCCCAGTGCGGGTGGACCCGGAATGCCTCAGCCAGCGCGTCGACCGCCAGCGTGCCGGGCACGATGTCGCGCAGCGCCTGGACCGCGTCCGGCAGCCGCGCGGGAGTGATGATCCCGAGGAACAGGACCACCGTCATGCCGAGCTGTCCGGCGATCGTCGCGAGCTCCGGGCGCGGCATCGACAGGCCGAGGATCGCTCCGGTGCCGGCCAGGACTAGAGCCGAGGCGAGCACCACCGGCACGACGAGCCAGATCTGCCCGAACGGCAGGCCGTAGACGGCGGCACCCACAGACGCGGTCACCACCGCGCCGGGAAGCGTGAACAAGCCGTATGCCGCCGCCGTTCCGAGGACGACGGCAGCCGGCGGGATCGGGAGCGCCGCGTAGTAGTCGAGCGCAGTGGTGGCACGCAACGCGCCGAGGCGTTGTGCCAGCAGGTTCAGCGAGACGAAGGCCACCACCAGCACCGCCGAGCCGGCAACGATCGCGGAAGCTGTCCGCGAGTCGTGGTGGTGAACGATCCCGCGAAGCAAGATGACGAGGCCCAATGACTGAACGGTCGCTACGACAAGCAGCGGACCCCGCGCGACCCGGACCCGGCCGAGCTGGCCGGCCGCCACCGCGGCGATCGCACTGGCGAGTCCGACCCTCGGGCCCGGCGCCGGCGTCGCGGCCACGGTCGCCGACGCCGTGGTGCGGGTCTCGCTCATCCGCGCTCGAGGTCGTCGTCGGTACCGCCGAGCGCGAGGTAGACGTCCTCGAGACTCGGAGTGGTCACCGTGAAGTCGTCGAGTGAGTCGACGAGCGGTCCGCGGGTGAGCCGATCGAGGATCCCCCGCGACTGCTCGCGCTCGATGCGTGCACTCCAGCGCCGGCCGTCGATGGTTGCGACCCGGGCCAGCAGATCGACCGTCGAGTCGTCCCGGGGCGGCTCGTGCCGCCACACCAGCTCGATCCGGACGGAGTCGTCCACCGCCGCCTTCAACCGGCCCGGCGTGTCACACGCAATCACCGCACCGTGGTCGAGGACCGCGACCCGGTCCAGAACGGTCTCCGCCTCGAGAACGTTGTGCGTGACGAGCACGATCGTCGTACCCCGTTCCTCCCTCCGGCGGCGCAATGCTGACCAGACCGAGCGGCGGGCAACCGGATCCAAGCCGGTGGTGGGTTCGTCGAGGATGAGCACGTCGCGGTCGGCCGCGAGCGCGCTCGCGACACAAGCCAGCCGCCGCTGGCCACCGGACAGCTTCACGAGCGGCCGGTCGGCGACCGTCGTCAGCCCGAGCTCCTCCATCAGCCCGGTCGCGGCACCGGTCGAGGCCGGGCGAGCGACACCGCGCAAGCGGGCAGTCGTCTCGATCGCTTGACGCACCGGAAGCTCGGCCAGCGCAGGCTCGTCCTGGGCGAGGTAGGCGACCAGCCGAGCCGCGAGTGACCGCTCGGCGACCAGGTCATGGCCGAACAGCCGCACGGATCCGGCATCGGGCTTGACCAGCCCGACCAGTTGGCGGACCAGCGTCGTCTTGCCCGCGCCGTTCGGGCCGAGCAGGCCGAAGATCTCGCCGGCGGGGACGTCGAGATCGATGTCCCGGTTGGCGGGCTGCGTGGCGCGGCGATAGCTCTTGGACAGGCCGCGAACCTCAAACGCCAGCCCGCCGCTCACACCCTCTAGGTTCGCACGCTCGGCCCCGCCAGTTTGTGAAGACCTATCCGTATCCCGCCACGGCTAGGTCTTCACGAACTGCGTGGCGGTCAGCCGGTGATGCAGGCGGGGCCCAACAGCTGCTTCAGATCCGCCATGAGGGCGGGCGATGCCGTGACGCGGAGGCGGTCGTCGAGCCGGAGGACGGTCGACCGGCCGCTGGAGGTCAGGTTGAGCTGGACCTCCGTCGTGCCGGGGTGGGTGCCGAGCACCTCCTTCAGGCGCTCGACCACCGGCGGCGTACACCGGTTGGCCGGGATAGAAAGCTTCACCGGGCCGCGGGGGCCCTCGCTGATGTCCGGGACGGTGACCTCCATCGCGATCAGCCGCGGCTGGTCCTCCCGCTTGTCCAGCCGTGCGCGGACCAGCAGCACCGCGTCCTCGGCGAGGTGTACGCCGCACTGCTGGTAGCAGGCGGGGAAGAACAGCACCTCGATCGCGCCCTCGAGGTCCTCGAGCGTCGCCGTCGCCCAGGAGTCCCCGCGCTTGGTCATCTTGCGGGTGACGGTCGACAGGATGCCGCCGACGTTGACGACCTGCCCGTCGCCACGGTCCTCCGCGGCCAGCGCCGAGATCGGGCAGTCGACCGCCGCTGCGATGACGTGCTCGATGCCGAGCAGCGGGTGGTCGGAGACGTACAGCCCGAGCATCTCCCGCTCGTAGGCGAGCAGGATCGACTTCTCCCACTCCGTCATCGGGATGTTCAGCTCCAGGCCGAGGCTCGGCTCGCCGCCCTCGTTGTCGCCGCCGCCGAAGAGGTCGAACTGACCGACCGCCTCGTTCCGCTTCGTGTCCATGACCGCGTCAACGGCCTCCGCATGCACGCGCAGCAGGCCCTGGCGGGTGTGTCCGAGGGAGTCGAAGGCACCGGCCTTGATCAGCGACTCGATGACCTTCTTGTTGCACACCACCGGCTCGACCTTCGCGAGGAAGTCCGCGAACGAGGTGTAGGCGCCCTTGCTCTTACGGGTCGCGCAGATCGACGCCACGACGTTGGAGCCCACGTTACGGATCCCGGCGAGGCCGTAGCGGATGTCGGTGCCGACCGGCGAGAAGTCCGCGTTGGAGGAGTTGACGTCCGGTGGCAGGACCTTCACGCCCATGCGCCGGCACTCGTGAAGGTAGAGGGCGCTCTTGTCCTTGTCGTCGCGCACCGAGGTCAGCAGCGCCGCCATGTACTCCGCGGGGTACTTGCCCTTCAGGTACGCCGTCCAGTACGACACGAGGCCGTATCCGGCCGCATGGGACTTGTTGAACGCGTAGTCGGCGAACGGGATCAGGGTGTCCCAGAGGATGTCGATCGCCGCATTGCCGTAGCCGTTGGCGCGCATCCCCTCGCTGAAGGGGACCTTCTCCTTGTCGAGGATCTCCTTCTTCTTCTTGCCCATCGCGCGCCGCAGCAGGTCGGCTTGGCCGAGCGAGTAACCCGCGACCTTCTGGGCGATCGCCATGACCTGCTCCTGGTAGACGATCACGCCATAGGTCTCGGCGAGGATGTCCTTGATCGACTCGGCGAGCTCCGGGTGGATCGGCGCGATCGGTTGCCGGCCATGCTTGCGCTCGACGTATGCGAGATGGCTCCCCATGCCCATCGGCCCAGGGCGATACAGCGCGTTGAGCGCTGCGATGTCCTCGAACTGCGAGGGCTGCAGCGCCCGGATGAGCGAGCGCATCGGTCCACCTTCGAACTGGAAGACGCCGATCGTGTCGCCGCGACACAGCAGCTCGTAGGCCTCGGGCTTGTCCAGCGGCAGCGTCTCGAGGACGACGTCCTCGCCGCGGTTGTCCTTGATGTGACGAAGCGAGTCGTCGAGCACGGTGAGGTTGCGCAGGCCGAGGAAGTCCATCTTGAGCAGGCCGAGGGACTCGCAGGCTCCCATGTCGAACTGCGTGATGATCGCGCCGTCCTGCTCGCGACGCTGGATAGGGATGACGTCGAGCAACGGGTAGCGCGACAGGATCACGCCGGCAGCGTGCACCCCCCACTGGCGGCGCAGACCCTCCAGCCCACGGGCCGTGTCGACGACCTTCTTGACGTCGCCCTCGGACTCGTAGAGCGAGCGAAACTCCTTGGCCTCGCCGTAGCGCTCGTGCTTCGGGTCGAAGATCCCTGCGAGTGGGATGTCCTTTCCCATCACCGCGGCCGGCATCGCTTTCGTGATCTTGTCGCCGATGCCGTAGGGGAAGCCGAGCACTCGCGCCGCGTCCTTGATCGCGGCCTTCGCCTTGATCGTGGAGTAGGTGATGATCTGGCTGACCCGGTCCTCGCCGTACTTCTCGGTGGCGTAACGGATCATGTCGCCGCGCCTGCGCTCGTCGAAGTCCAGGTCGATGTCGGGCATCGACACGCGCTCGGGGTTCAGGAACCGCTCGAACAGCAGCCCGTGCTCGATCGGGTCGAGCTCGGTGATGCCCAGTGCCCAGGCGACCAGAGAGCCGGCCGCCGACCCGCGCCCTGGCCCGAGCCGGATCCCTGAGCGCTTCGCGTGCTGGCACAGGTCGGCCACGACCAGGAAGTAGCCCGGGAAGCCCATCTGCGCGATGACGCCGAGCTCGAAGCGAGCGCGCTCGGCGTGCTCCGCCGGGATGACCGCGCCGAGCCGGTTGTGCAGCCCGGCGAAGACCTCGGCTTCGAGCCAGCTGTCCTCCGTGTGACCCTCAGGGACCTCGAACTGCGGCAGCAGGTCCGCGCCCTCGTCGAAGCTCACGTTGCACCGCTCGGCGATCAGCAGCGTGTTGTCGCAAGCCTCGATCTGCTCGCGCCACAGCGACCGCATCTCCTGCGCGGACTTCAGGTAGAAGTCGCGAGCATCGAACTTGAAACGGTTCGGGTCGGCCATCGTCTTGCCGGACTGCACGCACAGCAGCACCTCGTGCGCCTCGGCGTCCTCGGCGAACGTGTAGTGCAGGTCGTTGGTGGCGATCAGCGGGATCGACAGGTCCTTGGCCAGGCGCAGCAGGTCGCCGTGGACCCGGCGCTCGATGCCGAGACCGTGATCCATCAGCTCGCAGAAGAACGACTCCCGCCCGAAGATGTCCTGGAGCTCGCCCGCGACCTTTGCGGCCGCGGCGTAGTCCCCCATCCGCAGTCGGGTCTGGATCTCCCCCGACGGACAACCGGTCGTCGCGATCATGCCCTTGGCGTAGGTCTGCAGCAGCTCTCGGTCGGCCCGCGGCTTGTAGAAGTAGCCCTCGAGGCTGGACCGGCTGGCGAGCCGGAACAGGTTGTGCATGCCCTCGGTGGTCTCCGCGAGCAGCGTCATGTGGGTGAACGCGCCACCCCCGGACACGTCGTCCTCGCCGCCGGCGCCCCATCGCACGCGGTTGCGCTCGAACCGGCTGGTGCCGGGCGTGATGTAAGCCTCCATGCCGATGATCGGCTTGACCCCGGCCGCCGTACCTTTCTTCCAGAACTCGTACGCCCCGAACACGTTGCCGTGATCGGTCATCGCCAGCGCGGGCATCTCCATCCGCGCGGCCTCGGTGAACAGGTCTGACACCCGGGCCGCACCGTCGAGCATCGAGTACTCGCTGTGCACGTGCAGATGCACGAATGAGTCCACGACCCTCCTTCGACGAGACGGTGTTCACTGGCTACCGGCGCTGGGACCGGCCGGAGGGGGAAGGCGGCCGAGCTACTCATGCCGTTCTAACACGTCCTGCGGACACTTTTGGGCGTGTCGCCCAGACCGGTCCGGCGTGTCGATCCGCCATATCATCGACCGATGCCGACGTCGCCTCTCACCCGCTCGGTGCGGTCCCTGTTGACCGCCTTCGGGGTGGCGATCGCGGGCGTCCTGGTGCTCGACACGACCGCCATCGTCGCGGCCCCGGAGAAGCCGTCGAGCGAGGGGCTGCCACCCGCGCCGACCCACAGCAACGTGGGCCTGCGGGTGATCAAGTGGTCAGGCAAGCAGTGGCTGGTCTTCCCACAGACCTCGAACGGACCCGACGGAGCGCACACGCTCTCCGACTCGGTGAAAGCCTGCCGGATCGACGCGAAGGGGCGCCTGCACCTGCGCCTGACGAAGGTAAACGGGCAGTGGCGCGGGGTGCAGCTCGAGATGCTCAACCCCGTCAACTACGGAACCTACAAGTTCGTCACCGGCTCCCGGCTCGGGCATCTGGCCAAGCCGGGCGTGCTCGGGATGTTCGTCTACAAGAAGTCCCAGGTGCCGTACACGAACGAGATCGACCTCGAGGTCAGCCGGTCGTTGCACAAGAACGGCTACCCGCTCGATGCGCAGTACGTCGTCCAGCCCTACTACAAGGCGCACCACCTTCACCGCTACGCGATCCGGCAGAAGTACAAGGTCGTGTCCCATCAGTTCAGCTGGAGTGCGGGCAAGGTTCGCTTCGTGACGCGTGCCGGCCAAGGCAAGAAGGGCAAGCGGCTCGGTCACTTCCGGTTCAAGGGGTACGACGTCCCGCAGCCCGCCAACGAGCACGTCTACATCAACTTCCACCTCCACCCGAACCGGCCGCCCGGCAAGGGCAAGAAGAGCGTCATCCTGAAGTCGTTCACCTATACCGGGCCTTAGCGAGCGATCGGAACCAAGCCGCAGCGATCAGTAGGGCTGGGCGAACTCCAGCACCGGCACCGGGCCGGACTGGACCTCCGGGAGCAGCGGCACCACCATGAGGTCCTCGACCGAGACGTTGCTCGGCGCCGGGTCGAGGATCCGCACGTCGGGCTGGGTGGACAAGGATCGGAGCTCCCCCGGCGGGCCCGTGACCTCGACCGCGAAGACACAGCCGACGGAGGCGCCGACGCCTGCGACGTCGAGCCGGGCCTGTGCCGCACGTGCGCGGTTGGCCTGGATCTGCTGGAAGACCGCAGCCGACGGGCTCGTCCTCTCCTCCCGCACGTAGCGGTGGAACAGCGTGAGAAAGTCCCGGGCTTGAGTCGTCACGCTCGTCAGCACCACCGAGAGGTCGCTGCCCGCGCTGAGCGGGATCGCGTGAACGCGACCGTTCGGCTGCGGGGAGCGGGCATAGACCTGGTCGACCGTGATGTCGGGCAGGTTGGTGAACAGCTGCTCCGTCGCCGACGCGTTCAGGTAGCTCTGCAGGTCGACGATCGCGGTCACTCTGGCCGCCTGCGAGGCGTCGAGATCCGAGCGACGCTGCTCTGCCTCCGACAGGTACGTCGACACCTCTTGGCCCTGCGCCGGACCGAGCGTGTTGCCCGGCAGCACCACCGAGGCGACCGGGGGGGCCGGTGCAATCGGGTGGCGGGTGTCGCCGCCAGTGATGACGATCAGGACGACCGCCGCAACAACCGCCACCAGGGCGGTGGCGATGGTCGGGTTCCGCCGGCCCCACCGGGCGGCGCCACGGCCGACCGGCCCGGTGAGCCGACCCACTCGCCCCGCGGCGCGCGCGGTCGCGCGGATCGCGCCAGCGAATCTCGGGATCAGGCGGTCGTCGATGCGCGCGAGCCGGCCGGGGCGCTCGGCGCTCACGTCGGCTCGCCGAGCAGCTCGAGGGCGTGGGCCAGGTCCGGCGGCGGCGGGCTCGTGAAGCTCACCTCGCGGCCATCCGCCGGGTGCGCGAAGGACAGCGAGCTCGCGTGCAGCCACTGCCGAGTGAGCGAGAGCCGCTCGGCCAGCGTCGGGTCGGCGCCGTAGGTGAGGTCCCCGACGCACGGGTGGCGGACCGCCGCCATGTGGACCCGGATCTGGTGGGTGCGACCGGTCTCGAGCTTGATGTCGAGCAGGGTCGCGGCGCGGAAAGCCTCGACCGTCTCGTAGTGCGTGATGCTCGGCCGGCCGCCCGCCACCACCGCCCACTTGTAGTCGTGGGTCGGGTGTCGGTCGATCGGCGCGTCGATCGTGCCCCTGGTCGGATCCGGGTGGCCCTGCACCAGTGCGGTGTAGCGCTTGTCGACGGTGCGTTCCCGGAACGCGTCTTTCAGGCTGGAATAGGCAGTCTCGCTCTTGGCGAGGACCATCAGACCGGTCGTGCCGACGTCGAGACGATGGACGACGCCTTGCCGTTCCGCGGCGCCGGAGGTCGACAACCGAAGGCCGGCAGCGGCCAGCCCGCCGGTCACCGTCGGGCCGGTCCAGCCGGGGCTCGGGTGGGCGGCGACGCCGACCGGCTTGTCGACGACCACGATGTCGTCATCGTCGTACACGACTCGCAAACCGTTCACCGGCTCGGCCGAACTCGCCACCTCGCGCTCCGGCTCCGGCAGGCTCACCTCGAGCCAGGAGCCGGCACTGACCCGGTCTGATTTGGCCGGGGCCCTGCCGTCGAGCAGCACGGCACCCGCGGTCACGAGATCGACCGCCGACGTGCGGGACAGGCCGAACAGCCGTGCCAGCGCCACGTCCACCCGCAGGCCGTCGAGCCCGTCGGGCAGCGGGACCCGGCGGCTGCTCGTCATCGGCGAGAGCCGTCGAGCTCGACTCCACGCATGGCGAGCAGGACGGCCAGGATGCCGCCGACGACGATCGCGGAGTCGGCGAGGTTGAACACCGGCCAGTGCGGGAGCTCCAACCAGTCCACCACGTGGCCACGGAACACCGCCGGGGCGCGGAACACGCGGTCGGTGAGGTTGCCGAGCGCGCCGCCGAGGAGCAGGCCGAGCGCCATCGCCCAACCGGTCGAGTCGAGGGTCCGCGCCGTGCGCAGGATGACGACGGCCACGGCGGCCGCAACCACCGTGAACAAGATCGTCGCGCCACCACCGAGGCTGAACGCGGCACCAGCGTTGCGGGTGAGCGTCAGGTGCAGGACGTGCGGGATCGCCGTCACGGGACCGCGATCGGCGAGTGTGGACACGACGATCGCCTTGCTGATCTCGTCCGCCGCGAGCACGAGCAACGCCGTCAGCAGCACCCAGCGGGTACGGCGCCGCGGCGCCGCGGTTTCGGCGGGCTGATCGGCGGCTACCGCCGCTCCTCGCGCTGCTTGCATGTCACACACAGCGTTGCACGCGGGAAGGCCTGCAACCGGCCCTTGCCGATCGGATTCCCGCAGCTTTCGCAGATCCCGTAGGTGTTGTCGTCGAGCCGCTGGAGCGCCCGCTCGACCTGCGAGAGGAGGTCGCGGCTGTTCGCGGCCAGTGACATCTCGTGCTCGCGCTCGAACGTCTTGGTCCCGGCGTCCGCCTGGTCGTCGCCGGCACCTTCGCCGCTGTCACGCTGCAACGCCGCCCACGACTCCTCGGCGTCGGCGATCTCGCCCCGCAGCTCGTTCGCCTGTGCCTCCAGCTCACTGTGAATCTTGTTGAGCTCGGGCTTGGTCCACGGCTTCTCGCCAGGCAGCACGGTGGCGCCGGGCTTCGCCTGCTTCACCGGGGGTGGCGGCGCCGGCGCGGGGGTGCGCGGTGCGGGCGGTTGAGCCGAGACCGCGGTCTTGATGCCGGTGCCCGGCGTCGGCGGTGTCGCGGCTTTCTTGGCGCCTCGCTTCGCCGGCGCGGCCTTCTCGGCCGGTACGGCCTTCTCGACAGGTGCGGCCGGCGCCACGACCGGGGTTGCGGCGGGAGCGGCGACGGCCTTCGCCGGTGGCGCTGATTTCGCCGGCGCGGCCTTGGCCGTGGCCGTGGCCGCCGGCTTGGCAGCCACCCGCTTCGGCGCCGGTGCTTTCTTGGCCGGAGCGGCCTGCTTCGCAGGCGCGGCTCGCTTCGCGGGGGCCGGCTTGACCGCCGCGGCCTTCTTGACCGGAACGCTCTTCTTCGCCGGAGCGGCCTTCTTGGCGGGAGCCGCCTTCTTGGGAGGCGCGGCCTTCTTGGCCGGAGCGGCCTTCTTCGCTGGCACAGCCTTCTTGGGAGGCGCGGCCTGCTTCGCTGGCGCAGCCTTCTTCGCCGGAGCCGTCTTCTTGGCGGGCGCCGCCTTCTTCGCTGGCGCAGCCTTCTTCGCCGGAGCCGTCTTCTTGGCGGGCGCCTGCTTCGCGGGAGCGCTCTTCTTGGCAGGCGCCTGCTTGGCCGGAGCGCTCTTCTTGGCCGGTGCGGCCTTCTTGGCGGGCGCCTGCTTGGCTGGCGCGGCCTTCTTGGCCGGAGCGGCCGGCCTCGGCGCCACGGCGCTCTTCGGAGCGGGGGCGACCTTCTTCACCGCACTCGCGGGCGGGGTGGCGGTCCCCCGCGGCGCCACCTTGGACGGAGCAGCGGCAGCCCGATCACGGCGGCCGACCAAGCGACGCAGACGGCCGCCGACGGTCGATTGCTCGCGTGCCACGCTCGCCTCCCGATTCGTGATCGGTGTCCGAACCGTCACCGATCTTGGGGTCTGCGCAGGATAGGACCGCAGTTGACCCCGGGCAATCCGCCGCGCCGCTCAGCTGCCGGCGCGCGTAACCGGCCGCACAGTGTAATGCCAGTGACGGGTGATTCGATTCCGAGCTGGAATTGAGCGTGACCTGAGCGCACGCGGAGGCTAGTCTCGACGCTGCGAACAGGCTTTGACGAGGACAAACAGCCGCAAAAGTGATCCGCAGCGACCCGGGGATGGTGTGAGCCCGGGGACTCACCGCGGTGAATATCACCTCTGAGCTGCCGGAAGAGCGCGTTACCTAGGCAACCAGCACGATGCCTAGGCAGCGCAGGTAGACCCGGCCGCGCACTCGAGCGGGCATTCCGATGACCTCGGAGCGCCAAGGAGGGTGGTACCGCGGGGCGCTCGCCACACCGGCTGAGCCCTCGTCCCTCCGTTGCAGACTGCCCAGCCGCGGGCACGAGACGGAGGACGTACGCCGATGACCGCAGGTGCGGATTCCGGGACCGCCCGCTCGACGGGTTCGGCCGCAGCGCAGCCGGCGGGCTTCCGACCGATGCCGCCGCAGGTCGACCTCCCCGAGCTCGAGCACGCGGTGCTCGCCCGCTGGCGCGAGCGTGACGTGTTCGCCCGCTCGCTCGCGCAGACCGCCGACGGGCCGCAGTGGACGTTCTACGAGGGTCCGCCCACCGCCAACGGACGGCCGGGTACCCATCACGTCGAGGCGCGGGTATTCAAGGACGTCTTCCCGCGGTTCAAGACGATGCAGGGGCATCACGTCCCCCGGCGAGCTGGTTGGGACTGTCATGGGCTGCCGGTCGAGCTCGAGGTTGAGAAGCGGCTCGGGTTCTCGGGCAAGAAGGACATCGAGAACTACGGCATCGCGGAGTTCAACCAGAAGTGCCGCGAGTCGGTCATGGAGCACGTCGATGAGTTCACGCGAATGACCGAACGGATGGGATTCTGGGTCGACTTCGAACAGGCGTACTGGACCCTCAACCCCAGCTACATCGAGAGCGTCTGGTGGTCGCTCAAACAGATCTTCAATGCCGGGCTCCTCGTGCAGGACTACCGCGTCGCGCCGTACTGTCCCCGATGCGGCACCGGCCTTTCCGATCACGAGGTCGCGCAGGGGTACCTCGACGTCACCGACC
>JAFAZI010000074.1 GCA_019239875.1 Frankiaceae bacterium
GCTGCGGCGAGCTGGCTGAACATGTCCGGGCACCGCTGCGCGATCCGAATGCCCGCATAGCCGAGCAGCGAGAACAGTCCGAGCACGAGCAGGGTGCCGAGCAGGCCGAGCTCCTCGCCGATGATCGCGAAGATGTAGTCGGTGTACTGGTTGGGCAGGTAGCCGAACTTCTCGCGGCTCGCACCGAGGCCGAGGCCGAACCAGCCGCCGGAGGACAGCGCGTAGAGCCCCTGGCAGGCCTGGTAGCCGATCGACAGCGCGTTGTGCTCAGCGCACGGGTTGCGGTAGCCCGTGAGCCGCTGCAGCCGGTATGGCTCGGTGACGGCCAGTCCGGCGAAGGCGACGCCGAGCAGCGCGCCGATGCGGGCGAACACGCCGAGCCTCGCCCCGGCCGTGAACAGCAGCGCGAGCATCACGGTGATGAGCACGATCGTCGTACCCATGTCCGGCTCGAGCATGACCAGCAGGCCGAGCAGCAGCGCAACCGGGAGCAGCGGGACCAGCAGGTGCTTGGTGTCGTGGAGCAGCTTCTCCTTGCGGGTCAGCAGGTCGGCGCCCCACAGGACGAGCGCGAGCTTGGCCGGCTCTGAAGGCTGGATCTGCAGGCCCCCGGGCAGGGCGATCCAGCGGGTGGCGCCCGAGACGTTCTGGCCGACGCCGGGCACCAGCACGAGCAGCAGCAGCGCGATCGACGCGAGCAGCAGCGGGTAACCGAGCATCCGATAGGCCTTGACCGGCAGCCGAGAGCCGATCCACAGGGCCGGTAGACCGATCGCCATCCACATCCCCTGGCGCTCAGCGATCGTGAACGAGGACCCGGAGGACGTGAACGAGGAGACACTCGATGCGGAGAGCACCATGACGAGACCGAGCGCCAGCAGGAGCGCGGCGGTCCCGATCACGAGGTAGTAGGACGCAAGCGGTCGGTCGAGCAGCGCGAGAAGGGCGGGCTTGGCGAACTTTCGGCGACTGGCGCGCAGCGGCACGCTGGCGGAGCTCACGGGCCGGCCACCGCCCTCGCGGCGGCGGCGAACCGGTCGCCCCGCTCCGCATAGTCACGGAACATGTCCATGCTGGCAGCGGCCGGAGCAAGCAGGACGGTGTCGCCGGGCTGCGCGAGCTCGGCGGCATGCCGGACTGCCTCGTTCATCCCGTCAGTGTCTTGCGTCTCCACCGTCACAACCGGCACATCCGCCGCGTGTCGCGCAAGCGCCGCGGCGATGACCGCACGGTCCTGGCCGATCAGAACCACGCCTCGCAGTCGCGGCCCCTGGTCGCGGATCAGATCGTCGACCGTTGCGCCCTTCAGTAGGCCACCGGCGATCCACACCACGGACGGGTACGCCGAGAGGCTCGCCGCGGCAGCGTGGGGGTTGGTCGCCTTCGAGTCGTCGACCCAGTCGACCCCGCCGCCGGAGGCCACGAGCTCGTTGCGATGGCGCCCGGGCCGGTAGGCCCGCAGGCCCTCGCCGACCGCCATCCAGGGCAGCGGCTGGCGGAGCCCGAACACCCGGCTGACCGCCGCCGCCGCGACCGCGTTGGCGACGTTGTGCGGGCCGCGGACCTGCAGGTCGGCGACGGCGACCAGCGGGATCATGTTGTCGGCCGTGTAGACGGGACGCGGCTCGTCGGGCGACACGCCGCTCATCCCGTCGACGATCACGCCGTCGGCAACCCCGAAACCTCCTCCCACGGGGCGTTCGACGGTAAACGGGTGAGGGTCATCGCATGCCTCGAGCGCGAGCCGGGTGACGAGCGGGTCGTCGGCGTTGTAAGCGCCGCAGCCGTTGCCGCGCCAGATCCCGGCCTTCGCCGCGCCGTATGCGTCGAGGGAGCCGTGCCAGTCGAGGTGGTCCTCCGCCAGATTGAGGACCACGCCGGCGTCGGGAGCGAGGTCCCGGCTCCAGTAGAGCTGGAAGCTCGAGAGCTCGACGGCGAGGACGTCGTACGACGGGTCCAACACCACCTCGATCAGCGGCCGGCCGACGTTGCCCGCCGCAACGGTCCGGTATCCGGCCGCCCGGAGGATCGCCTCCACCATTCCGACGGTGGTCGTCTTGCCGTTGGTGCCGGTGACTGCCACCCATGGCGCCGCGTCGATCGGCCGCAGCCGCCAGGCGAGCTCTGGCTCGCCGATCACCTCGATGCCGTCCCGGACCGCCGCGGCGAGCATCGGCTGGTCGGGTCGCCAACCGGGCGATGTGACGATCAGGTCGGCGTCGACCGGGGTCTCGGCGTCGCCGAGGCGGAGCTCCGCTCCCCCGGCGCGGAGCTCGGCAGCACCGGTCTCGGTGCGTTCGTCGTCCCGCGCGTCGACGACGAGCACGCGGGCACCCGCGCGGAGCAGCTCCCTGGCGACGGCGAGCCCGCTGACCCCGAGTCCGGCGACGACGACCCGTTGACCGTCGTAGGGAGTCATGTCTGCAGGAACGCCGCGTAGAACACACCGAGGCCGAATGCCACCGCGAGGCCGGCGATGATCCAGAAGCGGACGATGACGGTGATCTCGTCCCACCCGCCGACTTCGAAGTGATGATGGAACGGCGCCATTCGGAACACGCGTCGCTTGAACCCTCGGAACGCGGCGACCTGGATGATCACCGACAGCGTCTCGACCACGAACAGGCCGCCGAGCACGATCAGGAGCAGCTCGGTGCGTGAGGTCATCGCGATGCCGGCGAACAGCCCGCCGAGCGCGAGCGACCCGGTGTCACCCATGAAGATTCCGGCCGGCGGCGCGTTCCACCACAGGAAGCCGAAGCACGCACCCATCGCGGCGGCCGCGATCAGCGTCAGGTCCAGCGGATCGCGGACCAGATAGCAGTTGTGGACCGGGTTGCTGACGCAGTTGTTGCGGAACTGCCAATAGGCGATGATCACGTAAGCGCCGAACACCATGCAGGACGTTCCGGTGGCGAGGCCGTCGAGCCCGTCGGTGAGGTTCACGCCGTTCGAGGTGGCGGTCACCATCAGATAGGCCCATACGACGAACCCGACCGTCCCGACGCCGAGGGCGTAGTCGTGCGTGAAGGACAGATGGGTGGAGGCCGGAGCCAGATGGTGGTCGTTCACGAAATGCGTCGCGAGGATGCCGAACGCGATCGCCACGACTGCCTGACCGGCGAACTTCGCGGTCTTCGTCAGGCCGAGACTGCGCTGCTTGCGGATCTTGATGAAGTCGTCGACGAAGCCGACGATGCCGAGCCCTGTCATCAGCATCAGGACCAACATGCCGGAGGCTGTGACGCCGCGGAGCGTCACGAGATGGGCCACGAAATAGCTGATCAGGATCGCGGCGACGATCACGGTGCCGCCCATGGTCGGCGTACCGCGCTTGGTGTGGTGCGTGGTCGGGCCGTCGTCGCGGATCAGCTGGCCGTACCCGCGAGAGGTGAAGCCCTTGATCGCGAAGGGCGTGCCGATCAGCGACACGACGAGCGCGACGAGCGCGGCGACGAGGACGTTCCTCACGACGCGACCCCCACGAGCGACTCGGCGACTCGCCACAGGCCAACAGCGTTCGATGCCTTGACCAGTACGACGTCGTCGCCGGTGGCGGCGGTCGCAACGAGGGTGGTCGCCGCGTCGACCGAGCCGGCTGCCTCGACCACACCGGACCAGCCGGGGACCTCACGGGCGCCTCTCGCGATGCCCGCCGCGGCGGCCCCGACGACAACCACGTGATCGATGCCGCGGCTCGCGGCGTGCCGGCCGACCGCCTCGTGCAATGTGGCGCTGCTCTCGCCGAGCTCCCGCATCTCGCCGAGGACCGCCCAGGTCGCGCCACTGCGGCCCTGGCCCAGCACCGCAAGCGCGTCGACCGCAGCACGCATCGACTCGGGGTTGGCGTTGTAGGCGTCGTCGACCACGAGCAGGCCGTCCGCACGGCTGCTGACCCGCATCCGGTGCGCACTCACCTCCGGCACGTCGGAGAGGCCGGTCGCGATGTCGGGCAGCGCCATTCCTGCGGCGAGACCGACGGCAGCGGCAGCCGCCGCGTTGAGCGCCTGGTGCTCGCCCGCGAGCTGCAGCCTGAGCTTGGCACTGCCCGCGGGAGTGACCAGCTCGAAGGTCGGCCGCGCCTGCTGGTCCAGCGTGAGGCCCTCGATCCGGACCTCGGCATGGGCGGACACCCCGAAGCCGACCACGCGGGCCGACGTCCGGGACCGCATCGCTGCCACCAGCGGATCATCGACGCCGAGAACCGCAACGCCATCGTCGGGCAGCGCCTCGACGAGCTCACCCTTCGCCTGGGCGATCGCCTCCCGCGATCCGAACTCGCCGAGGTGGGCGGACCCCACGTTGAGGACCACGCCGATCGCTGGTCGAGCGATCCGACACAGGTAGGCGATGTGCCCCACCCCGCGAGCGCTGTACTCGAGCACGAGGTTGCGGGTCGACTCCTCGACGTCGAGCACCGTGAGCGGCAGCCCGATCTCGTTGTTCAGCGACGCCTTCGCGGCCACCGTCGGCGCGTCGTCGGCGAGCATGGCGGCCACCAGGTCCTTGGTCGACGTCTTTCCGGAGGACCCGGTGATCCCGACGACCCGGCAGCTCGTCGTCCGACGCAACGCGCCGCCGGCCAGGAAACCGAGCGCCCGAACCGTGTCGTCGACCATGATCGCCGGGCCGTCGACCGCGCGGCTTGCGAGCGCGGCGACGGCGCCGCGACGGAAGGCATCGCCCGCGTGCAGGTGGCCGTCGGTGTGCTCGCCGTCGACACACACGAACAGCGAGCCAGGGCCGCACTCCCGGGAGTCGACCAGCACCGGGCCGCCGATCTTCGTGGCGGCGGTCAGACCGTGCAGCTCGCCGCCGGTGAGCGCCGCCACGTCGCCGGCTGTCATCGCGATCACGACGGGACCCCAGCGATGACGTCGCGGAGCACGACGCGGTCGTCGAACGGCGTGACGACGCCGGCGACGTCCTGGCCCGGCTCGTGGCCCTTCCCCGCGATCACGACAACATCCCCTGGCTCGGCTTCGGCGACCACCCGCTCGATGGCCGAGCGACGGTCGGGCTCGACCAGCACCTCACGGCCGGCGGGAACGCCGTCGAGCATGGCATCGAGGATCGCCTGCGGATTCTCCGACCGGGGGTTGTCGTTGGTGAAGACCGCGACATCAGCCCCGGTGGCCGCGGCCCGACCCATCGCCGGCCGCTTCGAGGCGTCCCGGTCGCCGCCACACCCGAGAACCACGCGCACCTTCCCGTCAGGTCCCGCGAGGTGCCGGGCGTCGGCCAGCAGGTTCGTCACGGCCTCCGGAGTGTGGGCGTAGTCGACGATCGCGAGATACGGCTGGCCGGCGTCGACCGGCTCCATCCGCCCGGGGATCGATGCCAGCCCTGCGATGCCCTCGCGAGCGGCGACCGCGTCGATACCGGCGGTGACGAGCATGACGTAGGCGATGGCGGCGTTCGTCAGGTTCACATGGCCGATCAACCGGCAGGCGATCTCGTGCGTCGCGCCGTGCGGGTCTCGGAGGGTCGTGCGGCCGCCTCGCGCCCCGAGGTCGGTGTCAGCCACCCGCCGCCACAGCGCGGCTTCGGCGTATCCGACCGTCGTCACGGGGACGGTTGCCTCGCGCGCGAGCCGAGCGCCCCATTCGTCGTCCACGCAGACCACGGCTCGATCCGCCCGCGCCGGCGTGAACAACTCCGCCTTCGCGGCGAAGTAGTCCGCCATGTCGCGGTGGAAGTCGAGATGGTCCTGCGACAGGTTGGTGAATCCGGCCACGTCGTACCCGATGCCGTCGACCCGGCCGAGCGCGAGCGCGTGGCTGGAGACCTCCATCGCGACGGCGTCGACCTCGCGCTCGCGCATGACCGCGAACAACGCATGCAGGTCGGGTGCTTCCGGCGTGGTGCGTGCACTTGGCATCGCCTCGCCGGCCACGCGGGTCTCGATCGTCCCGATCAGGCCCGTACGGCGGCCAGCAGCACGCAGCCCGGCATCGAGCAGATACACCGTCGTCGTCTTGCCGTTGGTCCCGGTGACGCCCAGAACCAGCAGATCGGCCGCGGGGTCGTCATAGGCCCAGGCGGCGACCGCTCCCATCGCCGCACGGGGGTCAGGGACCACGACGACGGCGGCCGCGCCGGCCGTGGCCGCAGCGTCGGCGGACGCGGCATCGGTGAGCACGGCGACCGCCCCTGCCTGGATCGCGGCGTCGACGTGGTCGATGCCGTGCGTGTGCTGCCCAGCCCGAGCCACGTAGAGGTCGCCCGACCGAACCTGCCGGGAGTCGTGGGTGACGCCGGTGACCGTCGTCGCCGGGTCGCCGTCCAGCCGGCTCTCGGGCAGCCGCGCCAGCAGCTCGTCGAGCCGGTGCCGCGACACCGCTGTCGGGCGAAACGTGAGGTCAGGCATCGCGAGGCACGCTACCCGCGATCACCAGGTCAACGTGGCTTTGGGCGGCTTCGTGAAAGTTGGGGCGATCCCCAGCGTTTGCAGCGCGAACGACATGACCGAGTGGAACACCGGCGCGGCGACGGCACCGCCGAAGTACCCATGCAGCGGCCGGTCGAGCACGACCTCGCAGACCAGCTTCGGGTGATCGGCCGGCACCATGCCGACGAACGACGCGGTGTATCCAGCGCCGCTGTAACCGCCGTGTCCATTCGAGCGGGCCGCGGTACCGGTCTTGCCGGCGACCCGGTAGCCCGCGATCCGGGCGGCGGGTGCCGTCCCCTGGTCGCTGGTGACGGCTTCCATCATGTCTCGCAGCTCGCGCGCAGTGGCGGCGCTGACGACGCGACGCTTGGTCGGCGGGTGGGGCGCCGTCATGCGCTGCCCGGGCGCCGCCGTACCCGCGATGATGTTGGGAGTGACGCGAACCCCGTCGTTCGCGAGGGTGGAGTACACGCTCGCGATCTGGACGGCGGTCACGACGACACCTTGGCCGAACGACAGGGTCGGCAGCGTGGTGCCGGACCATTGGGCGAGCGGCGGCAAGATGCCCGCGCTCTCGCCCGGCAGTCCGATGCCGGTGGTACGCCCGAAGCCGAACGCCCGCAGGTAGTAGTCGAGGCGGTCCGGCCCCAGCTTCTTCGCGACCTTGATCGCGCCGATGTTGCTGGACTTCGCGAGGATGCCGGTGAGCGTCAGGTGCTCGGTGCCATGGCTCTCGGCGTCGTGGAAGATGCCGTCGGCGACCTTGATCGACGGCGGGATCACGAACGGTGTCAGCGGGGTGACGAGCTTGTCCTGCAGCGCCGCCGCCATGGTGATGACCTTGTTGACGCTGCCCGGTTCGTAGCCGTCGGTGACCGCGGGGTCGGACAGGTGGTTCGGGTTGGCGTGGGCGATGTCGTTCGGGTTGAACCCGGGCGCGGAGGCAAGCGCCAGAACCTGACCGTTTCGGGGGTTCATCATCACGACGGTTCCGGACAGGGCGCCGGTGGCCTTGACCTGGTGGGTGATCGCCTGCTGCGCCGCGAACTGGATGTCACGCTGAATCGTCAGCCGGATGGTGCTGCCGGGGACGGCCGCGTCGAGCGACGTTCGGCCGTCCGGGATCGGCTGGCCGTTTGCGCCGACCTGGAAGGACTCCGTGCCGTTGTGGCCGGCCAGGATCTTGTTGAAGCTCAGTTCGAGCCCGCCGGCACCCGCGCCGCTGGCGTTGACGAAACCGACGACGTTCGAGGCGAGCCGGCCGTCCGGGTAGATGCGCCGGGTCGTGTCCTGAGTGGTGATGCCCGGGACCTGCAACGCCATGATCTTGTCGGCCTGCGTCGGTGTGATCGGGGTCGGCGTCAGCAGCGCGTACTTCGACAGCGGGTTGTCCAGCTGGGTCGTGAGCGTGTCGACCGGCTTGCCGAGCAACGGCGCCAGGTCATTGGCCGCCGCGACCGGGTCACTGATCTGCGACGGGTCCGCGACGATGTTCTGCGCGTTGACGGTCGCGGCGATCGGATGACCGTCCCGGTCCGTGATCTCGCCTCGCTTCGCCACGAGCGTCGCGGTGTGCAGCTGCTGGCTCTGGGCCGACGCGGCGTACTTCTGGCGATCCAGCCCCTGCAGCTGGAGGAGCCGGCCACCGATCAACGACATCATCATCAGCGCCACGATCAGCACTGCGTTCAGCCGGCGGCGGGCGTTGGGACGCGGCGGCGACCGCCGTAGCCGGCGGGGTGGCGGGGGCGGCGGAGGTGAGGTGCGGCGCCGGGGTGGTGCTGGCGCTGACACTCGAACAGAGTGACGGGTCCCTGCGGGGTTGGGCCGCCGACGCGCCGTACGAGTGTCCGTCGTCACGGTTTGGTGGGCTTCTTCTTCTCACCGGTCTTGGTCGTGCCCGCGGCGTTCTTCGTGGTCGATGTCGTCGCGGTGTGCTTCGCGGGCTTGGTCGTCGAGGCCTTGGTACCTGCCGCCTTCGTGCTCTTGGCCGAGTTCGAGGCTTTCGCCTTCGTGGCGGTGACGGCGGGCGCGGGTTGCGTGTAGGCGAGCGGCGTCTGCAGGCCGACGGCGCGACCGTCCTTCAGCAGGTGGAACTTCGCGACCACCCCCGGGCGCATGCCGAGCGCGGCCGCGCGGTGCCGCAGCACGGAGGGGGCGGAGTCAGCCTCCACCTGACTAGCGAGCTCCTGCTCCTGGTTGTGCAGGGTGGCGAGCTTCTGTTGCAGGGCGTTCGCACGGTAGGCGTCCTGGGCCGCAACCATGTGCAGCATCAGGACCGCAACGAGGCCGATCGCCAGCACCGCCCCGATGACGATAAGGAAGGGCAGCCGGCCGGCGGTGGGGCGGCGCCCCGAGATCAGGACCAGGCGTGGGCGTGGCTGGGCCGGCTTCGCCTGGGCGGGTGCTGGCAGCCGAAGCGCAGCCGGGCGACGGAGTGGTGCGGTTGCGCTCATGCGGCTTCCCGGATTCGCTCGACGGCGCGGAGTCGGACTGACGCCGCACGGGGGTTGGCTTCGATCTCGCGTGCCGAGGCGGGCTCGGAGCCGCGGGTGAGGAGACGTAGCTCGGGTTGCGCCGCGTCGGGCACGACGGGCAGGTCGGGCGGCGCGGACGAGGTGGCGCCCGCGGCGAACACGCGCTTGACCAGCCGGTCCTCGAGGGACTGGTAGGCGAGGACCACGAGACGGCCGCCGAGGTTGAGGGCAGTGACGGCAGCCGGCAGCGCTCGCTCCAGCGCGCCGAGCTCGTCGTTGACCTCGATCCGCAAGGCCTGGAACGTCCGCTTCGCGGGATGTCCCCCTGTACGGCGGGTGGCCGCGGGGACCGCCTCGCGGACGATCTCGGCCAGCCGCGCCGAGGAGGTCAGCGGTGCGCTGGTCCGCTCGCGCTCGATCGCCTGCGCGATCCGGCGGGCGAACCGTTCCTCGCCGTACTGCTTCAACACTCGGCTCAGGTCCTCGACCGAGTAGGTGTTGACGACGTCCGCGGCGGTCCGACCCGTCGTGGGGTCCATCCGCATGTCGAGCGCGGTGTCCCGCGAGTAGGAGAACCCGCGGTCGTCGAGGTCGAGCTGCATGGACGAGACACCCAGGTCGAAGAGCACGCCATCAACCCGTTCCACCCCGGCATCGCTGAGGATCTCGGGCAGCGAGTCATACACGCCGTGGACCAGCGTGACCCGGTCGGTGTGTGCCGCGAGCCGGGCGCCGCTTCGCGCCAGCGCGGCCGGATCGCGGTCGATGCCGATCAGCCGGAGGTCCGGATGCCGGGCCAGCAGCGCGGTCGCGTGACCACCGAGCCCGAGGGTCGCGTCGACCACCACTGCGGATTCGCGGCCGGCCACCGGGTCGAGCAGGTCCAGGACGCGGTCCAGCATCACGGGCACGTGAGCGCTGGCGGTCATCCGCGCGTCCTTCCTGCGGTGGTGCTGGCTGGGTGGGTGGTGCTGGGTGGAGCGGGAAGGTGCGGCCTGGTCCTCGCCGCCACGCCTGAGGCCGGGGAAGGGGCCTCAGGAGCCGCGGGCGAGGGCCGGACGGCACCTGCCGTCGAGCGTCAGTAGATGCCTGGGACCTCCTCGGAGAGGTTGGCGAACGCCTCTTCCTGGCTGGCCTCGTACTCCGCCCAGGTGGTGGCGTCCCAGATCTCGAGGGCGGTGTTCATGCCGACCACTGCGCAGTCGCGGTCCAGGCCGGCGTAGGCCCGCAACGGCGCCGGAATCGTCACCCGGCCCTGCCGGTCGGGGATCTCGTCGTGGGCGCCGGCGAACATCATGCGGGTGTAGTCGCGGGTCTGCTTCGCCGTGATCGGGGCGTCGCGGAACCGCTCGGTGATGCGGGTGAACTCGGCGACGGGATAGACGCGCAGACAGCGCTCCTGGCCCTTGGTGATCACGAGGCCACCGGAGAGCTCTTCGCGGAACTTCGCGGGCAGGAACACGCGGCCTTTGTCATCGAGCCGCGGCGAGAAGGTGCCGAGGAACATGCCCCGCCTCCCCACTGTCCGCGCGCCTGCGCCCTGTCCGGGTTCGGCGAGGTGGCACCTTGCTCCACTTCGCTCCCCATGACGCGCCACTGTACTCCACTTCGCCCCCCGGTCAACCACTTTCGCAGCGATTTCCCCCACCGGCTTCCGGATCACGAGTTGGTCCCACCCGAACCAGAGGGCAGACGCCGACGTCGTAGAGGTGCAAAACTTCTGTTCGACCAACCAGGAGGTGCGGGAGTGACTCCACGGGCCAAGAACCCGCGGTCTGCCGACATGGAGCTCAAGGCTGTCGCGGGCGCCGGACACCGCATCACCGACGCCATCGAGACCGTCATCGAGGGCAAGAGCGAGGCGATCCGGCTCGCCGTGACGGTGCTGCTCGCCGAGGGCCACCTGCTGGTGGAGGACGTTCCTGGCGTCGGCAAGACGATGCTCGCGAAGGCGCTCGCTCGCTCGATCGACTGCACCGTGCGGCGCGTCCAGTTCACGCCCGATCTCCTGCCGAGCGACATCACCGGCGTCTCGGTCTACAACCAGAACAACCGCGACTTCGAGTTCAAGCCCGGGGCGATCTTCGCCAACATCGTGGTCGGCGACGAGATCAACCGCGCCTCCCCCAAGACCCAGTCCGCCCTGCTCGAGTGCATGGAGGAGCGGCAGGTGACGGTCGACGGCGTGACCTACGAGCTCGAGGCGCCGTTCATGGTCATCGCGACCCAGAACCCGGTCGAGATGGAGGGGACCTATCCCCTGCCGGAGGCGCAGCGGGACCGGTTCACGGCGCGGATCGCGCTTGGCTACCCGTCACCGGACGCGGAGCTGTCCATGCTCGACAGTCACGGTGCTGGCGAGCCGCTCGAGGACCTCGAACCGGTCTCGGACGATCTGGAGATCGCCAAGATCATCCAGGCGGTCAGGACGGTGCACGTCGCCGACTCGGTGCGCACCTACGCGGTCGACCTCGTCACGGCAACTCGCAATCACCCCGACCTCCGGCTCGGCGCCTCGCCGCGGGCCACTCTCCATCTGCTCCGGGCCGGGCGCGCTTGGGCGGCCCTCGAGGAGCGCGACTACGTGGCGCCGGACGACCTGCAAACGCTCGCGGACGCGGTTCTGTCCCACCGGCTGCTGCTGTCCGCTGAGGCCCAGATCGCCCGGCGTACGACGTCGATGGTGGTCGCCGACATCCTCGCGACCGTTCCGGTTCCGGCCCGTACCGCCCGTCGTCCCGCGTAGATGCCTGGCAAGACCCGCAGCGCCATTCGCGGTGCGATGCGGTCGCTGACCCTTCGAGGGCGATGTCTGCTGGCCGCCGGCATCACGGCGGCCGTCGCTGGGTTGATCCTCTCCGAACGCGACCTGCTCCGGGTCGCTGCGCTGCTGGTCGCGACCCCGCTCGTGGCGGCTGCTCTCGCGGCCCGGACGCGGTTCCGCCTGACCTGCGCCCGCCGCCTCGAGCCGGCACGGGTCCAAGCCGGGGACCGCTCGAGGGTCGTGCTCCGGATCGAGAACATCTCGCGGCTGGCCACCGGCCTGCTCCTCATCGAGGACACCATTCCGTATCTGCTCGGCGGGCGGCCCCGAGTCGTTCTCGACCGGCTCGCCCCGCGACGGCCGATCGACGTCGGCTACCACGTCAGCGGCGAGCTACGCGGCCGGTACCGGGTCGGACCGCTCACCGTGCGGCTCATGGATCCGTTCGGGCTCTGCGAGCTGCCACGGGCCTTCGCCAGCACCGACACCCTCGTCGTGACGCCGCAGATCACGACCCTGCCCGCCGTCGCGCTGTCCGGCGAGTGGGGCGGCGCCGGCCACAGCACATCACGCTCGGTGGCGACCCATGGTGACGACGACGTCGCCACTCGCGAGTACCGGCACGGCGACGACCTGCGCCGGATCCACTGGCGAACCACCGCTCGCCGTGGCGAGCTGACGGTACGCCGGGAGGAGCAGCCGTGGCAGAGCCGCGGCGCCGTCCTGCTCGACACTCGCTCGACGGCACATCGCGGCGACGGGCCGGCCTCCTCGATCGAGTGGGCGATCTCCGCTGCCGCGTCGATCAGCCTCCACCTCGCGCGGGCCGGCTTCGAGCTGCGCGTCGTGACGGACACCGGTAACGAGATCTCCTCGGCCGGGCAGGGCGAGGCGTCCTTCGACGGCAACCTGCTCGACGTCATGGCGGTGCTGACGCCGTCACCGGGCAACAGCCTGCGGCATGGCCTGGACCGGCTCCGGCGGCAAGGGACCGAGGGGCTGCTGATCGCCGTGGTCGGCGCCATGACGCCCGACGACGCGGAAGCCCTTGCCCGGATGCGCGGCGGCAGCTCGTCGGTGGGGGTTGCCGTCGTACTGGCCACCGACAGCTGGGTCACGCTGCCGCCGGAGCAGGCAGCTGAGGCAGCTGCCTCCCACCAACGCAGCTGCGAGCTGCTGATCCAGTCAGGCTGGCGGATCATCGAAGCTCGCCGTGGCGACGATCTTGCCGAGCTGTGGCCGCAAGCGGGTCGGAGCACCGGGCCCGCACTGGCCGCGTTCGGTGCCGCCCCACCCACGGGCGCGGGTGACGCCGCATGAGTTCGCAGCTCAAGCTCTCGACGTACGGCGCGCTTGCCACGATGGCGACCGCGTTGTCGTTGCTGTCGGTGTTCCAGACCACCGCGTGGGTCGTGCCCGTCATGGGTGCGGTGCTGCTCGTCGCCGGGTCCTGCGCGCTGGTACGGATGTCCCCGTTGCCGTCCGCGTTCGAACCGATCACAGCTGCGGTCGCCGTGCTGTTGTGGGTGACCGCGCTCTACGCCCACGACGATGCCAAGGCAGGGATCATCCCGGGAACCGCCGCGTTCCGCGCCCTTGGTGACGTCGCCCGCACCGGCTTCACCGAGATCCACAAGCTGCCGACACCCGCACCGCCACACGACGGCCTCGTCATGTTGACGGTCGTCGGCGTCGCGGCGATCGCACTCGTCGTCGACCTGATGACGGTGACGCTCCGCCGAGCTGCCCTCGCCGGCCTGCCGCTCCTCGCCCTCTTCACGGTCTGCGCCGCGACCGGGCATCACGGGGTCAAGCTGCTGTCGTTCATCTCCTCGGCGGTCGGCTATCTCTGGCTGCTGTACGCCGACAACCGCGACAAGGTGACGCGGTGGGGTGCGGCGATCGGCAGCGGCAGCCGGGCCCGGCCCGCATCGGCCTGGTCGACCGATCCGTCATCCGCTCCCCCGCCGGCATCGCTCGGGCGGCAGGTCGGTGCGGCCGCGATCAGCCTGGGCCTGCTCGTCCCGGTCTTCATCCCGGGCCTGCACACGGGCATCGGCAAACGCGGTGGTGGCGGGACCGGCACCGGTAGTGGTGGCGGAGTGGTCCACACGTTCAACCCGATCGCCCGGATCGGAGCGCAGCTCGCGGCTTCGAAGGCCACCACCGTCATGAGGTACACCACGACGAGCTCGAATCCGGGCTACATCCGCCTCACGTCGCTCGACCAGTTCGACGGCACGTCGTTCACCGAACGCAGCCTGACAGCCGGCGCCAACCAGGCCGCCGGCAACAACCTGCCGGTCCAGGCACCGCCGGGTCCGACGGTGCAGACGACCTTCGACGTCGCGAGCAACTTCGTCGTCCATTGGCTCCCGATCGAGACCACAGCGGTGGGGGTGAGCCTCGGCGAGCCGTGGCGGTACGACCCCGGCACCTCGACGATCTTCTCGGCCGCCGCCACCACCGGCGGCATCCACTTCGACGAGCGCAGCGTGCCGAACGAGCCCTCGCCAGCAGAGCTCGCGGCCGCTCCGAAGCCGCAGGCCTCGCTCGACGCCGACCTGACGCTGCCCACGATCACGCCGCCGGTTCGCGTCCTGGAACGAGAGATCACCAAAGGAGCGAAGTCACGGTTCGAGGCGGCGCTGGACATCCAGAAGTACCTGACCGGGCCGGACTTCCACTACGACACGTCGGTCCCGGCCGACCGCAGCGACCAGGCGCTCTACAACTTCCTGTTCAACAACCAGCGCGGGTTCTGCCAGCAGTTCGCTACCGCGATGGCGGTGCTCGCGCGGCTTCACGGCATCCCGTCGCGGGTGGCGGTCGGCTTCACCGCCGGCAAGAAGCTTCCTGGTACCGACACCTGGGACGTCACCACGAAAGACGCGCACGCGTGGCCCGAGCTGTGGTTCCAGGGCTACGGCTGGCTCGCCTTCGAGCCGACGCCGCGCGGTGATGGCCAGGCGGTGCCCCCGTCGTACGCCGTTCACCTTCCAGGGAGCGGCAACGGCGGCAAGAACAACAACAGTGACGTCAAGAGCACGCTGCCGCACAAGGGCCAGGGCGCGACGAAGCCGCACGGCAAGAACAAGACCGGCCAGACCGTCGGCGCCGCCGGGCAGAACAACGGGGGCTCCGGACCGTCGGGGTCGCTGCTGTGGGTTCTGCTCTTCCTCCTTGCCGCCGCCGCCATCGTGCCCGGCCTGGCGCGCGGCGCGCTTCGACGGCGGCGCTGGCGGATCGCGACCGACCCGGCGCGAGCGCCCGCTGTGGCCTGGGCGGAGCTGCGCGACACGGTGATCGACCGAGGCCTCACGTGGGACGACCGGCGATCTCCCCGCCAGATCGCCACGGCCCTGCTGTACGCCCTCGAAGCGGCGCCGAAGACCTGCGACTCCATGTTGCGACTGGCGAGATATGAGGAGCAGTCGCGGTACGCCGCCGGCCCGTCGAAGCTGCAAGCCAATCTGCGCTACGACGTGGAGATCGTCCGCGCGGCCATAGATGCGGATCGGCCTCGGCTCAAGCGCGCGTGGAGCGCGATCCTGCCGCGGTCGACGACGCTGCGGACCCGCGCATCGATCGGCCGGACCGCGGACCGCCTGCAGGCCATGCGCCGCAGGTTCTCGCCAGTGGCCTTCCTACGCGCCCGCCTCGGGGTGACAGGGACTTAGCGGTCGTCCTGGCGGCGCTGCCAGCGATCTTCCAGGCGCTGCACCACGGAGCGCTTCTCCCCCTGGACGCTGGCTTCGCGCGGCCGGCTTCGCCGCGAGGGTGTGCGCTCTCGCACCGCCGTGGCCCGATGTCCGGTCATCCGCTGCCAGGACGCGACTCCGAACGAGGCCGCTGCGAGCATCACGACGAACCCAGCCACCCCGAGCGGGATCAGCGGGACGATCACGCCCGCGAGCAACATCCCGAGCCCCGCCACCACGCCGACGGACGCGCGCACGACCCGCCGCCGGTAGTGGGTGCGCACGTCAGAACCGCGGTAAATGCTCGCAAATTTGGGATCTTCGGCATACAACGCCTGCTCGATCTGATCGAGCAGTTGCTGCTCGTGTTCAGAGAGCGGCACGATGCCTCCTCGGACACCTCACGGTCTAGGACTCAAGAATACGTTCGCCTCGCGGGTTCGGCTAGCGAAACTCAAGGCTCGTTGCGCTTGGCCGACCCACCGGCATCCTTGTCCACGAGGGCGGCCGGGCGGACCGCCCCGTTGCCGAACCTCGCGGTCGCAAGATCGATCGCGTGTTCGGCCGCGCGCCACTCGTCCTCCCCGCCCGCCAATGCCAATTGATGCGGCGTCTCCTCGGCGCTCGACAGTCCCTCGATCCGGACTCCGACGAGGCGCAGCAGCTCCCCGTCGGCGTTGAGGGCCTCGTGCAGGCTGCGGGCGGTGTCGTAGACGACGCGGGTGACGTCGGTCGGCTCCTTCAGCGTCCGTGATCGTGTGATGGTGCGGAAGTCGGCGAACCGGATCTTGATGCTGACGGTCCGCCCGACCTGACCGCTCGCCCGCAACCGAGCCGCGCATCGCTCCGACAACCGCAGCAGCTCCCGGCGGATCACAGCGACGTCGGCGACGTCATGGCCGAACGTCTCCTCGGCGCCGATACTTCGGTCCGGCTCGTGTGCAGTGACGTGACGCTCGTCGCGGCCCCACGCCAACGCATGCAGATGTGACCCAGCCGCCTGCCCGACGGCGGCGACCAGCGTCGACTCCGACGTCGCGGCGATGTCACCGATCGTCCGCAGCCCGAGCCGCGTCAGCACCTCCTCGGTCTTCTCGCCCACTCCCCACAGCGCACCGATCGGCAGCGGATGCAGGAATGCCGTAACCGACTGGCCCGGAACCACCAGCAAGCCATCCGGCTTGGCCCGTGAGGAGGCCAGCTTTGCGATGAACTTCGTCGTGGCGACGCCGACCGAGCACGGCAGGCCTTGCTCGTCGGCAACCCTGGCTCGGATCAGCTCGGCGATCTGGCGAGGACTGCCCAGCCGGCGCCCGGCGCCCGCCACGTCGAGGAACGCCTCGTCGAGCGAGAGCGGCTCGACGATCGGGGTGATCGAGCGAAAGATCTCCATCACGCCCCGAGAGGCCTCGGAGTACTTCGTGTGGTGGGGCTCGATCACCGTCACCGTCGGATTGAGCCGGAGGGCACGGCTCATCGGCATCGCGCTGTGAATGCCGAACCGACGTGCCTCATAGGTGGCCGCCAACACCACCCCCCGACCGCCACGGCCGCCGACGATGACCGGCTGACCCTTCAGCTCTGGGCGCTCCCGCAGCTCGACACTGGCGAAGAACGCGTCCATGTCGGCATGCAGCACATGGCATCCGGTGTCGTCGCCAGGCAGGTTGAGCGGGGTGCCGTCACGCTCGAGCTGCCGGCGGCTCATCGCGGCAAGCGGTCGGCCAGCACGTGCAAACCGGTCGCCAGCGTCGCGTACGCCGGGTCCTCGGCTGCTGCGTGTTCGAGTGCGATTAAGTCATCGACCGCCTGCGGATCGATGTCGAGCAGCGCCGCCGGCGCGATGTCGGCGAACACCCGCACGCCGTGAGAGTGACGCGGCACGAGACCGGCACCGCTAATCAGATCCATCAGCTCATCCATCGAGAACCGGCGGGCTAGCGGATCGCCCTCTCCTGCCGAGCCGTCGGCGGCCGCGAGCAGGTGGCGCGCGTCGGCGAGCCGGCCGGCGGCAACCCTGGCGACGACAGCGGCCACCCGGTTCGCCGCGAGGATGCTTGCTACGCCGCCAGGGCGCAGGACGGTCCCGATCTGGGCAAGGGCGTGGTCCGGGTCCTCCACCACTTCGAGCACGTTGTGACACACGACCGCCTCGACGGCCTCAGCTCCGACCAGCTCAACGACCTGGTCGGCATCACCCTGGACACCGGTGACGAGGGTTGCCGTGCCGGCCTCCGCCGCCCTGCGCTCCAATGCAGCAAGGGCATCGGGACTTGGGTCGATGACGGTGACCGAGAAGCCAAGCTCAGCCAGCGGCACCGCGAAGCCACCGGTGCCGCCGCCGATGTCGAGCACCCGGACAACCTCGACCCGCGCGGCAAGGTCGGCAAGCGCTTCCCGCAGCACCTCCCACACGACCGCGGTTCGCACCGCCGTGCGCGGGCGGCCACGGTCCACGGACATGCCTGCACCTTATGGGGCGCAACCTCGTTACGCCGACCGCATTGCAAGCAGTCCCAGCGAGGTCTCGACAAGGGCAACGAACGCGTCCGCGTCGCGCATCAGGTCGTCGGCCTCGCGTCGCGTCACAGCACTGCGCAGGCCGGCCTCAGCCGCTGCCCGCTTGTCAGCGCCGGCCGCGAAGAATCCCGCCCACTGCTGCATCTCGGGTGCGACCCGCTCCAACAGCGTCCACACGCTCGTGGGCCGCCGCCGGCGAGCGTCGGCCGGTCGCGCCCGGTCGGCGAGCAGCGCGGCTGCCGCTCGAAGCGCCGCGAGATGGGCGAACGCATAGCGCTCGAGCGCGTCCGGTGTTGCTGCCGCCTCGCCGAGCGCTCGCCGGGCGCCCGCGAGGAGCCGAACCGCACCCGGCGGAGACGTCACGACGTGCGGCGGTGCGGGGTTCAGGGTCGCTGTGCTCATGGGGTCTCCCTCGACGCTTCCGGCTGTATCGAACATATGTTCGATACACGCTCTCGTCAAGTCCACACCCCCAACTTGCTCCAGTTGTCCGAGCGTGGCGCTGCCCTGACCACGCTCCGCTCGGACAACTCGCTTCCGCCATCCGTGAAGTAGCGTCCGCGTCGTGCATCCCACGGCTGAGCGAGTTGCCGCCGCGCTACGTGCCGCCGGGGCGCCCGGTGAGGTCCGCGAGCTCGACGAGTCCGCCCACACCGCCGCCGAGGCTGCCGCCGCCCTCGGCGTACCGGTCGGCGCGATCGTCAAGTCCTTGGTCTTCACGGCAGACGGCGCACCTGTCTTGGTGCTCGCCAGCGGCGATCACCAGGTGGACACCACCGCCGTCGCGGCTGTGCTCGGCGTTTCGACGGTCAAGCGCGCGGATGCCGATGTCGTCCGCGCTGCGACCGGCTTCGCGATCGGTGGGGTTGCTCCGCTCGGGCATCCGCAACCGCTGACCGCGGTCGTGGACGAGCACCTCGCGACGTTTCCCGTCTTGTGGGCTGCCGCAGGCACGCCACGGACGGTCTTCGCGACGTCATACGACGAGCTCCTGCGCATCAGCGGCGGGACGCCGGCGGAGATCGGGGCGGGACGATGACTGACCTCCGCGCCATCGATGCTTCGGAGTTTCGCGCTCTCGCCACCGACGCTGCATCGATATACGGCGAGGCCATGAGGCGCTCCCCCGAGGTTGTCGTGCAGCGCCGAGACATCATCACCGCCCATGTCACCTATCGAGGCTTCGTCGCTGCCGGGGTGTTCGATGCCATGAGCCTCGTGGGCTTCGGGTACGGCTATCAGGGTGTTCCCGGTCAGTGGTGGCACGACGTCGTGGCCGCCGGACTCGGCCGTGACCGGGCGAAGCGCTGGCTCCGCGACGGCTTCGAGCTCGCCGAGCTCCACGTCCGGCCCGACCATCAGGGCTACGGCGATGGCCGCCGCCTGCTCGACGACGTGCTGTCCCGGGCGAACGGGGCGCACGCCGTTCTCTCGACGCCCGACACCGAGTCCCCCGCCCGGCACTTGTATCGCTCCTACGGCTTCGCCGACCTCTGTTGCGACTTCCGGTTCCCTGGCAGCCAGGAGGCCTACGCCATCATGGGAGTCGATCTGTGATCGCAACTGAGGCAGCTCTGTGATCGCATCTGAGGCAGCTCCGTGATCGCGCCTGAGGCAGGTCGTTGACCGACGTCGTCGTGGTCGGCGCAGGTCACAACGGTCTGGTTGCCGCCTGCTACCTCGCGGGTGCGGGCTTCGACGTGACAGTGGTCGAGCGCGACACCGTCATCGGCGGCGCGGTCTCCACGGTGGAGCGCTGGCCGGGGGTTCGGGTCGACCGCGGCTCGAGCATCCATGTCATGGTCCGCCACACCGACCTCGTCGAGGACCTCCGCCTTGCCGAGTTCGGACTCGAGTACGACGACGTCGAGCCGTGGGCAGTCCTGCCGCATCCGGACGGCGGCCTACGGTTCAGCGCCGACATCGACGAGACCTGCACGTCGATCGAGGCGGCCTGCGGCCCGGCGGACGCAGCGGCGTACCGGTCGTTCGTCGCGGACTGGGGGCCGGCTACCAAGGCCTTCCTGGAGGCCGGGTCGCGCCCGCCGAGCGCGGCCAACCTCGGACGCGCAGCGTGGTCACTCGGCAGGCGCTACCCCGGCAGCCGCGCCGACATGATTCGCACCTACATGCGACCCGCGGAAGCAGTCATCGCCGACCGGTTCACCGATCCGAGGCTGCGCGCGATGATCGGTTGGTGGGCGGCACAGTCCGGACCTCCGCCCCACGCTCTTGGTACAGCACCGATTGCCGGCACGACCGCGATGTTTCACGAGGCCAAGGCCGGGCGACCTCGCGGTGGTAGTGGCCGGCTGTCCGAGGCGCTCGCAGCCCGGCTGACGGCAGCGGGCGGCACCATCCGAACCGGCGACGGGGCGGCGTCGATCCGTGCGGCAAGGGACGGCTGTGAGGTCACGACCATCTCAGGCGAGGTCCTCTGCTGTCGGGCGGTGGTGAGTGCCTGCCACGTCGTCGAGACCGCCCGGCTGGTCGGCGACAGTGAGGCAGCGGCCGCCGTCCGGATCGGCCACGGGATCGGCATGGCCGTGCGCTTCCTCACCGATGCGCTGCCGAGCTACAGCGTGCCGATCAGCGGCGCGCACACCTCGATGCAGATGTTGGTGCACTCCCCCGAGCAGCTGCGCGCGGCGTACGGCGACTTCCTTCGCGGCGAACCTGCTGCGGACCCGC
>JAFAZI010000131.1 GCA_019239875.1 Frankiaceae bacterium
AAGCTTTGCCAGGTGTACGACGTCAACGTTTTCGCGCCGCTCGAGCTCACCCAGCTGCTCCTCCCCTCGCTTCGCGCCACGAATGGCGTCGTCGTGAACATCAGCTCTGACGCCGCCGTCGAGGCTTATGCCGGCTGGGGTGGCTACGGATCCGCCAAGGCGGCGCTCGACCAGCTGACCGCGGTGCTCGGTGTGGAAGAGCCCGACGTGCACGTCTACGGCTTCGATCCCGGCGACATGCGCACTGCCATGCACCAGCTCGCGTTCCCGGGCGAGGACATCACCGACCGGCCGAGCGCCGCCTCCGTCGTACCTCGGCTGCGGGCATTGATCCAGCAGCGCCCCGCCAGCGGCCGCTACCGCTCGGCCGACGGCGAGTCCCTGGTGGCGTCATGAGGCTCGCAACGCCCGGAACGCGCTTCACCCGCCTACCGGGCTCGGACGCCGACCGGCCGCCCGAGGCACGCGGCATCGCCCGCGACCAGGTCCGATTGCTGGTGTCCCGGCCGTCAGGCATCACGCACGCCGCCTTCGCGGAGCTCGGTGACTACGTCGAGGCGGGCGACCTGCTGGTCGTCAACAACTCGGCCACGATCGCGGCGGCGGTCGACGGGCGCCGCCGCGGGGAACCGATTGCGGTTCACTTCTCGACAAGCCTTGACGACGGCAGCTGGGTGGTCGAGCTGCGCCCACCGGGTCGTGCGACCGGGCATCTCGACGATGTCGCTGTCGGCGACTGGATCGAGCTCCCCGACGGCGCCGGACTCCTCGTCCGCGAGTCCTTCCCCATGCCGGGGCGCGCAGGCAGCCGACTCTGGCGCGCGCGGGTTGCCGTCGAGGTCGCCGTCCCGGCCTACCTGGAACGGGTCGGCCGCCCGATCCGCTATGCCTACGTCCCCGACCCGTGGCCGCTCGCCGCCTATCAAACCGTCTTCGCCGCCGTCCCGGGCAGCGCCGAGATGGCGAGCGCCGCACGCCCGTTCACCACCGATCTCGTGACGGCACTGGTCTCGCGCGGCATCGCGGTCGCGCCGGTCACGTTGCATGCCGGGGTCTCCTCAGCCGAGGCGGGTGAGCCTCCTGCGCCGGAGCGTTACGCCGTACCGGCCGCGACCGCACAGCTCGTGAATCTCACCCGGGCCAACGGGCGGCGGGTCATCGCAGTCGGTACGACGGCGACCCGTGCGCTCGAGACCGCGGCCGGCGCCACTGGGTCGGTGACCGCGGCCACCGGCTGGACCGATCTGGTTCTCGGACCGGAGCGCGGGACGCGGGTGGTCGACGGCATCGTCACGGGCTGGCATGACGCCGGCGCGTCGCACCTGCTGCTGCTCGAGGCGGTGGCGGGACTCGAGGTCGTGCAGCCGGCCTACGCCGCCGCCGTTGCAAGCGGTTACCTGTGGCACGAGTTCGGGGACAGTGCGCTGCTGCTGCGCCGCTGAGACCGCCTTCGCGTAGGTACAGCACAGGCATTTCTCATCTCTCGCTCAGTCATCTGGCGCACCCTCTGGTCACGGGGCATGAGATCCGAGGAGACCGACAATTGACTACTCAGTTGCTTGACCTTGCCGCCGACGACCAGCTCGCGGAGGCGGTGGGCGACGCCGCCCTTGCCGCGTTGCTCCGCTCCAAGCCAGCCGACGACGAGATCCCGTCGGCGGTGTGGTGGCTGATCGCCGAGACGCTTCGTACCTCCGTGACGATCCGTCGCGAGGTCACCTCGGCGTCGCCGCCGGACCTGGACACGTTGGCCACGCTCCTCACCGAGGCGAGCCTGCTCACCGAGGCCGCCCTCGCCGAACTCGCCGAGACCACCAGCGCGCGGCCGATGCTGGTCAGCATGCCGCCGTCGCGTGCCGACCACTCCCGAGTGGCGCCGACCCGGCCGACCTTCGGCCTGCAGTTGTCGATCCTGTTCCTCGCGCGGATGCTGGTCGGCAACCGCACCACCACGCCGCAACGACTCGCGAACACCTTGGCGGCACATCTGCGCGCCCTCGCCGTCCTCGAGGTCGACCTCCACTCCCGCTGACCAACCCTCGCGGGCCGCGATGGTCAGTCAGGTGGTCAACAGCAGGTTGAGCGGAACGGCCAGCGCCTCGTCGATCTCGACCGCGGCACGGTCGTACTCCACCTGCGACCGCTTGTACGGGTCACCGATGTCGTCGGCCGCGGGGTCGACCATCGGGACCAGGCCGCGATTGCCGAACGCAGCACGAGCGATCGCGCGGAACCGTTCGACCGGATCGGTCCCCGCCTCGGCGGTGATCTGTTCGGGGGTCACCGGCCCGAGCAGCCTCGCGAACTCCCGCAGGGTCAGCGTCCGGGACGCCGCCCTGGGCAGCTCGGTGACGATCAGCCCGCGATGTTCCCGGGTCGCCGCGAGGACGAGGTCGGCCGACTCGATCATCTCGACGGCGAGCGCGCGGCCGACGAAGTCGGAGGCGTCACCACCTCGTGCCTCGAGTGTCGCCAGCGCGGCGGGCTCCATCGGGTGATCGACCAGACCCCAGGTACCGGCGCTCTCGACGGAGAACCTCGCCGCCTCGGCCTCGGGCAATCCGGCCCGCAGCCGCGCGACGAACAGCCGCTCCATGAACGGTGATCGGCAGATGTTGCCCGTGCAGACCATGAGGATGCGGTAGGTCGATGCCCCGTCGGTCATCGACGTCCTTCAGTCATCGATGTCCTCGATCTCAGGCACGACCTCTCGCAAGGCGTCGAGGCTGATCGCCCCCGCCCGCAGCAAGCGTGGCACGTCGCCGGTGAGATCGACGATCGATGAGGCGACAGCCTCACCGCTCGGTCCGTCGTCGAGGTAGACAGCCACCGCGGCCCCGAGCTGCAGTCGGGCGTCGAGCATCGTCGCGGCCGGCGGGTGACCGGAGCGGTTGGCGCTGGATGTCGCGAGCGGCCCGGTTCGCGCGATCAGCTCGACCGCCAGTGGATGGTCCGGCATTCGTACGGCGACGGTGCCACGGGTCTCACCGAGGTCCCAGGCCAAGTGAGTCGTGTGCCGGACGACGAGCGTCAACGCTCCTGGCCAGAACCGTTCGGTCAACGCCCGGCCGTGATCCGAGAAGTTGTCGACCAGGGCATCCACCATCGGCTGCGAGCCGACAAGCACAGGGACCGGCATCGAGCGGTCGCGGCCCTTCGCAGCGAGGAGCGCATCGACCGCGGCGGCAGAGAACGCGTCCGCGCCGACGCCGTACACCGTGTCGGTGGGAAGGACGACCAGCTCACCGCGAAGGATCGCGCTGGCCGCCTCGTCGAGGCCGGTCTCGCGTTCCTCGGGCTTGGCGCAGTCGAAGACCCTCGTGCTCACGGCGCAACCCCGACAGCAAAACGCGGCCGTTGGGTCAGGTCCTCGTGGTCGGCCACGTCGAGGAATCCTGCCTCACGCAGAACTGCCGGTGCGACTTCGCCATGCCGGTCGGAGTGCTCGACCACGACCAGGCCGCCGGGCCGAAGCAGTTCACGCGCTCGGTCGGCCACCTGGCGAATCACGTCGAGGCCGTCCGCGCCCGCCCATAGAGCAACCCCCGGATCATGATCGCGCACCTCGGGGTCGACGAGCTCTCGCTCGTGGAGGGCGACGTACGGCGGGTTGGACACGACGACGTCAAGCCTCCCCTCCAGCCCTGGCGGCGCATCAGCCAGGTCCGCGTGGTGCAGGTGCACCCGCTCGTGTCCAGCCGCGTTGCGGGTGAGCCACGCGAAGGCATCGTCCGCGCGTTCGACGAGATGGACCGTTGCGCTGGGATGCTCATGGGCGACCGATAGCCCGATCGCCCCACTTCCGGCACAGAGGTCGACGACCACCGGCGCCGACACACCGTCGAGCGCGGCGAGCACGGTATCGACGAGGAGCTCTGACTCGGGTCGGGGCACGAACACACCCGGCCCCACGGCGAGCTCGAGATACCGGAACCCGGTCGTGCCGATCAGATGCTGTAGCGGTGTGCGCGCTTCCCGGGCCGCGAGGAGCTCCTCCACGTCGGCGCCGGTCTCGGTCGCGTGTCTGAGCAACGCTCGGGCGTCGTACGCCGCATTGGGGACCCCGGCCTGCTCCAACCGGGCGATCGCCTCGCGCGCCGTCGTCACGCGTCGCCGCCGAGCTGCGCAGCAGTGTCAGCGTCGACGAGCGCCTGCACCACCGCGTCGAGGTCGCCGTCGAGCACCTGGTCGAGGTTGTACGCCTTGAAGTTCACCCGGTGATCGCTGATCCGGTTCTCCGGGAAGTTGTACGTCCGCACACGCTCGCTGCGATCCACCGTCCGGACCTGGCTTCGCCGGGCGGCCGAGGCCTCGGCATCGGCTTCCTCCTGTGCGGCCGCGAGGAGGCGCGCCCGCAGGATTCGCATCGCAGACTCCTTGTTCTGCAGCTGCGACTTCTCGTTCTGGCAGGAGACGACGACGCCGCTCGGCAGGTGCGTGATCCGGACCGCGGAGTCGGTGGTGTTCACGCTCTGGCCGCCCGGGCCGGAGGAGCGGAAGACGTCGATGCGCAGCTCGTTCGGGTCGATCTCGATCTCCCCGGCGTCCTCCACCTCGGGGAAGATCAGCACACCGG
>JAFAZI010000030.1 GCA_019239875.1 Frankiaceae bacterium
CAATGAAAGTGACGCTGGTTTCAATGCCCTGGCAGACGTTCGAAATGCCGGCTATGCCACTCGGCGTTCTCGCGGCGCACGTCGGTCAGGCCAGGCCAGACGTCGAGGTTGAGCAGGTATATGGCACTACCGCCTGGGCGCAGTTCGCGAATGTCGAGTCGCGCGGCGCTATCGGACTAGAAGACTACCTTCAGGTGGCCAACGAAGGCGTTTACACGGGTGTCGGCGAGTGGATATTCACCTCGGCACTGTACCCGGGTGAGAACTGGCCCCTGGAACGCTTCGCAGCATGCTGTGAGCGAAATGTGGTCGACGAGTATCCGCACTTGCTTGAAATGTGGGCTTTAGCGCCTGCTTTCATTGACGGTCTCGCGACGAAGATCTTAGACGGCGGCCCAACGTTCGTCGGACTATCAAGCACATTTTCGCAGAACGTTCCGTCGCTCGCGCTAGCTCGCTGCCTCAAGGCGAAGCAGCCCAACCTGCCCATTATTATGGGCGGCGCGAACTGCGACGGCCCTATGGGTGGCGCCCTCCTTCGGTGCTTCAATTACCTTGATTTCATATGCCGGGGTGAAGGTGAACACACTCTCGTCGAGTTCATCGACCTACTTCGCGAGCATGAAAAATCAGACTGGACTGAAGGTCTTGCCGCAATCGACGGCCTCGGTTGGCGGTCGCCTGACGGCACTGTAGTTATCAACCCGTCGCGAGCGGCTCGCGTCAACCTGCGGGAAGCGGCGCCTCCCGATTTCGAGCCTTATTTCTCCGATCTGAAAGCGCGCAATATATCTCAGCGGGTCCGAAAGCGGATCCCGTACGAAGCGTCGAGGGGGTGTTGGTGGGGCGCCGCGCATCACTGCACTTTTTGTGGGCTGAATGCAACCTCCATGGCCTACCGTTCGAAGGACGCCGACCAAGTGTTCGCTGATATAGAACACCTATGTCGCAAACACCGAAGCTTGGACATCATATTCGTCGACAATATCTTCGATCTTGAATACTTCAATAGCTTGGTCCCGCGTTTAGCAGAAGCTCCATGGGACCTTCGCATGTTTTCGGAGATTAAGTCGAACGTGAAGGAGCAGCAGGTAGCCGCCCTGGCGGCCGCACACGTGACTGCATTGCAACCTGGAATTGAAAGCCTCTCGACTGATATTCTTAAGATGATGAGAAAAGGCGTGGATAGCGCGCACAACATCATCTTTCTCCGGTCTGCGGAAGAGAACTCGATCTCAGCGTATTGGAGTATTCTCTACGGCTTCCCCGACGAGACCGAAGAGCAGTACGAGCGAGTGATCGAACAGATTCCAAATCTTTACCATTTGCAGCCACCCGATAAATCCCGAATCACGCTCCAGCGATTCAGCCCGAACTTTGATGATACGTCCCTCGGATTTCATATGAGACGTCCGGCGAGTATGTACCGACATCTCTTCGATCTTCCCGATGGCGATTTGATGGATATCGCTTTCTTCCATCATTGCGAGAACCTTGGAATTGGTGGCGAAACCGAGACTCGACTGCTAGAGGCCATCAAGCAGTGGAAGGCCGCATACCCGAATTCGACCTTGACCATGAGTGAGGAAGATGGCGCGCTCGTGGTTCGTGACCGCCGACAGCTGCGCGACCACGCAGACTATGAGTTTTTGGTCCCATGGCAAGTCGATTTAATCCGCTCCGCCAGAGGGAGTCGGACCTTGGCCAAACTGACAAGCCTGGCTGCTAGCGATTTCAGCGTCGATGCTGATTCAGTTGCAGAGTTTGTGGCCTATTTGGTCAAGATTGGCCTGTTGTTCATCGACCAGCGTGACGATGGCTCGACGACGCGCTATGTTGCGCTGCCAGTCGCTACCAAGGCTTCGAGAAGACCTGAAGCGGTACGCACGCCGGTAGTTGCAAACGCATGACCGGCGAAATCGGTAGCTCAGGTCGGACCCTTGCCTCAGACGCAAGGAAGGACCCGCGTAGTACCGTTGTTCCGTTGGAAGCCGGCGTTTCCGCTGCTGGCCACGAGACGCCCGTCTTGTCTGAGGGATTCGAGAGCCCCGACGGACTGGAACTTCTTCGCGCTGTGCGGCGGGCAACATCCGAGCAGCTTCCGTTTCGCTGGCACTTGAGGACGGACATTTCCGAACGCGACGGCATCATGTTGTCACATCTATACCCGCCCGAGCCGGCGGACGGCGAGGCATCCTGGATTACTCGCTGGCGGGAGAGCTTTAGTTTGTACAAGCTCTACTACCGCGCGGGTCCCGGATTCGTTCAGGTGGTCGACTATCGGTTCACCCCAGCCGGGGAAGAGACGATATTTGAGGATTCCGAGGCGCGCGCTTTTATGGAACTTGACGCGATGGAATCCCTTGACCACGGCGGGCTATTTCGGCAGGTTAACGCCTTTACGCAGCGCCTTCGGGCTCTTGACTATTACCTTCAACTCGATAGCGACGGGTTGCTCCTTCCCTTCCGCGTCCAGCGTTGGCCCATTCCGTGGGTCTCGGTATAGATCCCCGCTCCCAAGCTCATGTGGCGCTCGCTCTCGTAAGCCGGCCGATGGGTGAGAGTTACGTGCGCAACAGCGGATGGCGTCGGACGTGGAGTGTGTCTTAATGATCGACGGGTGGGGCGGCGGACTCGCAAGCTTTATGGATTTCAGCCAGCAAGCCGTAAGTGTGCAATGGGCCGATACTATTGCCGACCGGTTCCCCGGCTTGAAAGGCGCTGGCCGGATCGTTGATATTGGTTGCGGCAGCGGTTTGTTGCTGCAGCGATTACGACGCGCTGGATTCTTAGTAGCAGGAATAGATTCTTCGGCAGATATGATTCAGCGGTCTTCGGCCCGTCTTGGCGGAGACGATCAGTTGTACCGGGCTGATCTGGTAACAGACCGGATACCTAGCCTTGATGCAGATCTTGCTGTCTGCGTTAACGGCGTTGCCAATTGCTTCGCCGACTCGGATGATCTTCGCCGAGCTCTCTCGAATATACGAGGGCTGCTAACGCACGATGGCGTTCTCTGGCTCGAGATATTCACTCTCGATTATTTGCTCCAGCTTGCCGACACTTCCGTAATACAGGAGGCTTCGGACTTCACGCTTTTCTTGCGTTGTATATGGTTAGACGATTCTAAGGAACTATTGATGCGCCTAAGCGGTAGTGCGGTGGAAGGTGACGGTCGGGTGGCGTTCGATAACTTAATCAGGTACCGATACATCGATCCGGGTGAGCTTGTGCCCCTTGCCGAGCAGGCGGGTCTTTTGAGCGGTCGGCACCTAGAGGGCTCCGTCGATCGCGATCGTGTCTGCTGGGAATTCACGGCGGCATGAACGGTCTTGCGCTAACAGTTGCGGGCGATGAGAAGTTGGATCTGTCGTAAGTAAGGAGATGATCGCCGTGTATCACCTCGGCGGACGCAAAGTGGCATTGGCTGGGCTTCGCCGTATTGCTGGTGATCCCGAAGCTGGAATTGATGATCTGCGCACACCATATCGGGACTGGCTATCTACACGACAGCCCGCGGTGACAATCGGTAGCGAGTCGACTGCCCATCGCGCCGAGTTCTGTGATGATCCCGAACTCTGGAAACTTCTTTCGTCACACCCGGCTACGGAAGTGCAACCGAACATAAACTCGGATTACGGTCCCATGGGTCTGAATGAAGATAATCCTCAAGGGCGCAAGGCAGCGTTGGAAGGTACGCTTGATCAACTACGAGAAATCGATCCTGATCTCGGCGGCATTTTTGACCTTGTCGTGAACCGTATATGCGTCGGTGGTTGGTCGACGGGCGTGGCAGGATCGAGTTCGGCCGACATTGGCGTTATCTGGGCTGCGATGCCGGAAGGCTACGACTCTGGGGATTTGGCGGAGTTCCTAGTCCATGAATTCACGCACCATCTCCTGTTCATCGATGAGGCGGCTTTTGGTCACTACACGGATCCGCAGGCGGCGGCGACCGGCGGGATGTCGTTGTCAGCGATCCGCGGGATTGTGCGTCCGTTGGCCTTTGTTCTTCATGGTTTGGTAGTGGCGGTCGAGATTTTGCGGCTCCGCCGAGGACCTGTCGGCGCTCTGCCATCGACTGGATATGTTCACCCGGATACACAGCACCTTTATGACTCGAGCGTTGCGTGTGTTCGATCGATCGAAGCATCGACTGAAATCCGGCCTCTGTTGTCTCGGCGCGGTCAGGCACTATTCGATTCCTGCCGCGCGACGCTCGAACTGACAGAAATGAAGCGCCTAGGAACGCTAGACGCCACTCGCTCCTAGTGTTGCACCGAATGGCAAATGAGGACCCTCGCGATGGGTAACGCGAAGGTCGACGTTCTCGTCATCGGAGGTGGCCCCGCGGGATCGAGCCTGGCTGGGCATCTCGCAAGGCAGGGCGTCCGCGTTCTTGTAGTCGAAGGCAAGAAGTTCCCTAGGGAACACATCGGCGAATCACTGCTGGCGGTATCGATGCCGATCCTGGCTGATCTCGGTGTGGCTCCTGAGTTGGAAGCCGGCGGACTGCCACGCAAGCTCGGAGCGGTCTTTGTCTGGGGCCCGACTGACCAGCCGATGACGCTGCGTATGCCTGAGCCAGGTTACGCATTTCAGGTGCGGCGTGCCGAGTTCGACGATCTGCTCCTGCGGCATGCGGGCAAGCTAGGTGCCCATGTGTGGCAGGAACGTTGGATCAAGGAACCGGTGTGGGATGACTCCGGCCGCATGTGTGGCGCAGTGGTGGCCGGCCCCGGCGACCGGCCCCAGACCGTGTTCGCCAGGTTTGTGGTGGATGCCAGCGGGTTGTTCCAGTTCTTACCTAAGAAGCTGGGCCTGCCCATCAGCACATTCGGGCCCAGGCGTGTGGCACTGACCGCCTACTACACTGGTGCGCTGCGCTACGACCAGCCGTACGCCGACGACATCATCAGTGAGGCGTGCCAAGACGGCTGGATCTGGTTCATACCGCTCGACGATCACACGACCTCCGTCGGCTTTGTTGGAGACGAGGGGGATCTGGTCGGAGCGCCCCAGGACGCACTGGAGCTCCAGGTCGCCACTTCGACACTTACCAAGCAGCTCATAGCGCCGGCCACGCTCGCCCGCCCGGCAAAAGTGCGAAAGTACACCAACCACACCGTCGAGAGCCCGCTTTGGACGAACGGTTACCTCCTGGTTGGTGATACCGCGATCTTCGTCGATCCACTCTTCTCCACTGGGGTGCATGGCTCGTTGCATTCATCTGCCAATGCCGCTGCTGGCATCGTCTCGGTCCTTGAAGGCACCCTCGCCGAAGATCGTGTCGCGGCCTGGTTCGACCACACGTTCCGTTCGCATTACGGCCGGGTGCGGGAGATGATAAGGCTGCTTTACGGGCTACATCCGGGCAACAGCCGGTTCTGGCGCAACCGCACTCTGTCCCGTATCGGCGAAGAGGACGCGGAAGACCTGGTGCGGAGTATCGGCGTCGCCGGCCTCGACTTCTTCGCTATGACTGGAGACAGCCTTGCGCTGCCGGAACCGTTGCGTCGGCGAATTGGCACCAACTCTTACCGGCCAACGTCGGCTGCGCTGCCCATGGATTCGGTGCTCGATCTGGCCGACGAGGCAGAATTGGAACCCACGCTAATGCGTTCCGGTGGACGTCTTGTCCCGTCGATAATTCTGCGGCATCGTCGGTCCCGCACCCAGGAGTATGAGTTCGCGGAGCATGGTGGCCTTCATCGCCTATTGCTGGCGCTAGATGGCGAGCGTGATCTGCAGTCGGCGGTTGCGGCGGTGAATGGGGATGCCACTGATCAGGACAAGATCGCCTTGTTCGTTGGCGAGCTGGTGAGTTGCGGCCTGCTCGACCCTGTCGGTTAGCGCTCCGATCGCGGCGAGTCAGCCGGTCTCGGGCGAGGTGAGTGAAGTTCGAGGGAAGCGCGACAAATGTTGAACAAGGCTAGCCCGCGCGGGGACAAGAGCGAGAGACTTTCGACCGAAGCCTCGATCGATCGAACACACGCAACGCACGAGTCATGAAGGTGCTGGGTATCCGGGTGAAAGAAATTTGTGGTTGGCATCGTGCCGACGGGACCTCGACGCAGCTTCAGGATTTCGACTGCCACGACCAAGCTATGGAGAACGAAGATCAGCGGGCGTAGCACCCCTCGCACGGGTGAAAGCGTCAAGCCGCGAGTCGCGGCTCCCTGCGGATCCGTGTAGTGCTGGAACATTGCGTCGTCGATAAATAGAAGATGGTGGGTGAATTCGTGAACTAAGAACTCGACTAGGTCTCCACTTGGATAGTCATTCGGCAGAGTCGCCCAAGTAACGCCGATACTGGAAGATGTCGATCCGGCTACAGCGTTGTCACCTCCAACGAAGACCCGGTTGACGACGAGCTCGAATAGGTCAACGACGTCTGTGTCGACTTCCCGCAATCGTTCGAGCGCGCCTTCCAACGCCGCGATACGCCGTCGGACAGTACCGGCGTCGAAGATCTCTGGGGCCAAGTCCGCGTGGGACTCCGCGTGCCCCGTATTAAGTTGAATAATCGCACGCTTCAGTTCCGGGTCATCGCAGAATTCGGTTCGGCGAAGCGTAATGTCGCCACCAATTGTTACGGTCGGTTGGCGCCGACCTAGCCAGTCACGATACGGCACTCGCAGGTCGTCGAGGTCAGCTTGGCGGTTACCCGCGATAGCGCGGAGCCCAGCCAATGCTGCGTCGCGACCGGCGAGGTAGTACACCCTGGTTCATCTCCTTGATTGCACCAACGCGCTGTCCCGTCAGCGATTCGATCAGAGCTCGAAGCAAGAATCAGCGGGGTGGACGTTCTTGCTACGCGCAACCTGTGAAGCCTGACTAATACACCTTTCTTTCCCACGTCTCGGACGTCTACGAATCAAACAATCGAAGGCCCTCCGGTGTCCAGTCCCCGCTTGGGCCGGTATGCGAAGTACGGCGCCTAGGTTCGTTCCGTTGCTCCGTATCGGTGCTCCACCTTTGGCATCCGACCACATGGTCCTCACTCGCTACGCGTCGAGTTGCGACGGCGTTAAAGCGAGGCCATCCGTCCGCCGTGTTTGGAGTTGAACGAGTGATAAGGGTTGTAAGACACGACAAGCCCACACTTCGTTGTTCAGGCACGGGCGGACCGTACGGGTAGGTCTTGACCTGTTGCTGGGATTCGTATGCACTGTCAATCTTCCGGACATAACGGGCACGAATACGTCGGTAGGCTCGCGGCGACCGGCGATAGGCCGAAGACGGGAGCCCCGCAACTTGACGGCAGACGAGGGCGCAGCCCCAGCCAAAGCCATTTCGCCCCTAAGGCGAAATCGGGACTTCGCGATCCTGTGGTCAGGACAGGCAGTGTCCGCGTTGGGCTCGTCAATGAGCATTCTGGTCTTTCCACTTGTCGGCTATGCGATCACCGGGTCGGTTGGACTTGCCTCGCTCGCATCGGCCGCGACGCTTCTCGGCAAGGTCGTGGCTGGCCTACCGGCAGGTGCGCTGGTCGATCGCTGGTCGCGGCGGCGCGTGCTGTTGATGAGCAATCTTGCCGGGGCGACGGTCTTTGGGAGTCTCGCCGCAGCCACGCTCGCGCACCACCTAACGTTGGCACATTTGATTGCCGCCGGCTTTGCCAGCGGCGTGGTCAACTCCTTCGTCGACCCCGCGGCGTCCGCTGCAGTTCGAACTCTGGTCCCGACGGAGCAGCTCCCGCGGGCGTATGCGCAGCTCGAGGTCAGGCAACATGCTGTCGACCTGACTGGGCCGCCGCTGGGTGGTGCCCTCTATTCGGTTGCTCGTGGTCTGCCATTCCTGGTCGACGCCGTTTCGTATTGCCTGACAGCGCTGTCGATAACTCGACTTCGGTCAACTCTGCCCGTCCCAGCGGCTACCGAAGCGAATCAATCACTCCGCGGCGAGCTGGTCAAAGGCCTCCGGTTCGTTTGGCAGGAGACCGTCATCCGCACGTTGATGATTTGGGCCGCCGCATTCAACTTCGCCGTCACAGTGGTATTCGTGGGTGTGACGCTGCGCCTTGTCCGGGCCGGAGTCCATCCAGCGGCGATCGGGACGGTCGACGCGATTGCGGCCGCGGCGGGTCTACTTGGTGCTGTATTCGCTCCCACCCTCATCCAGCGAACGCCCACCGGTGCACTTACGATTACGACCACGTTCGTCTTCGGAGCCATCATCACCCCCATGGCATGGACGCATAACGTGGTGGTGATCGGATCGCTCTTGGCATGCGGAGTGGTCCTGCTGCCCGCCAATGTCGCGGGGCTATCGGCGTACATGGCGGCCGCGACGCCCAGCCACCTTCAAGGTCGCATGAATGCCGCCGCTGGTTTTATTAACAACGCCGCATCACCGATTGCACCGATAGTCGCTGGCGTACTAGTCGGGTCCGCTGGTGGCGAGGCTGCGACCTTGTCCGGCGCCGCACTGGTGGTCCTTAGCGCTGCGCCACTGCTCGCGAGCCCTCTAATCAGAGCGTTGGGACGTCCGGAGTCGTGGGCGAGCGTTCCTGTCGGCGAAGAATCGGATGACAACGCCGGCGCCGTGAACGAAATGACACCCGCGTCAGAGCATTACCACACGCGGTCAACTTGACTCGTAAGGTTCGGAATTTGGTGATGCTCGGTTCGAGGTCATCAATTCAAGGCTCTGAATATTGACCGCATTGACGAGCGGGCGCTAACACCTCCGACGAACGAGACTTCTGAAAGTACCCAGTTACTGAGCCTATGACGAAACTATGCGTGTTGGATGAACTGCACAATGATGGTATCGATCGGGTCGTAGTCGTGGAGGTGGCGAGCGCCAACAGGCGGATCGAAGGGCTTGACGATCAACTCTTCAGGACCGAGATCGAACGTGACAACTTCGAGCGAGTGCGCAGCGTTTGTCAGCAGCGGACGCGATGAGAACTACTCGAACCTCCGCGAGGCATCTTCGCGCGATCTAGGCCTGTTTTGGCCATGGCGGTGGCTCCGCCGGGACATGTATGCGCGTTTGCGATTTGAAGCGATTCTGAGACAATGATCATTGCAATGAATAGCCTCCAGGTGATCACCGCGATTGTTGGCCGGGACTCAGGGCAGGGCTGCACCGACAAGCCGTCTGCCTACGAGGTCCCGGCATCCAGTTGGTTGTACGGAGGAGTATGGGAGATCCCTCAGGCCCACAGTTTGACCAAACCGTCCGTCAGCTCCCCGCAGATTGGTACTCATGACATCAGGCGATGATGCTCAGCGGGGCCGTCAGTGGGAGATGCTCGCCCGGGAGGATCCGTACTGGACGTCCCTGACGAGCGGCAAGCGGCGGATGGCGTGGAAGCTTAACGAGTTCTTAGCGACAGGACAAAGAGAAGTTGTTTGGGCGTTGGACTCAGCCAAAGCGTTCGATCTCTACCCACCGTCTCGAGCGCTCGCCCTTGATTTCGGCTGCGGGCCCGGCCGACTCACCGGGGCGCTGGCACAATCATTCGACAGGGTCGTGGGCGTCGACATAAGTCCGTCAATGCTCGATTCCGCCCGGAAGAATTACGCATCGGAGCGAATCTCGTTCGCCCAATCAACGCGCGACATCGAGAGTGGTTCTGTTGACCTGATTTACAGCACTTTCGTGCTGCAGCATTTTCCGAAGACTGCACTCGTAACGACATTCGAAGAGTTTGCACGGTTGCTCGCGGACGGGGGGTTGCTGATCTTTCAATATCCTGAAGAACCACGCTGGACCTTACCAGGAATCGCCTTCAAGGCTCTACCTACATCATTCATGAACGCTGCCCAGCGTTACATCGCCGGCTTCCCGGAGGCGATGCCGATGAACTGGATGAAACCTCAAAAGATGATTACTGTGACCGCGCAGGCTGGCTTTGGCGTTTGTAAGAGCGTTTCGGGCCCGAGATACAGTCCGAACTGGAAGGACACGTGGTACCTCTGTGCGAAAGAGGCAGGTGGGCGCTAAGTCGTGAAATGGAGGCGAGCTCGGCATCCCTTGATTTTTTGACCGCTAAGTTGTTCCAAGAGCCTTTCGTATCAATCCTGTTAGGGCCTTTCACGGAATTTCAATGTCTCTGGCGGCCTTACACGTCGCAGCAATCCGCTGAACGATCGTAACGAAGTTCGCGGCCGTCAAGAGTGTCAAACCTATGAACAGGGCATGCGGAACTCCCATCCCGTCTGTTCCTGCCGCAGCAAGGACCAAGATCAGCCGCTCGCCGCGCCCGGCGAGACCTTCCTGCGACTTGAGGCCCAACGCCTCAGCCCTCGCCTTGGCAAACGAGATAACGCTGCTCGATGCCATGCAAGCTAGGGCCAGCACTGCAGTGGATGGCTGGCTATTGCTCGAGATGGATCGAATCGCGAGCCCACCAAAGATGGCGGCGTCCGCAACTCGATCGAGCGTGGGATCTAGGAACGCACCAAAGAGACTAACCTCATCTTTCAGGCGGGCAAGTGGGCCATCGAGTAAGTCGATCATCGCAAAAAGGCCGCAGACAATGGCTCCGACGAGGAGCTCATTTAGCGGGAACAACGTTAGAGCTGCAGCTGAAACGCCTACGTTGCCTAGGACCGTAAGAGTTGTTGCGCTTAGGTGGGTTCGGGCGAGAAGCCTAGTGGCTGGCATCAGCGGGCGGGTAACGGCCGGCTTCAGTGCGTCAAGCATGAGACGTCCGACTACACATCGATCTCAACTCTCGTTCGGACTAATTGACGCGGCGCCCGCGGGCCGGCCTCGCTGCGAAGAATACGCAAGTAGGCGCGCGATCACCGCCACTAGAGCCCCGAGGGGCCCGAACATGGTCTCGCCTGCGCTCTACCTGCGAGAGCGCGACGACCTCCGTGTCCTGGACGTGCTCCGTGCGGCAAACTGTGACGGTATTGGCCGGGTCGACCTAGCGCGCACCGACTCTTTTGCCAAGACTGGAATGCCGCACGGAGCTTAAGGTTGCTTTGCACATTGGGAAGGTGTCGCTTGGACACGTTCGAGGTGGTCGGATCACTTATGCGCGAACGTCGTTCCATCTGGACCGGTGTCGGCAAGTCGGGTTATGCAGCGCAACTTCTTGCCGCGACCGGCGCGACCGCTGGCCTAGTGGCCAACTTCATTCATGCAGAAGACTTGTTACATGGCGAGCTCAGTACGTTACGCCCGAACGATCTACTGGTCGCCGTCACTTGGAGCGGGCGATCGGAGCAGATCTACGACCTTCTTGGTCGATCCGTCTGTCCAACGGTCCTCGTCACGAGCGCGCGCCATCAGGAACTGCCTCGCGTGGCGAGTCACGTCGTCCCGTGCGCATACACAGTCGACGAGCTTCTCAGCGGGATCCCGTGCGAGTCGGTGCTTGAGACGCTGCGTATTGGCTATGAATTGTTGGCTGCGGCGACCACACCAGAGGAACGACGACTGGCTTTGCAACGGGGGCATCCGCATGGAAATCTCCTACCAGACAGCGGATAGCGTCAAGACCCGCCGCGAGTCGTGCCACCCACTGCCCTGCTGCCAACCGTCTTCGAGAGGCGAACCAACATGGAGCCTGTGAACGTCGCGCTCGTCGGCATCGGTAACTGCGCGTGCTCGCTTGTAGAAGGTGTTTCGCTTCAGCAGCTCAACACGGGGTCGACCGAGATGACCGGCGTTAGATTGCCGACAATCGGGGATTACGGGGTCGAGAATCTGAATTTTGTCGCGGCCTTCGATATCACTACCCCAAAGGTTGGCGCAGATCTTTCTCAAGCGATACGTGCACGGCCAAACGAGACGATCGCGATCGCACCTGTTCCGGCGCTCGACGTGACGGTTCTCCGTGGACCAACGATGGATGGTATTAGCGGAGCGAGCGCATCGGCGCTCGAGGAATCTCCGCAACCACCGATCGACGTTGTCGAAGCACTAATTCAGGCTCAGGCTGAGGTTGTCGTTAGCTATCTTCCCGTGGGCAGCGATGAGGCGACCGAATTTTACGCGGATGCGGCAGTCAAGGCTGGGTGCGCGCTCGTCAACTGTATGCCGACGCCTGTCGCGACCTCAGAAATCTGGACTGAGCGATTCTTAAGGGCCGGTCTGCCGCTTGTCGGCGACGACGTCAAGAGTCAGATGGGTGCAACCGTGTTGCATCGTGCCCTCCTGAGGCTATTCCGAGACAGAGGGATCCGACTCACGAATAGTTATCAGCTGAATGTGGGCGGAAACGGTGACTTTCTCAACATGAGTGAGCCTGCACGCGGATTGGCCAAGGAACGGTCGAAGGTCCGCGCTATCGAGAGCATTGTTCCAGTCGATTCCGAACTAGCCCCGATGGCGGCCTCTGTGGGTTATGTTCCCGGGCTAGGCGATAGGAAGAGTGCGTACATACGATTCGAGGGCCTGACTTTCGGCTCGGCGCCGGTGAGTCTGGATATCAAACTAGACGTCTGGGATTCACCAAATTCCGCCGGTGTGGTTATTGATGCGATTAGGTATTCCAAAGTTGCCATGGACGAGGGCCGCGGCGGTCCTTTGAAGGCTGCGTGCGCCTACCTAATGAAGTCCCCGCCTGAGCAGATGGAGGAGGAGGAGGCACTTAACGAGCTCGCGAAGATCTCACCAAGGCGGAGCAGGTAGTCGTCTCGCGCGACTGTCTCGATACCTTCTCGCTCGGTGATTGATTTGTCGGACTTCAGTCTCTCGTTTCCTCGCGCTCGGTCGCTCGCTACCTCAAGATTGCGTCGCGCTGGCGCGTGGTGTGGGCCGTGATTCTTCGGCCAGATGATCTTGTAACCGGCCGTGACGAAACTGATAGACGGCCCCGAACTGGCGCAGGACTCCACGTCTGTGCGCGTCGTCAAGGAAGGCCATAGCGCGCAAAGGCAGCCGACCGCGGAGGCCAAGCCAAAGTCGTGTCATCACAAACCACGCGTACGCGGTGCCGGAACTCACGGCCCATCCCGAAGGCACGGCGGTCAAGAGAGCCACCAGCAACGCCACGGCTATGCCGTGTTGCTGAAGGAAGATAAGCCCAACAGCGCCACCGAGCGGAATGCCGGCGCCTACCCAGTGGATTACCGTTGTCCGCCGATCCGCCTGGAGCACGGCACCTGGTGTTGGCGCGGTCGTCCAGGCGATCCGTCGGCTCCAGCGGACAGTGCCGATGACGAGCGAGCCGACAACCCCGCAGATGCCGCCGGCGAGAATGCCCCAGAAGACGTCGGACGAGAACCACGTCAGTGATCCGACGCCGATCGCAGGTGCAATGGCGCCCGCGAGGAAGAATCGCAGAGCCTCATTCCTCGTGCCCGAGTAACCGCCGAGGCCTAGATGCACTCCAAAGTGAACTGGCAGGTCAGGGATCGAGCCGAAGTATGCAGGCATGCCTGCAGTGAGACCGGTCGTAGCGGCGACGGCAAGACTGACCAATACCCCGACAGGCGCGGAGAGTCCATCCACAGCGGTCAGACTCCCTGCGAGAATTCCTCCCAGCAACGCGATATGAACTACAAACGCAATTCGCCCCGCTTTTGATGGCACACTTCGGTAGAATTCCCACCAGGCAATATCCCGCGTCTTGCGGGAGTTAAGGTCGCGAGCTAGAAACGTTAGCCACCGGCGCGCATCAGTCTCGTTCCACGTACGCCGTGATCTCGTGGCAGCGACAGTGGTCAGCGCCATCGATATGTGGGAGCCATATGCAATTGGCAGAAAAGCATCAAGAAGGCGATCTTCAATCGCCTCCGAATCGGGAAGTGCTATTCGGTCGAGAATCTCATTTGGGTCGTGGTCACGATAAACAACCTTCGCGAGACTAACCATGAGAGGGGTTGCTAATGCCTCGACAAGCGGAAGGTCGCGGCCCCCCTGAAGCGCTATGGCTACGCCACTCCACCGTTTCCGTCTGGTCGTATCCTCGCCATCGCGCAAGTACGCCACTGATTCGGCGACAGGGATCGGCTCAAGCTCGATGACCGTCGCGCTAGCAACGGGGCCACCCTGCTCCACCGCGCGCTCGAACTCGGCAGTGCGACAAGTCACGATCAGCGGTCTTTCTGTCCACCCACGACTAATCTCGGCGATGGCTAGGGGACGGGCCTCGATCGGCATCTCGTCGAGCCCGTCCAGGACTGCAACGATTCTGCCCTCGACGACAAGCCGCTCCGGCGCGTTTGCTCCAAACAATGTGACGTCTCGAAGAACCGGGTAGTCGATCCCCAACCGGTAGGCAATCCAATCCTCGAGGTTGATCGAGGCTGGGTCCCAAGACAGGGCTGGAAGAAGTACGGGTACCGGATCGGCGGCCAGTCGGCGGTTCAAGAGACCGAGCGTAAATAGAATCGCCAGCACGCTCTTTCCCGCGCCCGGATCACCCAGGATGACGAGTTGGTTATCGGTGCGATGATCGAAGAGGCTGAGCGCGTCGTTGAGACGGCCAGTCTGCCTTGAGATCGTGGTCCTGCCTCTACGCATCAGGTCCTTGGCCGGAACCGCGACTGGGCGCTGCGTGGTCGCCCACGGAACCTGAAGTGGTGACGGAGTTCTCAAGGACCTTTGGCGCGCCTCTCGCTCCCATTGCGCGACAACGTTTTCTGCGAGCTTTGCGGCAGCGTTGTCGAGTTGCTCAACCGCGTTCAGAAAAGCTGCTGGTGGCGGCGGTACTAGGAGAATCAGTTGCCAGGCAGCGACGGTCAATGCGATCAGGCCAGTGAACGCTGAGATGACGACTAATGGGTCGGTCGTCATTCCGACTCGTTCTTGGTGTAGCACGACACCAAGGCTCAGAAGTACCGCAGCTAACCCGGCCAAGCCCACGAAGAGGACCAGTCGGCGGCGTTTACTGTGCGAAGTCGCCACAGGTATGACCGTAGCGGCCACCGCGGCTATGAACATCGTCCCGCTGAGCAATTGGGTAACAGGCCGGCGGTCGACGGTGATCGATCGACGGGTTCGAATGTGGCGGAGTGTCCTGATAAATTCGTCGAGTTCTGGCGGGCCATCTGAGAAAGCGTTCTGCAGCTCGACAAATTCTGAAGGTCGCACATGGGAGTCGCCCCGGGCGACCAGGTTGGCCCCCCCGAGGTGTCCCCGCTCTCGGCCCCGCGGGTTAGCCAGTCGGGCTACGCCGGTAGGTGCACCACTGGACGGTAGAGGTGTCGCCGTAAGCCGCGAGCAACATCGCAGGCGTGAAGACGCGCGATGCGCGGGCAGGTGCCGGCGCAGTGTTCCTCCATACCGCTGGCAGCCGACGGCGACGACACGTTCGCAAAGCATGGTCGCTTAGCAGCTCCGTAGCGCCTGGCGCCAACTCACCATCGAGCTGCCCACCACCGAGCGGAGGGGCAGCTTTCCGAGTGTGTGGTGCCGGCCTCGCAAGACCGTTGTGCTGACGACAGTGAGGTGCCTCGCACTGGGTAGTGTTCTAATACTAGTATAAAAATATGCCACGAAAGCGAACAACAGACCAGGAGCGTCGGCGCGGAGCCGATTTAGGAAGACGCCTCGCGCGGCGGCGGGGGGCCTTAAGTCAAGAGCACGTCGCGCGGACTGCGGGCATCAGCGTCGAGGCACTTCGCAAGGTTGAGCAGGGTCATGTTGCGGGCCCGTCGGTCTTCTTGGTGGTGGACGTCGCGGCCGCGATCGATGCCACGCTCGATGATCTCGTTCGCCCGAGGTCGCGAGCTCGCGTGACGAAGCCGGCGACGCGATGAGCCTCGGCGGAGGGTGCTTCGCTGTGCGCCTGCCAAGCGAATGTCGGCACGTCCCGTGGCTGCGGCCGGAGGACCTGGGATCCGCCGCATTTTGGATCTATCAGACGGCCAGGTTGAGGCATCCCAAGTCACATCGCCTTGGGACGACGCTGCTGGAGGAGGCCGCCGCATGTTTGCTCGGTGGTCATGGTGTGACAGGACCGGTGACGGTAGCTGCGTTCGCGCACCTCAAAGATCTAGGACTGTTGAGTGAGGTCGCGAGTCCTAGCGTTGATGAGTTTTGCGCCGCGCTGCGAATGCCACTCGACTTGCCCGACGGTCGCAAGGTGCGCTACCGGTTTGCCGCGCAGCGGGCCGATCGCTTGGCCGTGCTGACCGCTGCCCTTCGCCACGCACCTTGCTCGGCGGATGGGCCTGTTCTTCGTGACTGGCTTCTGGGCTTGCCTGGCTTTGGCCCGAAGACGGCTTCATGGGCGGCGCGCAACTACACCGGCT
>JAFAZI010000089.1 GCA_019239875.1 Frankiaceae bacterium
GGAAGGTCTCGTCGCCGGTACGCGTAACGGTGAAGTCCGCCTCGATGCCACCGCGACGGTTGAGCGCCTGGGTGTAGGTGACCTCGCCGATGCCGCGGGTGACGTGGTTGTCGCACACCCAGTCGAGGAACTGCGGCGCGTCCGGCCCGCTGACCTCGAGCTTCGCGAAGGAGGTCTCGTCGAACAGGCCCGCGGTCGTGCGGGTCGCGAGGTGCTCCGCAGCGATCGCCGGCGACCAGTACCTCCCGGCCCACCCTGAGGGGCGCATCGCCTCGCTGCCGGCGGCGGCGTTCGACCGGTAGTAGTCGACGCGCTCCCACCCTGCCTTCTCGGCGAACTCGGCCTCATGCGCGGCGTGCCATCCGTACGCCGGCGACGTGCGCAGCGGTCGGCCGGCGAGGCGCTGCAGGCCGGGGTACGGGATGTCGTAGTAGCGCTGATAGCTCTCGACGGTGCGGGCGAGGGTGAAACCCGGCGAGCGCCACTGCCGCCCGAACCGGTTGATGTCCATGTGCCACAGGTCGTAGCTCGGTTCCCCTTCGAGGATCCATTCGGCCATCACCTTGCCGATGCCACCGGCCCCCGCGATTCCGTGGGCGCAGAAGCCCGCGGCCACGAAGAACCCCGCGACCTCGGTCTCGCCGAGGCAGAACTCGTTGTCCGGGGTGAACGCTTCGGGACCGTTGATGATCTGTCGAACGCCGACGTCACCCATGACGGGCATGCGGCGTTGCGAGTTGGCGGCGATCTCCTCGAACCGCGGCCAGTCCTCCTTGAGGAGCTGACCATTGAAATCCGCCGGCAATGCGTCGTACGACGTCGGCGTCGCGGTGAAGGGAGCCGGGTCGCGTTCGTAGCCACCCATGACCAGGCCGTCGACCTCCTGCCGCCAGTAGACGAGCAGGTCCGGATCACGCAGTGTCGGCAGTGGACTGTCGCGCCGCTCGAGGAAGGCCTCCGTGACGAGGTACTGGTGTGACATCGGCACGACCGGGACCCGGACGCCGGCCATACGCCCGATCTCCGCCGCGAACATCCCGCCACAGTTCACGACGACCTCGCAGTCGATCCGGCCGGCGTCGGTGATGACTGCCGTCACATGCCCGCGGGTGACCTCGATGTCCGTCACCCGGGTCTTGGTGAGGAAGCGCACGCCGCCCGCACGGGCCACGGCCGCCAGTGAGTAGCAGAGCTGCGAAGGGTCGAGGTAGCCGTCGGACTCGAGGTACGCCGCACCCACGAGGCCGGCCGGATCGATCAACGGGAATTGTTCGACCGCCTCCGCGACCGAGATCTCATGCAGCGGCAGGTCGTAGGTTTTCGCCCACGAGATCTGCCGGCGGATCTCGTGCAGGCGCTCGTCGCTGGAGGCGAGCTTGATGCCGCCGCTCTCGGTCCAGCCGCAGGGCTGATCGGTGGTCTGGAGCTTGCGGTAGAGCTCCACCGAGTACATGTTCATCCGGGTGAGTGTCGGGTCGGCGCGGAGCTGGCCGACCAGGCCGGCGGAGTGGAACGTTGAGCCGCTCGTCAGCTCGTCACGTTCGAGGACCACGACATCGGACTCACCGAGCTCGGCGAGGTGATAGGCGACGCTCGCACCGCCGACCCCACCGCCGACGACGACCACTCGCGCCGCCATGGGCACGTCCCGGGTGGCCTTCATCGCGCCACTATGCAACTTCGGCCCACAAGTTAAAAGGTTTGAGTACTAGACCTTCCGACGAGTAGGCCCTAGCATCCGACCCAACTTGCCCAGCCCGCACCGATTAGCCCAATCGGAGCGCTGGAGCGGGGCGCGGAGGGGACGCCGTGGCTGCAGTGCGCACGCTGGCGAAGCCGTCGCGCTCCTCGAGTGCGGAGCCCGAGGACGACATGTCGCGGCTCTCCGATGTCATCGCGCGGGTGCCGGGGATGGCCGGTGAGCGCTGGACCGCCACTCAACTGCCGGGCGGGCTGACCAATCGCAACTTCCATGTGGTGACGAGCGGCGGTCGCCAGGTCGTGGTGCGGCTTTCCTCCCCGCAGACCGCCCTGCTGGCGATCGACCGTGACGCGGAGTTCCGCAACTCGACGTCGGCGGCCACTGCTGGCGTGGCGCCGGCGGTAGTGCTCTACGCGCCCGAGCTCGGTGCGCTGGTCATCGACTGGATCGACGGCGACACCTTCACCGAGCGCGACCTCGACGACAGCGCAACGCTGCGCCTGGTTGCGGCGACGTGTCGCCGACTGCACGCCGGCCCGCGGTTCGCCGGCGACTTCGACATGTTCGATCTGCAGCAGCGCTACCTGGACCTCGTGCTCGGCCGTGGCTACCGCGTGCCGCCGTCGTACCTCGAGCTCACGCCACAGGTCGCGATGATTCGCGAGGCAATGGCGGTGCAACGCACGCACACCGTGCCGTGCCACAACGACCTGCTCGCGGCCAACATCATGCGCAGCGGCGATCGGCTGTTCTTCATCGACTACGAGTACGCCGGGAATGGCGACCCGTGCTTCGAGCTCGGCAACATTGCCAGCGAGTCACACCTGTCCGACGAACGGCTGGCGGAGCTGGTCGAGGCCTACTACGGCGAGGCGACGGCAGGGAAGGTCGCGCGCGCCAAGCTCTTCGCGTTGATGTCTAACTACGGCTGGACGCTGTGGGCGGCGATCCAGGACGCCACCAGCGACCTCGACTTCGACTTCTGGGCGTGGGGCATGGAGAAGTACGAGCGTGCGGTCGAAGGACTCCGCGACCGCAATCTTTCGCAGCTGATCAGTGACGTCCAACAACCGTGAACGAGTAGGAGAGGTCTGTGGCGAGCGACACGAATCTCAACGCCGATGAACAGCGCCTGGCTGAGCTCGGCTACAAGCAGGAGCTGAATCGCACCTGGTCCGGCTTCTCGAACTTCGCGATCTCGTTCTCGATCATCTCGATCCTGGCGGGCTGCTTCACGACGTTCGCGGTGGGCTGGAACAACGGTGGCCCGATGGCGATCTTCTGGGGATGGCCGCTGGTGTCGGTCTTCATCCTCGTCATCGGCTTCTGCATGTCCGAGCTGGTCTCCGCGTTCCCGACATCGGGCGGCATCTACTGGTGGGCCTCGAAGCTCGGCGGCGCAAAGGCCGGCTTCTACACGGGCTGGCTCAACCTCATCGGGCTGCTCGCCATCTGCGCCTCCGTCGCCTACGGCTGCGCGACCTTCCTGGACCTGACCCTCGACACCTGGAGCACGAGCTGGGCGAGCCACTACTCGCTCACGCGTGTTTTCCTGCTCTTCCTCGGCGTGCTCGTGCTGGCCGCGCTGGCGAACATCTTCTCCAGTCACCTGCTCGCGGTGATCAACAACGTCTCGGTGTGGTGGCACGTCGCCGGCGCGACCGCCGTCGTACTGATCCTGCTGCTCGTTCCCGACCACCACTCGAGCTTTCACACCATTGCCACCACCAAGGTGAACAACACTGGGTTCTTCGGCGGACACACGGGCGGCGCCGGGTTCTTCCTTTACGTCCTGCCGCTCGCCGCGATCCTCACGCAATACACGATCACCGGGTACGACGCGTCGGCGCACTTGTCGGAGGAGACGAAGGACGCTGCCGATGGCGCGGCGAAGGGCATCTGGCGGTCGATCTTCTACTCCGCGATCGGTGGCTGGATCCTGCTGATCTGCTTCCTCCTTGCGGTGCAGAACGTCGACGGTGTCACCACCAAGGGCGGCGCAGTCGACGCGATCTTCGGCCAGGCGCTGACCACCAACTGGCACGCTCTCGTGCTGGCCATCTCCGCAGCCGGCCAGTTCTTCTGCACGGTTGCATGCATGACCAGCTGCACCCGGATGCTGTTCGCGTTCAGCCGTGACGGTGCGGTGCCAGGTCACAGGTACTGGCGGACGCTGAACGCCAACCGGGTGCCGGTTTACAGCGTCCTGCTGACCGTCGTCATTGCCTTGATCCTGACGGCGCCGGCGCTGATCAAGGTCGACATCGGCGGCGCGCCGGTGCCGGTGGCATTCTTCGCCGTGGTGTCGATCGGCGTCGTCGGCCTCTACCTCGCCTTCGCGATCCCGATCTACCTCCGCTGGCGGGCGGGTGACAACTTCAAGCCTGGCAACTGGACCATCGGGTCGAAGTACAAATGGATGGCGCCGATCGCCGTCGCCGAGATTGTGATCACGTCGATCATCGCGCTGTTGCCGACATCCATCGGCGGCGTGCCGTGGAAGGACGGCTTCGCGATGAAGTACGTCAACTACACGATCATCGTCGTGCCGGTGGCGCTTCTCGTTCTCTGGATCTGGTGGCACGTGTCCGTGAAGAACTGGTTCACCGGGCCGAAGACCACGATCGACATGACGCCGGAGCAAGCCGCGGCTGACTAGGGGGCGGCTTCGCGGCGACGGGGGGCGCCGCGAGGCCGAGCCGGCCTACCCGAGAGCGACCAGCGAGGCATGGTCGTCGGGCTTCTGGAGCGCATGGCCCATCACTGCAGGCTTTGGGAGGCGCATGGCCCACCGGTGCGTGATTCAAGAGGCGCATGGCCCACCGGTGCGTCCGGCCCGA
>JAFAZI010000155.1 GCA_019239875.1 Frankiaceae bacterium
CGGGACCGGAACGCTGCCAGGTCCAGCTTGCCGATCACCCGGATCGTCAGAAACGCCAGATGGTCCGGCGGCAACCACTCCCGCATATCCGGGGGCAGCAAGAACACCTGATCACGCTGCGGATAGTGAAAGTCCTTCGCCACCAACGAAGTCTCCCGCCACCACCCAACGGAACCCGCTAGCCGCGCCGGTATTTAGCAACAGGCTCAAGAGCGTCTTCAATCCCCCATGGACTGAGTCATCCGTTCAGCGGCTGGTGTCGCCACGCCCACGGTCGTTATGGGCACGCGAGGTGGCGGGAGGTTGCGCGATCGCTCGACGGCAGATGAGCCCGGCCGCGATAGCCGCATACGCGCACAGCGCGAGCGGTCCGGTCGGGGCACGTAGCCCAGCGCCCGGCAGTGCCGCCAAGAGGTGGGCGACCTGCGCGATCACCCACGTCGGACCGGCCGCCACCCACGCAAGCGACACGGCACCCGGGTGCCACAACATCGCGGCGCCCGCGCAACACACACCGATGACCGTCGCGGGCACGACGGCTGGCGCAGCCAGGAGATTGGCGAGAACTGCGTACGGCGTCAGCTGCCCGAACACCAGCACGAGCACCGGGGTGCACGCCAGCTGGGCCGCCGCGGGCACCGCGATCGCGGTGGCCAGCGGGCGAGGCATCGAGGTCGCCAGCCGGTCGGTCCACCTCGGTGCAACCAGCACGATGGCTGATGTTGCGCACACCGAGAGCACGAAGCCGACCGACCGTCCGAGGAACGGATTGGTCAGCACGAGGACGATCACCGCGAACCCGATCGCCGGTACGGCACCGATCCGACGTCCAGCCGCCAGACCGAGCAAGCTGACACCGCCCATGACCGCCGCCCGCAGGACGCTGGGTGAGGGACGAGCCAGGACGACGAACGCCAGCAAGGCCAGCGCGGACAGCACGACCCGGCCGCGTCGACGCATCCCGAGCGATCGCGCGAGCGCAAGGACGACTCCCAGCACGACACTGACGTTCTCGCCCGACACGGCTTGGAGGTGGGTGAGCCCGGTCAGCCGCATGTCAGCGGTCAGCGGCGGCGGCTCGGCCGCGACATCGCCATCGACCAGACCGGGCAGCAGGCCGCGCTCATCCGGCGGTAGCGAACCGGCTGCGTCCCGGAGGCCGCCACGAACCCGCCCTGCGGCGCGCTGCCACCATGGCGGTCGACCCATGGCGTACGGCGGCGCTCGCGCGTCCAGAACCGCGGCGACATCGTCGCCTCGGCGTGGCGGCGCGAGCCTGCCGGTGATCTCGACGCGTTGCCCGGGCAGCAACCCGGCCCACCCGGTGCCGTAGGAGAGCACGAGCACCGGCGCGTGGGTCGGCCGCCAACCATCGCGCAGCACGGAGATCACCGTGAGGTCGACCAGCGTGAGGGACCCGCCGGAGTCGGTAGTCGTCGTTACCGGATCGCGGACCAGGCGGCCGATCACATCGACCTCGGCGCGGTGCGCCGCGAGCGCCGCGACCGGCCCTCGATGCAACCCCCACACATGCCAGCCGGCGACGGCGGCGCCGAGCACGGCGCCGACTGCGCATCCCGCGACGATCGGTGACCGGCGAAGCGCCAGCACAGCGGCCGCAGCACCGATCGCCACCACGAGGACGTCGTCCCGTGGGCGAAGCAGCGTCCCGACCGCTGTCGCGAGCCACGCACCGATCGCTGGCCCGGTCAGGCGATGTCGGGCGGCAGGATTCGATGACGGCACGGCCGCGACGCTAGGCGCCGGTGCTGCGGTCGCCCGTCCGCAACGTCGGGCCTGTGGAACCAGGCCGGTGGGTGGTCCGGTGTGGACGCCGAGTTCAGTTCGTCGGGATCGCGGCCAGGAAGGCCTGGACGACGCCCGGCACGTCATCGGTCCCGAGCTGGAACGCGGCAACGCATTCGTCGACGTGCCAGATGCTGACGACGAACATCCGCCGTTCCTCGTGCCAGGACACGCGCAGCCACCGGTTCTCGTCACGGGTGTCCCGGAACACGCCGCCCTGGAACGGCAGCGGCGACACCGTGGACATGTCTCGATTCTGGCACCGGCGCGCCGACCGCGCATCTGGTTCACCCGGACAGCTCATGGCGTGACCAGCGGCGACAGCTCGGCGTACGTCGCCGGGCCGATACCGGACACCTGCTGGAGCTGTTCGATCGAGGTGAACCCACTGTGTGCGGTCCGCCAGTCGAGGATCTTCTGCGCGGTCACGGGGCCAACGCCGGGCAGGGTCTCGAGGTTCTCGAGGGTCGCGGTGTTGAGGCTGACCGGCGCCGCGCTGCTCGGCGTCGTCGGTGCCGCTCCGGTCGGTGAGCTGTCCGACTTTCCGATGAGGAGCAGCTGCCCGTCGGCCACGTGCGCAGCGAGATCGAGTGTCGCGATCTCACGATGCCGGAGCGGCCCGCCGGCAGCCGCGAGCGCATCGGCAACCCGCGCGCCCGGTGGCAGGGTCACCAGACCGGGGTGCCGGACGCGGCCCCCGACATCGACCACGATCGAGGTGGTCGCGGCCGCATCGAACGCCGTCGGCATCGCGGACGGGTAGGTCGTCGGCGCGGACTGGCTCGACCCGCCGGAGTACGTCGGATACGCCGAGCCGGCGTGGCGCTGGCTCAGCACGCCAGCGACCACGGCCACCGCCGTCAGCACGATCCCGGCGGTGACCAGCGAGCCCCCTGTCACCCGCCCGATGAGGTCGTGAGACCACAACGGCGCTCGGTCGAGCACCCACAGTCGTACTGTGCTGTCTCGGGCCGGCGCCCGCAGCGGCGCCCGGGTGTCTCCCTCCCGCTCCGCGGGTCGAACCTCGACCACCGGCACGCCCTGTTCGGGCACCCACCCCCCGCTGCGCCGGCCACCGATGCCTGCCAGTCGCGCGGCCGGATCAATCGGCTCTGCGTCATCGTCTGCTCGCGCCATCCGACCACGACAGCCCATGGTCGATCGTGGGTCGACGCCTGCACCGGATGTGTGGACGGGTGACCGGCCAGGGCCGCCCTGTGGAACGTCGCTCAGTCAGGTCAGGTCGGGACGACGTTCACGAGCTTCGGCGCGCGCACGATCACGGTTCGCACCTCACGGCCATCCAGTGCACGCACGACCCCGGGCGCGGCCAGCGCAAGTTCACGCAGCTCGTCCTCGCCGATGTCAGCGGCGACCTCGAGCCGGTCGCGCACCTTGCCCTGCACTTGCACGACACATGTGACGACGGACTCCACCAGCAACGCCGCGTCGTACGCCGGCCAGCCGGCAAAGACAACCGACGGCTCATGACCCAGCAGCGACCAAGCCTCCTCGGCGGTGAACGGCGCGAAGACCGACAGCATCATGGCCAGGGCATCCGCCCCCTCGCGGACCGCTGCGGCACCTGCGTCGGAGTTCAACGCGCCGCCGTCGACAGCCTTGCGCAGCAGCGACGTCAGCTCCATCAGGCGCGCGATCGCGACGTTGAACCGCTTGCTCTCGGCCTGCTGGGTGGCATCCGCGATCAGCTTGTGCACGCTCGCCCGCAGCTCGGGATCACCAGACTCCGGATCCGAACCCAGTCCGGCATGGGCGACGTCGGCGGCGACTCGCCACACTCGCGCCAACCACTTGACCGACCCGGTCGGAGAGACGTCGGCCCAGTCGATGTCGTCCTCGGGCGGCCCGGCGAACAGCATGGTGACGCGGACCGCGTCCGGCCCGTACTTGGCCAGCTCCTCCTGCAGGTTGACCAGATTGCCCTTGGACTTCGACATCGCCGAGCCGTCCATGATGACCTGGCCCTGGTTGGTCAGCCGCAGGAACGGCTCCGTGAAGGTCAGCATGCCCATGTCGTACAGCGCCTTGGTGAAGAAGCGCGAGTACAGCAGGTGAAGGATCGCGTGCTCGACGCCACCGACATACTCGTCGACGGGCAGCCAGTTCTTGGTCACCTCCGGGTCGAAGGCGACCTCGCTGTTGTGGTTGGACGGATACCTCAGGTAGTACCAGGACGAGTCCACGAACGTGTCCATGGTGTCGGTGTCCCGCATCGCCGGTCCGCCGCAGCTCGGACAGTCCACCGACGCCCAGTCGGCCGCGGACGACAACGGCGACTCACCGCTGGTCGGCCGCAGTTCGTATCCCTCGGTCGGCAGCTCGACCGGCAGCTGGTCCTCGGGGACCGCGACCTCGCCGCAGGCCGAACAGTGGACGATCGGGATCGGGCAGCCCCAGTACCGCTGCCGCGACAACAGCCAGTCCCGCAGACGGTAGGTGATCGCCGACTCGCCCTTGCCTGCAGCCTGCAGGTCAGCGGCGATCGCAGGGATCGCGTCGGCCTTCGTCATGCCGTCGTACTTTCCGCTGTTGACGATCGTGCCTTCGCCCGGCGTCGCCACTCCGGTCTCCCCCGGATCCGACCCATCGGTCTCGACGACGACCCGCACCGGCAGGTCAAAAGCACGGGCGAAGTCCAGGTCCCGTTGATCGTGGGCCGGCACCGCCATGATCGCGCCGGTTCCGTAGTCCGCCAGCACGTAGTCAGCCGCCCAGACCGGGATCTCTTTGCCATTGACGGGATTGATCGCCACCCGGCCCAACGGGACACCGGTCTTGTCGCGACCCTCGGACAGCCGCTCGATCTCGGTAGATCGCCGTACCTGTTCGAGGTACGACGCGAACGCTTCACGTTGCTCCGGCGCGCACAGCTCGTCGGCCAGCGCCGAGTCGGCCGCGACGACGAAGAAGGTCGCCCCGAACAACGTGTCGGGCCGAGTGGTGAACACGCGCACCGGCTCGTCACGACCGACGATCGTGAAGTCCACGTGCGCGCCTTCCGAGCGCCCGATCCAGTTGCGCTGCATGGTCAGCACGGGCGCGGGCCAGGCGCTCTCCAGCTCCGCCATGTCGTCCAGCAACCGCTCGGCATAGTCCGTGATCTTGAAGAACCACTGCGTCAGATTGCGCTTGGTGACCTCGGTGCCGCAGCGCTCGCACTTGCCCTGGATCACTTGCTCGTTGGCCAGGACGGTCATGTCCTTCGGGCACCAGTTGACCGGCGCCGCCTTGCGATAGGCCAACCCCTGCTCGTACAGCTTCAGAAAGAGCCACTGCGTCCAGCGGTAGTACTCGGGATCCGAGGTGTGCAGCCGCGTCCGCCAGTCGAACGACATGCCCATTCGCTTGTACGACTCGGCCTGGACCTCGATGTTGGCGTAGGTCCAGTCGCGCGGATCCATGCCGCGTGACAACGCTGCATTCTCCGCCGGCAGGCCGAAGCTGTCCCACCCGATGGGATGCAGGACGTCATTGCCCTTGGCCCGCGCGAAGCGCGCGACGGCATCGCCGATGCTGAATGCCTCGGCGTGACCCATGTGCAGGTCGCCGCTCGGATAGGAGAACATGTCGACGACGTAGGCGCGCGGCCGCGAGCCGTCGTCGATCGGCTCGAAGACGCGCAGGTCGTCCCACACCGGTAACCACTTGTCGACGATGCCCAGCGGGTCGTAGCCCGGCGCCTCGGTCGGCTCGCTCATGGTGATCTCTCGCTCTCGGTTCGTCAGTGCCCGGACAGCAGAAAGGCCCTCACGAAATGGGAGGGCCCGCCGCGCTGACGTCGTTCGTGGTCAGCGCGGCCCGAGAAGGAGCAAGCCAGCAGTCATCGCCATGAGGAGATGTTAACGCAGCGGGCCAAACGAGATTGCTAACCGGCGGCGCAGGCCTGTGCCGGGATGACGGGTGCGAGGTCGGCCAGATTGCCGATCCGGACGCAGTTGCGACCGGCCCGCTTCGCCTCGTAGAGCGCCGCATCGGCCGCCGCGACCAGCACCTCGGCGGACTCGGTGTCGGCACTGATCGAGGCCAGACCGACGGAGATCGTGACCGCGATGTCGCCGGCGTCAGCGGCGGCGTAATGATCCTGGATCGCGCGCCGAAGACGCTCAGCAACCGCGGCGCCACCCGCCTCGTCGGTCTCCCGGGTCAGCACGGCAAACTCCTCACCGCCATACCGGTACGCCGTGTCGCCGGCGCGCATGTGGTGCCGGAGAACGTCCGCGACCTCGCGCAACACGGCGTCGCCAAGGGCGTGTCCGAATGAGTCATTCACCGCCTTGAAATGGTCGATGTCGAGCATCAAGAAGGTGAGCGGGCGGTGGTAGCGAGCAGATCGCTCCACCTCGAGCTCGAGATCGGCGTCGAGCTGCCGGCGATTCGCCAGGCCAGTGAGCGGGTCCGACCGGGACAGCGACTCGGACAGCGCGTACAACAGGGCGGCATCGATCGCCGTCGCCGCGTGGCCTGCTGTCGCGGTGAGGACGTCGACGGTCGCCGCATCCAGCCGATCCGCACCTGTTTTCAGCACGATCTCAAGGACGCCGATCAGCCTCGTGCCCTTGACCAACGGCACGGCGACGACCAGTGGAACCGGGCCCGACTCGACGGGCTCACCGGTCAGGCCGGCGGAGTAGTAGACGCGATGGTCACGGGCCGCGCGACCGATGCCGGCTACACCCACCGCGTGGGTGAGCGGCGCCACTACCTCACCGGTGATCGAGTCGTGCTGCAGCTGCAGCGTGTTGTGGTCCTCGGCAAGCAGCCAGACCCTGGCACGGGGGGACTCGACCAGTCGGCGGCTCGATGACGTCACGGCGGCGAGAACGTTGCCGAGGGTCAGGCTGTCGGAGATCTCGCGGGCGAATTCGACAACCAGTTTCAGTCGTCGCGCCGAAGCTGCCGCCGCGTCCGCACGGGACGCCAGGACCTGCTGTTGCAGCTTCAGCGAGGCGCTCATGTCGGCCAGCTCGTCACGTAGCTCGAGCAGCTCCTCGGGGGCGTCGAGCGTGGGCGACGGGCCGAACTCGCCCTTGCCGACGGCTTGCACCTTTGACAGCAGTACGCCGATCGGCCCCACCACGCGGGTGTACAGCGTGTGGCGCCGAGACATGGTGGCGCGAGCGGCGCCTCCGGCGATCACGAGCAGAAGGAGCGCCGTCGCGCTGACCACGGCCAACATCGTGTGCCTGGCGTGGGCCTCGGCCCGAAGCCCCGCCGCCTTCAAGTCGTTCGTCACCCTGTCGATCGCGGCGAAGTTGGCGCGACCCTTCAGCACGAAGGCGAGCAGCGCATCCGGCTTCAGGTTGCCGTCCCGAGCCAGAACCGACTCGCGGGTCGCCGGGTCCATCGCCACCTTGGCCCAGGATTCCTCCCACTTCAGGACGCTGCTCTGCATCCGCTCGACCTGGGGCTGGATCGACGTACCCATTCCGTCCGAGGCCAACGAGGCGAGGTCGGACTCGATTTGATCGTGCACGGATCCGTACGAAGCGAGCATCGCCCGGTTTCCGGTGACGACGTACGCGCGCAGGATCGACTGCTCCTCGATCAGCAACGTCGCAACGTCCTGGCTCACGTTCACGACACGAGTGGTCCGGTCCGTCGTCGGGTTGCCTGCCACGAAGAACCAGGCGACCGCTGAGGCCAGCACAGCAATCATCGCGAGAGCGCTCGCGATGACGATGCGAAACGCATCCGTCACCTCGTGCGCCAGGGTCCGCGACCCTCTCGCCATCGATCGGCCTCCCGCTCAGACGGTGACGCCCGCTGGCGCACCGCTGACTCTGATATCGGGAACGGGAAACCGCGGCTTCAGCAAGGTGGCGTTAATTGACCCACTTCTCTCACCCGGACCCATCACATTGGACTATCCGAGGACTAACCCGTCTGAATCAGTCGAGGACGGGCAAATGCGCGCGCGGGGTCGGCATACGCTGACGTCAGCAACACACACGGGGTGAAGGAGCATCGTGCGCGGGCAGCGACCGATCTGGGGGATCGTGGCCGCGCTCGCCCTGGTCACGGGTTGCGGCGGCGGGAACACTCACCTACCGGTCGGGAGCCCGACCGGTAGCCCCGCACGGTCGGCTGCCCCGGTCAGGGTGCTCTCGGTGTCACCGCATCACCTCAAGGCAAGCGTCCCAATCACGGTCACCTACGCTGCGGCCCTC
>JAFAZI010000125.1 GCA_019239875.1 Frankiaceae bacterium
GCGGACGATGAAGCTGCGCGACCTGCGGTCGACGCTGATCCGCCCGCCGTGCTTTGCGACGTCGACGGCATGACCGGTACGGGTGTTGTACAGCTCTGCCCGTTTCGCGGACACGACGAGGGCGCGGTCGATGCCGGGCGATGTCACACCGGCAGCTGCGGGCCACACCGCCGTACCGCTCTTCGCCTTGCCGTCCCGGTCGAAGGTCCACTCGGCGATCGGCACGTTCTGATCCACGAGTGTCGTCCAGTCGACACGCCAGTAGGAGGCCTTGCGGGTCGTGCCGACAGCCGCGCGGAAGATGTCAGCGCCGTTGTTCTTGGCGGGACCACTGGGATAGGCGGCGACACCCTGCGTCGGCGCGAGGTCGCTCGTCGTCGAGGCGGGCGAGATCGGCGCCGCGGTGGGCGCGGTCGCGCCGTGGTCGTCGAAGAGCCAGTCGGTCCAGTACGACGCACCGCCGGCGAGGCGACCCGTGCCGGAGGTCCGGGAGAACATGTCGCCGAACGGCCACTCTCGGGCCGACGGCCGCGGCAGTTTGGGCTCTGTCCACTTGGCTGCGGGCGGGGCACCCCGAGGAACGCCGCGCACCGGGTGTGACAGGTGCGCGGTCGGCGCCTGGCGGTGGGGGTGATGGGCAGCAGGGCGCGCCGTAGCCGCACCGGCCATCGGACCGGGAGCAGTTGCGACGACGGCTGCGACAGCCAGGACGACGGCGGCGGTGACACGGCGGGGGGCAGTCACGCTCCGACGATAGTGGTGGCGACCCTGTCAATGTGCGCGAGGAGCAGCGTTGCGCGAATGCCTGACCTGGCCTTTCGCGCGAAGTACGCTGCTGATCATGAGCCGCCGCCTCACGATCGGCCGGGCCGGCCTCGCGCTTGTCGCGACAACCGGCGCATTGCTGGCGGGCGGGGGTAGCGCTGAAGCGGCAACCTCGCCGTGGACCGTGATGCCGGCCCAGACGGTCGCGGACCAGAACTTCATCCTCAACGCCGTCGCGGCTCCGGCCGCCGCCGACATCTGGACCGTCGGCTATCACTGGGAGAACGTCGGTGGAGCGCTCGAGTTCCGAGCCCTCGCGGAGCATTCCAGTGGTGGCGGCTTCACGATCGTCCCGACGCCGGACCGCGAAACCGGCGCTCCGGTGAACGACATGCTCCAAGACGTCTCTGGCGTGTCGAGCTCCGACGTGTGGACCGTCGGCACGTCGCGCGCCTCCGGCACTCCCTCGCAGACGCTGATCGAGCACTGGGACGGTCACACCTGGCGAATCACGACCAGCGCCAATCCCGGGGTCTACGGCAACGACCTCGAGGGCGTCACGGCGATCGCACCGAACGACGTGTGGGCGGTCGGGGCGCGCCAGGACGCCTTCTACCAAACGCCGATGGCAGAGCATTGGAACGGCGCCACCTGGACCGTCGCGACCGTCCCCAACCCGACCGGCTGCACCGGGCACTCGTACCTGACCGACGTGACGGCGATCGCGACGAACAATGTGTGGGCAACCGGCTGGTGTGGCTCCGGCGGGAGCACGCCCGAGCAGGGCTACATCGTGCGGTGGAACGGCACGCGGTGGCTGGTCAAGGCTGCGTACGGTGACATCCCGGCGAACACTGAGCTGTACGGCGTCGCGGCACGACACGTCGGCGACGTCTGGGCGGTTGGCACCTTCCGCGCGGGTGGCGGCGCCCTCGCCGTCCACTGGAACGGCCACACCTGGACCCAGCAGACGATCGGCGCCCCGCAGGAGACCGCGAACCTGCGGGCGGTCGCGGGCACACGCGGCCGGTTGCCGTGGGCGGTCGGCGCGGGGCCAAGCCCACAACCACCGTTCGCGGGACCGACAAGCATCCGCTTCGCTGCCGACCAGGGGCAGCCGGTCCCGGTCGACGTGTCCTACGGCTCACTACGAGGCATCACGTTTGCTCCGGACGGCAGTCTGTGGGCAGTCGGCACCCAGCTGCCCGGCAAGAACGACATCCCGCTGATCGTGTCCCAGCCCGCGCCCGCAGGCTGACCCCCCCGCCCCGTCGCCGACGCCGGGCGCCAAGGCGAGGGCGTGAGTAGTTAGCGCCGTCAGAGCGGCAATTTCGACTCACGACGTCAAGCGTTGGGCTGCGCCGGCGGGTCACACGCCAAACGGCACCAGGCGGCTCACCGCCCCGGCGTACGAGTCCCCGCTCGAGGTAAACCGGCGGAGGAGTTACTAGATTCGGCGGGGTCGGGAGGAGGCGGCAAATGGAGTGGGACGTGCCACGCACGGCCAACGGCCTACTGGTGCTTCTCGACCTCGGTTCCGAAAATGGTGTCGCCGCCGAGACCGCCCTGCGCGGAACCGGCCTCAACGTCGACCTCGTCCGTTACGCCGACGCTGAGGTCACCCCCAGGCAGGAAGCGATGGTCGTCTCCAACTTGCTGGATGCCCTTCCGCAGGCTGAAGGACTCGGCCTTCAGGCGGGCCTTCGCTACCACCTGACCACCTATGGAATTTGGGGCTTCGCACTGATCAGCAGCCCGACCCTGCAGAGTGCCATCGAGGTCGGCCTGCAATACCTCGACCTCACGTTCGCATTCAGCCGGATCCGAACCCGACTTGTCGACGACGAACTCCAGTTCGTGTTGGACACCCCGGGAGTACCGACCGACATCCAGCGCTTCACGATCGAGCGGGAGGCGGCGAACATCCAGGTGCTTCAGCGGGAGGTGTTCGCCGCACCAATCCCGATCCAGCGGGTCGCATTCGCATTCCCCGCGCCCGCGGACGTCGAGCCCTACCTCGAGACGTTCGGTGTCGTTCCGCAGTTCGACGCCGTTGAGAACGTCATCGCGTTCGACCCCACCTTGCTCGACGCCCCGCTCCCGCAGGCCAACGCCAACACAGCCGCGTTCGCCCAGGCGCAGTGTCGCGAATTGCTCGAGCGCAGGCAGGCCAGAGTTGGCCTGTCGGGTCAAGTGCGTGATCTCATCCTGGCGCGCCCGTCCAACCCGCCCGACGCCGAGCAAGTCTCCCAGGCACTCCACCTGAGTTCGCGGACCTTGCGTGAGCGACTCGCCGCCGAGGGAACGTCCTTTCGCGCACTCCTCGATGAGGTTCGGGAACGCCTGGCCGAGGAGATGCTGATCGTCGGCGGACTGACGGTCGCGCAAACCGCCGAACGGCTTGGATATGTCGAGCTCTCCAGCTTCTCCCAGGCGTTCCGAAGGTGGAAGGGAATGGGACCGCGGGACTACCGCGCCCAGCGATTGGCGGTCGGACGCTAGCCCTTACGGCCGCCGAATCTAGTAACTCGACCGCCGCTCGACACCTGTTGCTCTACCGGCTAGCGGTCCAGACTTACTCCCATGACCGGCTTCACGCGCGAGGATGTCTCGTTCGACTCCCATGGAACGTCGTGCGCGGCGTGGCTGTACCGCCCGGACGGAGTGACCAGCCCGCCGATCATCGTGATGGCGCACGGGTTCGCCGCGATCCGCGTGCTGCGTCTGGACGCCTACGCCGAGCGTTTCGCCGAGGCCGGCTACGCCGTGCTGGTGTTCGACTACCGAGGTTGGGGGGACAGCGATGGAGAGCCTCGGCGCGTGCTCGACATCCGCGCGCAGCATCTCGACTGGCGCGCCGCGGTTGCCTACGCGCGAAGCATCGAGGGTGTCGACACGAGCCGGCTAGTGCTGTGGGGTACGTCGTTCGGCGGCGGTCACGCCTTGCACCTGGCGGCTGAGGATCACGACGTCGCTGCAGTCATCGCGCAGGTGCCGCACATCAGCGGCCCAGCCCTCACCCAGCCGCCGCATCTCGTCGCGCGACTGATCGTCGCCGGCGTACGGGATCAGCTTCGTGCCCTCGCCGGCCGCCAGCCCTACCGAGTCGCCGCCGCCGGCTACCCGGGCGACCTCGCCATGATGACGTCTCCCGATGCGGCGCCGATGGCTATTCGCCTGGCCGGTGACCGGTACGAGGAATTGCTCCCAGAGAACGACGTGGCGGCCCGGATCGCGCTGCGCGTGCCGTTCTACTCACCCGGCCGACGCGCCCCCAAGATCACCGCGCCCACATTGGTCCAGATCGCCGAGCGCGACAGCGTCACCCCGGTCGGCGTCGCTCTGAAGGCTGCCCGGCGGATCCCTCGTGGGGAGATCCGCACCTACGACTGCCAGCACTTCGAGCCATACCTCGATCCGTACTTCGACACGGTCGTCGCCGACCAGCTCAGCTTCCTCGGCAAGCATGTTCCGCCCAACAAGGACGACGGCTGACCGTCGCCCCGCCTGCCCTCTCGGCTATGCCACTGACATCTCCCTCATGAACGGGGAGTGTCACCAATCAACCGAAGTAGGCGTCACCCATCACCCGAAACACTGACACCAATCACCCGAAGGGCAGACGAGAAGCATCAGCCGAAGTCACACAAATTTCAGCGTGGGGCGGGTCGGACTCGAACCGACGGCCAAGGGATTATGAGTCCCCTGCTCTAACCAGCTGAGCTACCGCCCCGCAGCGAGGATAGGCGTGCGGTCAGGCCGGGACGAGATCGACGGTTGCTTCCGTCAGCCCGAAGACGAAGGCATTCGGCATCTCGACCACCTCGTGCCCCGGCGCTCGGCTCATCGATGCGACACGCCTGACGAACTCCTCGAAGAGATCGGAAG
>JAFAZI010000184.1 GCA_019239875.1 Frankiaceae bacterium
GATTTCCACCGCGAGTGACACGGTCGTTGCGACGATTCGCGTTGGTCGGGAACCGTATCCGCCGGTCATCTCGCCGGACGGCCGAACGGCGTACGTTTCGAACCGCGGAGATGGTTCGGTGTCGGTGTTCTCAACGCGCACAAATCAGGTGCTCGATACCGTCGAGGTGGGTCATGAGCCTTACCGAGCGGTGATGTCGCCCGACGGCGCGACTGCCTACGTCTCGAACGCGGGCAGTGACTCTCTAACGGAACTCCGCAGCTAGACCCTTCGGCCGCGCAGGACAGTGCTCGACCCGGCACGGTCGCCCGCGGCCGATCCCGCCCGTGAGGCAAGGGGTTGTGAAGGTTGCGCCACGACGGGTCGTAGCGGAGGCTTCACAACCCCATCGGCGTGCGGGCGACCCTGGTCAACGGCCGCGGCGAAGGTCGTCCTGGTGGCTACGGTGCGCGGCCTTCATCTCGTCGCGGAGCTTGCGCGTCGCTTCGCGCTGCTCCTCTTTGAAGGCCTGCGCGGCTTGCTTCCACTGCTGGGCCTGCTCGCGCTGCGCCTCGCGCCACCGCTGCACGTACTCGCGCTGCGACTCGCGCCACTGCTGCCGCGCCTCGCGGGTAGAGAGGTCCGGCTCGTTCGGCATGAACTGGTTCCAGTCCCAGCTTGCCGTGGACCAGGCGTCGCCGTCGCCGGCGTGCTCGGCCGCGAACGCACGGGCCTCCTCGAACGCCTTGCGCGCCTGCTTCAGCGCGGCGGCAACTTGGCGGCCGGCGGTCTGGGTGGCGTCCGCGGCAGCGCGAAACTGCTCACGTGAGCTGCTGCCCGAACCGGGTCCGGATGCGGCGAAGGACCACAGCCCCGTGTTGATGAGCCGCGCAGCTCGCCGTACCTCGTCCTCTGCCCGGGCGTAGACGTCACTCGCGGAGGTGTCGGCCGGGTCGTCGCGCAGCAGCGCTTGGCGCTGGACGGTCCACAGACCCATCAGCGCACGGCCGGCGATGGTCGGTTCGGGGTCGTCTGGGCTGACGCCGGCGCGCTCGGCGAGGCATTCCGCGGCGAGACGTGCGAGCCGGTCGAAGGACTTGCCGAGCTCGGCGACCAGTGAGGGGGTCGCCTCGACCGCGGCCATGAACCGGCGGAACATCGCGAGGCCGGCCTGGTCACCGCCGAAGTCGGCCATGCTGTCCCGCATCCGTTGGCGTTCGTCGAGGAGTACGTCGGCGATCGCGTCGACGGGCGGCTTGTCGCGGTCGGAGAGCGCCTCGCGGATCGCGATCGCCATGTCCTCCTCGCGGTCGAGGATCAGCGACTCCTTGGTCGGGAAGTAGTTGTAGACGGTCTTCTCCGAGACGCCGCATTCCTCGGCGACCTCGGTGATCTTGAAGCCGTCAAAACCGCGCTCGAGGAACATCTGCGTCGCGGTGTCCGAGAGCAGCTGTCGGGTGAGGCGCTTCTTGCGCTCCCGAAGGCTCTCGGCAACGGGATCGGTGTCCGTCGTACCGGGCTCGCCTGCGTCATCGATCATTACCGCCGCCGCAAAAATAGAGTTGCCAGAAGATTCCAGTGACTGTAACTTACTCGCAGCACCACGAGTGCGCAAGCCTCTTTGAAGGGACCACCCCCTTGACCCACCACGAGCTCGCGGTCGTCACCGACCGCCTCACTAAGCGCTTCGGCGACTTCACCGCCGTCGACGAGATCAGCTTCTCGGTCGCGACGGGCTCGGTCGTCGCGCTGCTCGGCCCGAACGGTGCGGGCAAGACGACGACGGTCCGCATGATCGCGACGCTGCTCGCGCCGACGAGCGGTACGGCGACGGTGTGCGGTCACGACGTCGAGAAGGACGGCGACGCCGTGCGCAGCCTCATGTCGCTCACAGGCCAGTTCGCCGCCCTCGAGGACAACCTGACCGCCCGCGAGAACCTCGTGCTGATGACCCGCCTCCGCGGCTACGACAAGCGCGATGCAGCCAAGATCACCGACGACCTGATCGACCGCTTCGACATCGGGGAGTTCCGCGACCAGCTCGTGAAGTCCGTCTCCGGCGGGCAGCGGCGCCGAGTCGACCTCGCCGCATCGCTCGTCGTGCAGCCCAAGCTCTTGGTCCTCGACGAGCCGACGACCGGCCTCGATCCGCGCAGCCGGCAGGTCGTCTGGTCGACGGTCCGCGACCTGGTCGCGCAGGGAGTGACGCTGCTGCTCACCACCCAGTACCTGGAGGAGGCCGACGAGCTCGCCGAGCAGATCGTGCTGATCGATCACGGCAAGGCGGTCGCGACCGGTACGCCGGCGGACCTGAAGGCACAGATCGGCGATCACCGCGTCGACATCACGACGGTCGACGTCGCCGGGCTCGATGCGCTGGCGGCAGCGCTGCGGGTGCAGGACTTCGACATGACGGTGACCCGCGAGCGGCGGGTGCTGTCGATCCCCGCGCCGCGGCAGGCGCTTGACCTGTCGGCGGTCGCCGACGCCGTCGCCGCCACCGGGATCCCGGTCGACGAGGTGGCACTGCGGCGGCCGACTCTCGACGACGCCTTCCTCGCGCTGACCGGTCACCCGGCCGAGTCCGCCACCGACGTCGACACCGAGCTCGACTCCGTCCGCGAGGAGGCGCGGGTATGAGTACCGCTACGATCGACGCCGTATCGATTCCGCTACCGGCCCGACCCGGCCCGGGCCAGCGCTACCTCCGCGAGACAGCGCTGCTCGTCAAGCGCAGTCTGCGCACCATCTCCCGGGTGCCCGAGCGGCTGTCCGACGTCACGATCCAGCCGATCATCTTCACGCTGCTGTTCCTGTATGTGTTCGGCTCGGCGATCAACATCCCGGGGATCCGATACCAGGACTACCTGCTGCCGGGACTCGTCGGGCAGAGCCTCGCGTTCGGCGTGATCGGCGCCGGCATGGCGACCGCGAACGACTTCACGTCCGGCGTGATCGACCGGTTCCGCTCGCTGCCCGTGACACGGATGTCGGTGATCACTGCCGAGGTGATCGGTCAGGTCGTCGAGCAGATCCTGGGACTCACCCTGACGGCCGGGATCGGCATCGCGCTCGGTTGGCGGCCGTCCTTCGGCGTGCTCGGCGCCTTCGAGTTCGTCGGGCTGGTGCTCCTCGGGCTGACCGCGTTCACGTGGTTCGGCGTCCTGATGGGGATGGTCGCGCGCAGCTCGGAGGCGATGCAGGGCATCGGATTTGCGATCGTGCTGCCGCTGTCGTTCCTCGCCGGCACGTTCGTGCCGATCGAAGGCATGAAGACCGTGCCGCGGATCATTGGCGAGTGGGACCCGCTGTCCTCCTTCGTCGCCGCGATGCGTCACGTCAGCCAGGGCACGAACGCCCACGGCTCGTGGCAGGTCGAACACCCGATCGTCGCGATGGTCGGCTGGTGCGTGCTGATCATCGCGATCTGCGTGCCGCTGGCGCTCCGAAAGTTCCGTACGACGACTGCGGCGTGAGCGAGGTCGCCGCTCCGGACCGCCGTGTCCTGCACCCTGCCTGACGACTCACCAGGTGCGACTGGGCCTGAAGATGATCGAGAGTCGTTGCCGGGTGCTGATCAGCAGCCGGTCGCGACGACGAGCTGCCCAGCCTTGTTGGTCCACGGCGACTTCGGGGCCTTCACCTTCTGCTTGCCGAACTTTCCGCCGCCCGCGATGACGCCACAACTGCCGACGTACAGGGCGGGAATTGGGTAGTCCGCGATCGGCGAGCCCTGCGGGTCCGGGTCTTCATAGATCTGCAGGCCGGGCTCGACGTAGGTCGTGCCATTGCGCTCGTGCCAGTAGGCGATGGTGTGGCCGCCGCAGTCCTTCTTGCCGTCGCTCGGTCCCGCGCAGCTCTCGGGATCCCACTTCACGCCGCCGTAGTTGGCAGCATCACGCTGCTTGTGCGTGTTGCCACCGCGGTAGGCCACCTTGCGCTGCGTCTGCAGGCTGAAGCACAGTCCGTCGGCGCAGGCGCCGAAGCCGGCGTCAGCGAGCGGCAGCGGGTGTGTCAGCAGCGCCTTGCGGTTCAGTGCCATGACGCTCTTGAGCCAGGTCTGAATTGACTCGGGCTTGACGTTGGCGTTGATCGCTCCGCCATCACTTGGTCCGTTGCTGATGTAGGAGGAGCCGTCGTGTTCACCGGAGTCGAGGTTGTCGTCGGCGCCGAAGTAGGACCGCAGCCCGGTTTCCGGGTGGACCTTCGTGCCCTTGGTTGGCTTGAGAGGCTTCGCGCCGTTCCGGGAGAGCAGCGTGCACTGTTGGGTACCGGTGCCGAGGTCGAGACACACGATGACGCCGCTGACCGGGTTGGACCCGTCCTTGACCTGAGGAATGCCGACGGAGACATAGGTGTGCTTCGCGTCTGAGATCGAGTAGATCAGGCTTCGGCAGTTCTTCTCGACGCGCTTCGGATCCTTGCTGTTGTCGGCGTTGCCTTTGCAGCCCTGCTTGTGAGGGTGGTAACCGCCGCCGCTGACTCCGAGCGCAGGTGCCGCGCCCACGATTGTCACAGCCGTGATTGCGAGCAGTGCGGTTCGATGTGCACGCATCCGAAATGTCCTATCTGTGGTCGCGGTGCTCGAGAGATCCTGTCCACGCAACGATCGGGAGACCCAGGAGTTACGGCCCGGCTGCGGGCTACGCATCGACCGCTACCTGCGCTTGAAGAACCACGGGCTCGCGTAGGCAATGGCACCGCCGTACGTCGAGTCCTCGAACGGCGCTTTGCCGAGCGGGTCGCAACTGCGCTTGGGGTCGCAGATGCGCAGGAACATCCAGTCACCCTTCGGCTTCGCGGTGAACTCGATGACCGGCTCGCCGTGCTTCGGCACGTGGATCGGGAAGACGTCGAGCAGCGTCGGGTCGTTCTTGCCGGGGCCGATCACCTGGACGTAGAGCTTCCGGCCGGCCCACTTGGGGCCGCGGTCGATGTCGAGCTTGATGTGAAGCGGGCCGTGGCCGGGCTTGAAGTCCGAGCCCATCGGGTGGTGGTTCGCGGTGGCGTCGAGGCGCAGCCCAGCCTCGCGGGTGCCGAAGCTGCGCCGCGTCATGATCGCGTGGCGGACCGAGTGGCGGGTAACGCTGTGGACGTAGAGGCCGCCGCGGCCTTTGCCGGTCTGGCCGTAGGTGCCGGAGTGCTCGTCGCTGACCCCGGTGAAGCCGACCTTCCAGCCCGCGTTGAAGCAGGCATTGAACGGCTGCGGCAGCTTCTTGTCCCGGCCGTACCAGAAGTAGTCGGTGGCGGTGTGGCCGTGGCTCTGGTTCTGCGGATAGGTGATCGCGTTGAACGACTCGATGAGGAAGATGTGCTTGGCGGCGCCGCCGTGGAACAGGAAGTCCTCGAAGTTGCCGAAGTAGCCCGGGTGGTTGAAGCTCGCGATCGCGTCGGCACCGCCGCCGTACGGCAGGCTGCCTGGCTTGGAGGCGAGCCACTCGTAGAACGGCAGGATCGTCGCGGTGTCCGGCGCGTTCGCGAACTCGTCGGCGATCGGCTTCATGGCGGGGAAGACCCGGTACATCTCCGAGATCTCCTTGGGCGTGACGAGCGCGCCCTCGTGCAGCGGGTCGGTGAAGTCGCTGCCGAACCAGACGTTGAGATGGCCGAGCGTCGGCGTACTGAACTCGAAGCCGCGGAAGCTGACGAACTCGCCCGGTTCGTAGGCCTCGTCGGCGATCTTCGCCATCGTCGCCCAGTCGTCCTGGTTGATGCCCGTGATGAAGCGGCAGCCGCCGTCCTGCCACTGCGAGCAGGCGACCGCGCCGTACTCGCGACCCGAGACGGCGTGCTCGGTCATGCACGCCACGTCGATGCCGGCTTTGCGGATGTGGTGCAGCGCCTTGTACGGATCGCCCTCAGCGTCACCAGAGATAAAGGAGTGGTTGTGCAGGTCGGTGTGGACCAGGCGAAGCTTACCGGTCGGGTCGAGCCGGGAGTGGCGTGAGGCGCCGGTGGTGCCCGAGAGACCGCCGAGTGTCTCCCCGAACGCACGCGGCATCGCGAGACCGCCGCTGCCCAGGGCAACTGCTTTGAGAAAGGTACGTCGTTCCACGGGCTCGGCTTTCGGTCGCTGGGGTCCTGGCGAATTGATTCGCCGCCCAGTGTTCGCAGTCCTGCCGCAGTGAGTTGATCAAGATGCCCTCGACGCCTCTCCAGGGTCAGAGGCGCCCTGCCACCTGCTGCCCGCCTCGCTGGCGAGGGAAGCCGGGGGGCACGGTCCCAGCGCGCTCGAGCTGTATGGCGCTGGCAGGTTTGGCGTCGTAGTAGGACGAGGCTGCGGCCGCGACCAGCTGCGTGAGGGACCTGAGTGCGCGCTGATTGCTGGTGTCCTCCCCGCCGGTGGCGGTCCCGGACAGGGTCAGCGTCGTACCGGGACGGCCGGACCGCACGATGAAGGCGCCGCTGAACTTCTCGAACAGTTCCTCAGTGTTGAAGACGCACCAGGTCAGGCTGGCCCGGCTCGCTGTCACGCCGATCTGCCTCGGCGTGCCGAGCTTGAACGTCGTGTCGACGTCCTCGTGATCGCCGCCCAGCGCCAGGCCGATCGACAGGTCGAGGAACGGCCGCAGCCAGCCGGCCGCGGGCGTGCTGAGGAGGTTGTGCACATTCTTCGGCGATGCCGAGGTTGGGTGCATTGCCTGATGCCACGTCATATGTCCATCGTGTGACCGGCCCGTCGTGTCGGGTAGACCCGTACGGCGCCGACACCGGCAGGCAGTCGTACCCGTCATTTGTGATGCGGCCAGATGGGTGAGCCGGGCATCGGCGTACGCGTAACAGCGCCGACATATTGGTGTCGTTCACTCGGGCTGGACTCGGGAGGCCAACGTGCATGTCGTCGGCGAGACGTCCGAAGTGCAGGTCCAGTACAAGTGGATCCATGGTTATCGCCGGGCATTCCGCATGGCTGGTTCAGGCCCGCCGCTGTTGCTGTTGCACGGCATCGGTGACAGTTCGCGCACGTGGGACCAGGTGCTACCGCTGCTGGCCTCGAAGTTCACGGTGATCGCGCCCGACCTGCTTGGGCACGGCGACTCGGACAAGCCGCGGGCTGACTATGCGATCAGTGCGTACGCGTGCGGCATGCGTGACCTGCTGGGCGCCCTCGACATCGACAAGGTCACCCTCGTCGGGCACTCGCTCGGTGGCGGGGTAGCGATGCAGTTCGCCTACCAGTTCCCCGAGCGGTGTGAGCGCATGGTGCTGGTCTCGACCGGTGGGATCGGTCGTAGCGTGCATCCGATGCTGCGGATGGCAGCCGCCCCCGGCGCGGAAGTCGTCCTTCCGATCGCGACCGCGCCGCCGGTCCGGTGGGTGGTTCGGCGCAGTGCCGGTCTCATGAAGCGGGCACCCCTCGTCTCTCTCGGCGATGACACCGACTACGTGCTTGGCAGGTACGACGGTCTGTCGTCGCCTCGCGCCCGCTCCGCCTTCCTGCGAACCTTGCGGGCTGGCGTGGATGCGCGAGGTCAGGTGATCACGATGCTTGACCGCTGCTACCTGGCGGCCGGTATGCCGACGATGATCGTCTGGGGGGCCAAGGACCGGGTGATCCCGGCGCGGCATGCGTTTGTCGCGTACTCGGCGATGCCGGGTAGTCAGCTCGAGATGTTCGAGGGCGCCGGCCACTTCCCGCACCACGACGACCCAGCGCGGTTCGTCACGGTCGTCAAAGAGTTCGTCGCCACTAGCGACCCAGCCGAGTACGACGCCGACCTGTGGCGCCACCTGATCCGCGAGGGCGGCCGCGGCTTGCATCACCCATCCGTGGCGGCGGTATACGAAGCGGTCGAGTCGAGCGGCTCATAACGCCGACGTTCTCGTCGTGCCCGCGCGACGCGGATTGGTGCGAGTTCGGTGCCGCTCATGCGGTGACGGGCTGGCGGAGCAGGGCACGGTGGACCTCCCCCGTGCCCTCGACGCGTGGCTCCGGCAGGCCGGCGGCGGTGAGTGCCCCGCGGAACTCCTCGCTCGCGGCGAAGGCCTCGAACGTCGGCTGGTCCGGGCAGGCGTCGTACACCGTGATGCCGCCGTCGCGGACGACCGCAACGTGCAGCTCGATGTTCTCGGCCGGGAAGCCGGCGAACAGCTTCTCGTAGCTCTCGAGCAGGGTGTCGGTCGGACCGTCGAAGTGGAATGCGCCGAGATACATGGTGGGTCTCCGATTCTTCTGTAGGGATAAAGAGTTCGGGCGTCAGCCGGCGAGCCGGTAGAACCGCCACATCGGGTGGTCGAGCGCGATCTCGACGACGGAGTCGAAGCCGGCCTGCTCGGCGTAGTGCTGGATCGTCGATGGCCGGATGACCGTGCCGGTGCCCACGGCGTCGGGCGAGGTCATGCCGACGGGCAGGCAGTGCAGGACGCTGCACGCATACATGAACCGCTCCATCTCGTCGCCCGGTGCGGTGAACGCGTCCGCGACCCGCTCGTCGACGACGAGGACGGTGCCGCCGGGCTTGCACAGCCGGCGCATGGTGGCGAGCAGCTCGACGGGGCGGGTGGCGTCGTGCAGCGCCTCGAAGATCGCGACGAAGTCGTAGGCACCGGCGAGCGAGTCGTCGCTGGCGTCCGCGACCTCGAACCGGACCCGGTCCTCGACCCCGGCGTCGGCGGCGTTGCGGCGCGCGGCGGCGATCGAGGCGTCGTCGAGGTCGTAGCCGTCGACGGTGCTTTCTGGGTACGCGGTCGCGAGGGTCACGGCGGCGATGCCTTCACCGCAGGCGATCTCGGCGACCTTGCCGCCGTTGCGCAGCGCTGTCTCGACCTCGGGCAGCGCCGGGATCCACGACTGGACGAGCTCGTTGCGGAACATCGGCCGGGTGATCGCCGCCTGCGCGTCGTGGACGCCGTAGTCCGCGAACGGTACGCCGCCGCCGGTGCGGTAGGCGTCGAGCAGCTGGTCGGCGACCCGCCCGATGCTCGGTAGGAACGCGGCGGCGCCGGCGAGCGCGAACGGGCTGTCCGGGTCGATGAACACCGGCTGGTGGGCGCGGGGCAGCCGGTAGCGGCGAGTGGTCTCGTCACCGTCGAGGGCTACCTCGACGATGCCGGCGACAGCCTGCTGCTCGAGCCACTCGCGGGCGTAGCGCTCATGGATGCCGGCCGCTTTCGCGAGGTCGGCCGGGCTTGCGTCGCCGGCGTCGGCGAGCGTGCCGTACAGGCCGAGCGCGTCGCCGAGCCAGATGCTGCCGAGCTCGAACGCGGCGATGGCGGCGCCGAAGATCTTCTCGGCGAGTGCGCCGGCGACCTCGGTCTCGGATTCGGTCAGCTCGATGGTCATGGTGCCTCCGTGTCGGTGGTGCGGCCGGGCGCGGCCGTCATCAAGGAGGCGCTAGATGTGGTCTGGCGTTGCTAGATGAGCGACGGCGAGGAGCTGGGTCGGCTAGTTGATGCGCCAGGTGGTGGGCTGCTCCGGCTCGTAGACACAAAACGTGCCGGTGCGCACGGCGTGCTCGAGGTGGCGGCCCAGCGGCTCGTGCGTCTGCCCGATCCGACGGATGGTGTCCCGGAGGCGGGCGGCGACGGCCTTGCGGGCGCGTTCGGTCGCACCGGTCGAGGTCCGCGACCGGCCACCGAGCCCGAGCGCCGCGGACAGCTCGGCGGTGAGGAACTCGCGCTCCTCGGTCAGCCGCGCGACGCGGCCCTCGTCGTGGTCGGCGGCGGCAGCGTCCAGGTCGTCGTCGAGGTCGCGCAGCCGGGACCGGTACGCCGCAAGCGCGGTGCGGTCGAGGACGGGGTCTTCGGCTTGGTCTTTCAAGGTTTCTGCGGAGGGCTTGTCGGCGGCGCCGGCGAGCTCGAGGACATGGAGCGACTGACCAGGGCGGGCCAGGAGGGTCGCGAGGTCGCGCAGGCCTTTCGCGTCGCGCAGGCGGGTGGTGTGGCCGGAGTAGGTGAGCTCCCAGACGTCGCCATCGCGGCGGAGCTCACCGGAGGCGTCCGCTGTCGTGGCCGCCGGCGCGGCGTGGCCCAGATGGGCCCGCGCCTCGGCCAGCTCGGCAGCGGCGCGCCCGGCGAACAGCGGCATGCCAGCGGCGGCGTTGCGGCGTACTGCATCTTCTAGCTGCGCGGCGGCCTCGTCGTACCGGCCAAGGAGAAGGAGGAGCTGGCCGACGTACCGGCTGACCGCGCCGTAGCACCCGGCGCCGATGCCTTCGAACGCGAACCGGTGCGCCCACGGCGACAGCACGTCGACGATCGCCTCGGCGTGGTCGTGCGCCTCGAGCAGCGTCGCGGCCTGGGCGGCGGCAACGACGGCGGGCAGCCATTCGGCGTCGTCCCACTGCCAGTAGCCGACGGCACGAGCGCGGTCGAGGATCGCGCGGGCCTCGGCGTCGCGTCCGACGTGGGCGCAGACGAGCGCCCGCTCCGGCAGGACAGGTACGACGTTGTCGAGTGGGGCGAGCAAGGTGTCCATCACGACCTCGACATCCGCGAACTGGCCCTGCTCGATCGCGAGCATCAGTGTCTGGACCTCGGTGAGCATGATCGAGTTCTCGCTGTGCACGAGGGCGCCGAGGTGCTCGGCTTCCTGGCGCAGCCGCTCGGCCTCGTCGTAGCGGCCTGTGATGGTGGCTTCGGTGCCTTGCCACAGCGGGACGTACCACTGGTAAAGCGGCTGGCGCAGCTGCTCGGCAGTGCGTGAGTACGCCGAGGCCTCCGCCCACGCCGCTGGGTCGCCGAGCTCCATCAGCGCCACGAACCGCAGCCGGCGGCCGAGCAGCTCCTGCTCCTTCGACCCTGCGCCGACTGCGAGGGCGATGATCTCGTCGGCTTCGGCGAGCCGGCGTTCGGTGTGGGCGGGGCCGGCGATCGCGTCGCAGTGGGCGGCGAGCGCTTGGGTGAGGACCAGCGGGTCGGCGAGTGTGCGCGCCGATTCGACCGCTTCCTCGGCGAGGGAAAGGCGGCGTTCGGCGGACTCGACGGACGACATCGCGACCGACAGGCGGGCGAGGACGAGTGGTCGACGCGGGTCGTCCGCCGGCATCGCGGCGAGGGCCTCCTCCAGCAGGTCGGCTTGGTGCGCATCCGCCAGCCGCACCTCGAAGCCACCAAGCCCGGAGGAGAAGCCGACCGCCGCGTCGACGAGCAGGCCGGTGTCGCCGGTGTGCCGGGCGAGGGTCGCGGCCTCGTCGTAGGTCGCGCGGGCGGCGGCGAGGTCGCCGACCCGCAGCAGGGCGTCGCCGTGCCGGAGCAGGAGCTGCCGGCGGCGGTCGTCGTCGCGGGGAAGCAGCCGGAGCAGGTCGAGCGCGTGGGCGTAGAAGCTCGCGGCTTCCTCGTAGCCGAGCCGGGCAAGGGCCTGCTCGGCAGCGCGGACAACAGCGGCGATGGCGGGCTCGGCGTCGTCGGCGTCGGTGGCGGCAGCGATCCAGTGTCCGGCGGCCGCCGCGGCATCGGCGTCGGAGTCCTGCAGCACGTGCGCAGCGCGACGGTGCGCGTCGAGCCGGCGCCGGGTGCCGAGTCCGTCGTAGAGCGTGTCGCGGACGAGCGCGTGGACGAACGCCATGCGGCGCGGTGGATCGAGCGTGACGAGCCCGGTTGCTGCGGCCGCGTCGAGCAGGTCGTGGATGTCGCCGACGTCGAGGCTGGCGACGCGGGCGAGCAGGTCAACCTCGACCGTGGCACCGAGCACCGCCGCCGTACCCAGCAGGTCGTGAACTGCGGTGGCCAGCCGGGCGAGCCGGTGCTCGATCACCGCCTTGACCGTTGTCGGCAGGGCACCGTCGACGCTGCGGGTCTGGGTATCGAGCAGCCGCAGCAGCTCGCCGACGAAGAACGGGTTGCCCGCGGTCCGGCGCACGAGGGTGTCGACGGTCTTCGCGTCCGGCTGCTCGCCGGTGAGCACGGTGACGAGGTCGGCGACCTCCGTCTCGGTCATGCCGGTCAGCGGCACGAGCTCGGTGGGCCGGACCATCGCGCGAAGCGCGGCCGGTGCCTCGTCGTCGCGGAACGTGCCGACCACGAGCAGTGGGTGGCCGGGCAGCACCGGCGCGAGATGGCCGAGCAGGTCGATCGACGCGGCGTCGGCCCAGTGCAGGTCCTCGAGCACGATGACATGCGGCGTCGCGTCTGCCACGTGCGTCAACAGTCGGGCGACCGCGTCGTACAGCACGAACCGCGAACCGTCGGCCTCCTCGACGCGCGGCTGCGCGCCGCCGACATCGTCGAGGAGCCTCCGTACCTCTTCTCCTCCTGCGCCGAGTCGATCAAGCGCGTCGGGACCCGCCCGGTCGAGGACGCCGCGCAGCACCTGCACCCACGGCCAGAGGCTGGGTACGCCGAGTCCGCCGGCGCAGGCCGCGCGGACGACCGGGATATCGGCGTCGCGGAGCGCCTCCTCGGTGAGACGTGTCTTGCCGATGCCGGCTTCACCAGAGATAAGGAGAAGGGTGCCGCGGCCTGCGGCCGCCGATGTCAGCGCTGAGGCAATGACGCGCAGCGGCGCGTCGCGACCGACAAAGCCGGCCGATGCCCCACGTGTGCGCTGCTGCACGATGTCCTCCCCGATGGTCGGAGGGTAGCCGCGCCGCCGAGAAGCGCACGCGCAGCAGGCAGTCTCATGGCCCGCAGGGCAACGTGGAATGGAGATTTCCATGGCCGTGACTATCGAGCGGCGTCCCAATTGGCGTACGTAGTCGAGACACGGTGATCGGGGGGGTGCTGTGGGACACCGCCGTGCTCTCACGCGATCGCAGTCGGAGGTCGCACCGGAGTGAGTGGCGGACGACGGGCTTACGGGCGTCTGGCTAGGCAGATTGATCATGGGACGGTCGACCAATGCGGGGCATCGCGTCGCGCCACGTTGGTCGGGCGAGGAGCCCGCTCCTTTTCGAGCCGACAACTCAACATCAACCTGGGACGATCCGACCGTGCAAATCGACAACGGTTGGCGAAATCGCTATTGGCTCGCCTTCGGCGTGCTGCTTGCGATGCTCGCCCTGTTCAATCTGAACCCATGGATTGACTTCCTAATCGCATTCACCGTGTCACTCCTAGTCGCTGCGCATGGACCACGAATAGCGAAGTGGCGAGTCGCCCCTGAACAGGCAATCGGTTACGCATCGGTTCTCTGCCTGTTGGTGCTCGCCGGATACGGGCTCAGGCACGTCCTGTCGGCAGCGGGGGTTGACCTTCCTGAGATTGGGTCTCATCACCGGGAATCGGCTGGCTCGGTAGCCCACACATGGACGGACTACATGGATGCAGGCGGGACGCAGGGACCTCTGATACCGCACGGTAGGCCGGTCCGTATTGCTTGCAGAGTCGAGGGCTTCCGCGTCGCCGACGGGAACGACTGGTGGTATCGAATTGCCTCGCCTCCTTGGAATGGCAACTACTACGTCTCGGCTGACGCCTTCTACAACAACGGCAACGATTCGGGAAGCCTTCGCGGGACCCCATTTGTCGACTATGCCATTCCGTTATGCGCCGATCAGCGGGTGATCCGTCCGAAGCGAATTCACTAGCGGTCCGTACCGCTTCGGCAACGCAGAGTGTCCAACGCGCGTCGCCAGGGCGACGCCTGGCCCTCTGGACCGCACTAACCCAACGTGAATCGGACGCACGCACCCCCTCGGCCATCGCATCGGACGGAAGGTGTCCCGCTCAGCGCCGGGCCTACGCACTCCGTGCCTTGGAATCGCGCCTAGCGCAGCGTCAGAATCCTCCAGAGACGACGACGGCGACTCACTAGGGGTGCGACGGACCTGATGTCCTCGGTGGACTCGTTGCGGTCGAACCAAAGAATCGTGTCGGCCATTTGGCGACGGGTTCGCCACTGCTTCCACCGCTCACGCACTGGCGCTCTCAGGTTGAACAAGTACCCGTCCTGCTCACGTCGCCATCGCCCGTTGGCTGAGTCCCGAAAGCGAAGGATGCTGGTCGAGTAGGCGGGAATCTTGGTAACCGCCGCGTCCATTTGTAAGTCCTCGTCGCTGCCCTTCGGATAGTTGATCGACGGGAAAATCGCCTGCCATGGTTCGCCAGGCGGCAGGACCGCAGAGGACAAGACTTCGTGGTAATCGTCGCCGTCCGGGAGGTCCAGCGAGAACGTCACGTTTACGTCGTACACCGCCGCGCTCGATGCGTTCTGGACCATGACCTGCGGGTAATACCGGCCTTGGAAATCCTGGGTCGGTCTCAAGACCCAATGCGTGACTCCGAGGGCGCGTTCCTCGTGCCGGTCGTCAGACTGCCTCTTGAACAGATACAGAGTCAGGTAGACCGCGAACAACGACAGCACGAGCGTTCCAACCGTCGCCCACTCGGCAGCAGTCGAGAGCGTCAGCCAGTGATGCGGCGCAGCGGAGGTATGCACGGCCTCCGAGTCTGCCGTGGATCGCGCGGAAAGAATACCGAGCGGGAGGGGGCGCGAGGACTCCAACCCCCGAGTAGATCAGTACCAGGGGTCCCAGGTCCTGATGTCATCGAAAACGGCACGCGCCCAGGCTTCGAGTTCGCGGTCGTCTATGCCGCCGACGATGCCTGAGCCGTCGCTGCGCCAGCGGTTGTCTTTCGGATCGACTCCTTGTGCCGCGAGTTTGGTGAGTGCAGAGCCGGTGGGATCGTCCCAATGCTCCAGCGCGTTCCGGAGTAGTTGCACACGGTCGTGGTCTAGGCCCTGCCGTGGACGATGGTTGTTGTCGAAGGACTTCAACGCTCGAAGCAGTTGCCTTGCGGCGGTGAACATCAGCACGATCTCTGACTGCATCCGTCGTGGTGGCTCTGCGCTCTCGTCGTCGTACACCCCACGGGCGAGCGTCCGCTCGTGTTCGGCCATGAAGTCCATCCTTGCGCGTCGTACCCGCCCATCCTGCCGTTCGGTAGCGAGCGACCAGATCAGTGCCTGGTCGTGGGCCTCCCGCTGTTCCTGTGGCGCTCCCTCAACCCACTCAACAATCGCCCCCATCTCAGCGTCGCCGTCGAGATTGCCGGACTCGGTCACTGCCAGTCCTCCCAACGCCGCCTGAGGTCCGACAGGATCGCGGTCAGGTACGGCGCGACATGCTCGACAGTCCCTAGCGGTAGAGGCACGCCGACTGCCCAGACTCCCCATCGAGAGTTGTCGGGCGGCAGCACCTGCTCGAAGTAATACGGGCAGTTCGCCTCCCACACCAGCCCGGCTCGTGTGCCGTCCGGCGCGACCACGAACGCATCGCCGTCGTTGCTCGGCTCCGAAGGGAAATCCGTGATCGCGCCGATCCGGAACCCGTCTACCTCGACGCCCCCAATCACGGGGAACCCGTAGTACGCCGGGGCTCCCTCGGGCCGGGCGAGGAACGCAGGCAACGTCGGATCGGTGGTCTCGGCCTCCGGGTCGAGCGATAGCGGGCGGCTCTCGTCGGGTGGCTCAGTCACATCTCTCATCATGCGACCCCGGTACCGGACCAAATGACAGACCCAAGCCGGTCCCCGGCAAGCGCGATGACCGGGGACTGCGCCCAATACCAACCGGAACGATGGGGCTTGCCGCACGAACACTGTCCAGCCCCCAGGAAGGTCCCCGAACAGGCCGCAGCGGCTTCCGCCAGCCACGGTACGAGCGCATCGGCCAGTCCCGTTCTGGGTGCGACGGGCAGGTCGCGCACGAGCAGGTCCACACGTCTGCCGGTGTACCCATGCTGGGCGTCTAGTGGATGGACGCCGAACCGGGACGGCCCAAGGTCTGCCTGGGCTCGACGGCGACCGTGCCCACGATGGCCGGGCGGGTTTGGATTCGCGTAGAGCGCGAGCACATCAATGTCCTTGACCCCGTGTCCCGGCCTCACCAGGTGTCGGGCCGCACCTTGAACAAGTACCGAGCCGAGCCATCTGCCCCGGTAGATGGGTCGAGCCGACTGCCATTCCGTCGCGTCATTCACTGCGATGGTCGAGACACGGGCGAGCAATCCCGGTGTCCATGGGGCGAAGGATCGCTCCGAAGCCTCGGTCACAGTGTGAGGTGGGTCTGGGGTGGATCGGCGTCGTAGTCCGCGACCGGCCACGGCACTGTCCAGTACGTCTGCTGGCGCTTGCGTTCGAGCAGACGCTGGAGACGATCACCACTAAGCACTGTCAGCCGGAACTGATCGGGATCACCCTGGCGGACGTTCTCCACCACGTAGACAGCGAACTCGGGATTCGCTTCGGCCTCCCGAATCTGCCGGTCCTCCAGCCACAGGTCGGTGCCTCGCGCCGAGCGTCCGTACGCCTTCACCTCAATGGTCAGGGACGGGCTACTGACATCACCCGCAGCACCCCGGCCACGGGTATCGGTCGCATCTCGTCCAGCCGCGTTTTCGACGGCGATCACCCAGGTGATCGCCGCATCCTCCACCGTGCGGTTCGTGGTGTTCTCGGCCACGGTTCGCATCATGGCAGCCGTCCCGGCGAGCCTCGGTCTCCCATCGTCACCACAATCCGGTGTTCCGCCTCAACGTCGTCGCAACCCGACTGTCGAAGTCGATCCCATCGCCGGTTGCGAGATCGCTCCAACCACCACTGTGATCTGACGATCACCGTGATTGCGGTCATGAGGCCGGTCACGCCGCCTGAGGCAAGCCAGGCCCAGATCGGAATACCAACCATGCGGGCACCGTAGGGCCGAACCCGCGTTGCCGCCCGAGGTGCTAAAGCGCCGTCGTCAGTAGACGCGCACTCCACGGCACCTGGGATATTCAACGGCAACGCAGAGGAGTCCAAGGTCGGGTAGCGACCTCGGGCGTGTCGCGCCGTGGTTACCCAATTTTCCCGAGGACATCGGTCACCGGGACCGTGCCATTCACACGGGAATCCTCGGAGTCGTCGCGGTGATCACCCATCACGAACACCTGGCCGAGCGGCACATGGACCGTTTTGCCCTCGAACCCATCGCCCGAACAGGGATGCGAGTGCGGATACAGATAGGTCTCGTGCCGCACGGTTCCGTTGACGACGAGCACGTCCCTCGTGCAGGCCACAGTGTCGCCTCCCACTGCGATCACGCGGCTGACGAAGATCGACGCACTGCCCTCGTGCTCACGCGGCCAACCTGGTGGCCCATTGAAGGCGATGATCGCTCCACGCGCCGGGCTGCCAACGGGCACGGGAGTGACCGACTGTCCCGGCGTGAGTGTGTGCTCCATGTTCGCGCCCGCGATGGTCAACGCCTCGCCGGTCGTCGGAGGCGTTGGCGTCACCGTGCTGGTCACCGTCGCGGTCACACCAGGGGTCGGTGCGCCTCCACTGCTACACGCCGCGATAGCGACGAGTCCCAAAACGACTGCGCCGACGCGGCCAACACGCTTCAAACGCTCGACCACTATGGCAGCAGCACCTCGGGAAACACGCTGATGTGGACGGCCCACCCCGAACCGTGCTCACGGTTGATGCTGTGGAAGTGAACCTCGTCGTAGTCGCGGGAAGCCATAGCCAGCGCGCGTTGACGCGCGTCAGCCTCGGTCAAACCCTCGACCAAGAGTGTTTTCTCCATGGGAGCACCGTACGCACCGACGTCGCGATAACGGAAGTGATCGCTCGGTAGGCACCCTGGTGACATCCTCACCTGTTTCCATCCGGCACCAGATTTCTCGCCGCGACGGCGACGCCCTTTAGACCCACGTTGACATCCTGGCGTGCCAGGCCGACCCGCTGCGCTCGCAGACCTCAGCGACAGCGAACCCGACGTGGGACAGGTCGAGTGGGATCAACTCCTGGGCTAAGCCCTTCCCGAACCGCCGTACTCCTGCGAGATGACTGGCGCAGCCGGAGCCGCTCCCACGATTTCTATGCGCTCGATCCGGAAGGTGCGAACCAGCGCATCTCGATATTGGGAGATCGCCAAGCCCACGGCCTTGCCGTCCTCACCGGTCGGCTTGCCACTCAGAATCCCGATGGACGCCACATACACCGCTGCCCCGTGCTCCCTCTCCAACTCAGGGCAGTAGATAGCAAGGTCGGCGTGCGCTGCTGTGATCGCCTGATACATCGCCGGACGGGTTTCGTTCGAGTGCGGAACGGTGCTCGCAATCAGGTTCGCCTGGGCGTAGAAAACTTTGGCTGCCTCGAACCTCAGGTCCTGTTTCTTCTCTAGCCGCTGACGCCGCGCATCACCCCTCCGCTCCAAGGCTTGAAGCCCAAACAACAGGGTTGGACTCGCAGCGCCAATCGCGCCGCCGACTACGACATCCCATAAAGCCATGTGCGGATGATGCCAGCGAGGTACGACGAATGGCACTCCGCAAACCCTGCCGCATCTGCGGCACCGTGACCGCCAAGGGCACCTGCCCGCGCTGCACCGGCGTGATCGTCAACGCTAAGCGCCCCATGTACGACTG
>JAFAZI010000017.1 GCA_019239875.1 Frankiaceae bacterium
AGGAGGAGCACCCCGGCCACAACCTGCTCACCCCGGAAACTCACTTGCTGTCCGAATTGAGCGTGGTCAGGGCAACGTGACGTTCGGACAACTCGTGTAACGCGTTTCGGCAGGAATCTGAACCGGCACGTCGAACTCAGCGGACAGGTCCCAGCTCGCCTACCTGGAGGTCCGTTGTCCCCGCGCGTTCGTTTTGCTGCCCTTGCCACTGCCGCAGTCTCCGCAGCCGCGGTGACCTCCATGGCCAGCGCAGGTGGTGCCCTCGCCACCAGCCCGTCCCACGCCAACGCCTATCGAACGGCCGGCGCCAGCATCTTGTGGACGAAGGCCGGCGCACCGGCCGCCGCTCGGGCGGCGACGCCCGGCGCTCCGACGTCTCCCCCCAGCACCAACAGCTCGAACAATCTGATCTTCCACGGTGGCGTGGTGATGCACCACCCGCGCATTTACACGATCTTCTATGGCAGCGAATGGGGCACGGGGTTCACGGCCGGTCCGAAGCACCTGACCAGCGGGACGATCCGGCACTACGAGAACAGCTTCTTCGCGAACGTCGGCGGCTCTCCGTGGCATGGCGTGCAGACGCAGTTCTGTGACGGCATCCCCGCCGGCAACGTCAGCTGCCCGACGAACACGCCGAAGGACTACTTCATCAAAAACCAGCGGAACTTGCTCGCCGGCACCTGGGTCGACCCGACGCCGGCCCCCGCCATGATCACCGCGACGGTCGGCCAGGCGGAGAACGGCAGGACCGACCCCATCGCCGCCGAGGCGCTCAAGGCCGCAGACCATTTCAAGGACCACAGCACTGACGCCCTGTTCATGGTGTTCACGCCGCCTGGTCACCAAGCCGTCGCATATGGCTCGGTCTACTGCGCGTACCACTCCGAGGTGGTCCCGACCGACGGTGGCCACGGGATCCGCTTCTCCTTCATGCCCTTCACGCCGGAGCAGGGTGCGGGCTGCGGCGGGAACAGCGTGAACGCGAAGGACAACAGCTTCGGCAACGGCTACCTGGACAGCTACACCTTGGCCGGTGGCCACGAGTTCGAAGAGGCGGTCACGGACCCGGATGGATTCCCGACGCAGGACGGCTGGAACGACTACCAGACCTCGGAGAACGGCGACAAGTGCGCCTACTTCCACGCTGCGAACATCACGCTGGCCGGCCACCAGTACGCCGTCCAGCCGATGTGGAGCAACGAGGCGAACGACGGGGCCGGCGGTTGTGCGATGAAGCGCGGCACCGGAGCGTTCCCAGTCCCCGGCCCGCTTCCAGTCGGCTAGAACTTGCGAGTTGTCAGGCGCACACGTTGCTATAGCGACGTGAGCGCCTGACACGTCGTCGGGGCGCGCGCAACTCGCGCGGCGCGGCTGCACCTCTCGAGGAAGCTGCCGCGAGCGATGTGAGTTGTCAGCGTGTGGGGTCGCTATGGCGACCGGAGCGCCTGACAAGTCGTCGGGGCGACCGGGATCAGCCGGGGGTCGAACCCATCACGGTGACCGCACCGCCGCCAGAGTGCGCGGTGATCGTGCGAGCTGCCTGCTGGTCGACGGTCACGCCGCTGACCGAGACGTGCTTGCGCCCGCTGCCGCTTGTCGCCGTCACGGCGTACACGCCGCTCGGCACGTCAACCGCCACCGCGCCGCCGCCGGTGGTCGCGACCAAGCGTTGCGGCTTAGCGCGATCGATCACGGTGACGGCGCCCCCGCCTGCGTGAGCGTAGATCGACCGAGCCATGAAGTCGTAGATCTGAATGCCCGAGCCGCCGGTCGTGGCGTGGATGTCACCTTGGGCCGCGCGCGCGATGATGCCGCCGCCCCCGCTGTGGAGAATTTGCTTGCCACGGACGGACCGGGTGACGACTCCCCCGCCACCCGTGCTCGCATCAAGATGCCCGACGGCGCGGGCGACCTTGACGCGCCCGCCGCCACTACGAAGCTGCTGTGCGGCGTGGATACCGTGGCTCGTGATGCGCCCACCGTCGGTGTGGGCCGTGATCGCGGCATCCTCGGGGACCACAAGGGTGAGCCGGTCGGCACAGTTGTTCAGTGCCGATGTGATGTCGACGTTCACGTGACCGAAGGATGCCGGCGCGTCGCACCTCGAGCGGATGGTCAGTACGCCGTGGCGCACGTTGATGTCGAGCGCCGGCCGATGGTTGTTCCACGACTCGTCGGCGGTGACGGTCGTCACCGTCCCCGTCGCGATCGTGACCGCACCGGAATCGCTGTCCACCTCGACCGAGCGGATTGTCTTGGTGATCTGCTTGATCACGGTGGCGTGGTGCCGAGTGCTTGCGTGTGCCCCGCCGACGGGCGCGGCAGCAAGGGCGGTACTGCCGACGATGGCGAGCACGGCATGACGAAGGAATTCCTTAGGGCGCAGTGAGGTCACTTCGGTCTCTTCGCGACGAGTGCCTGGTTTCCTTCCGCCGAGGGCCCCGAAACGACCGCTGCGACGAGGCGTCGAAGTTGATAAACTCGTCAAACCTGACCAAATTACTTGGTAGCGGGCCTTGTCATAGCCATCGAATCCCTGCCGAGAAAGGCGCCGTCGTGACTCGTCGAGAACTCGGCGGGCCACCGACATTGGTCGCACCGGCACTCGGGGCACTCGACCTGCCGACCGCACCGCCAGTCACCCGCGCGGCCGCCGCCGCCGTCGTACGACCGAAGCTGCCCGCCATTGCGCTGCTCTGCTTCGGCATCTTGCTTACGGTGGGTCCGATCGTCGGCGGTCTGTTCTCGAAGGTCGCCGCAGGCAAGCAGATGATCGACCAGTTCCAGCCCTACATGACCGAGGACACCCTCGCCCGCTATGACCATGACATCGCCATCCTGCGCAACGGGGCCGCGGGCGTCGACACTGTCTACAAAAGGCAGCACCTTGCGCCCGGCCGGTTCCCCGGACTCGACACCTTCCGTGCGCAGTCCGCTGCCATCGACAACCGCTCCCAGTCGCTGCTCCAGCAGGTCGAGGCAAGCCGCGCCGACTACGAGAAGGTCGCCGCGATCGGTGGGTTCGACCGGATCCCCTTCCTGATCGTCATCAGCGGCGCCGTCGCGGTGTACGGCGGTTGCGTGCTTCGCTTCGGCGCCCGCAGGCGGTCCCGCTCCACGGCGCTTCTGGTGGTCGCCGTCGCAGCGGCCGTCGCGGCGTACCCGTTCATCAGTCACTTCCAGCGGGGCGCGACCGCGGGCCGACACATGCTCAGCGGCCTGTCCCCGGTGATGACCGCCACGCAGGTCCGGCAGCTGCAGGAGGACTTCATCGTCCTCGTGACGGCTGATGGCGAGCTTGACACGACGTTCAGAGCGGTCCCCCAAACCGGCTCCGCCGGGCGGCAGATCCACACGTTCGTCCACGAGTGGCCGCCGTTGTCCGCCGACTTCGCGTCGCTGGTCGGCACGATCAACGACAACCTCGACAACTACCTGGCGCTGCAGGACCTCGACACGCTCACGAACGGAGTCGGAGTCTCCGGCCTCGAATCCTTCCCCTGGATCCTTGTGGGCATCGGGGCGACGATCGCCACACTGTCACTCGCGGCACTGCCGCGCCGCAGGAAAGAAGACCGATGATCAGCAGGTTCAACGCGATGTCCAGAACCGCGGCGGCGGGGCTTGCCATGACAGCCGCGCTCACCCTGGCGGCAGGCTGCGGGGGCTCGTCGTCAAAGGGCACCTCGGCAGCGGGAAGCGGCAAGCAACTCATTGGCCTGTTCCGGCTGACGCCGGGCGCCGCGCATGGCAAGCAGCTGACCGGGACGTGGTTCCGCATGCTCCAGCCCAAAGGAGACGTCGCGACCGGTCCGTACATGGTGAATGGCGACTCGCCAGCTGACGGTGGCCGCGCGACGCTGCTCACGCCAGGTACGTCGGGCGGGCTGCGGACCAACGCGTACCAGTCCCAGCCGGCACCGGCCTTCGACAGCCGGGGCAACTCGCTGGCGGACTCGATCACGAAGCCGACCAAGTTCTTCGGTGTCCAGTTCAGCATCTCCACCAACGAGGTCGACCTGCAGACCAAGACGAAGGTCGCGCCCCCGACCGTGGTCGACAACAACGGGAGACTCACCGCGAACCTTGCCTCGTGGGCGGCATCGTGGAACAAGCAGAACTTCAACCAGGGCGCACCGAAGCCGGTCTCCAGCACCGGTGCCCAGGCACCCGGTCAGCAGGAAGCCACGCGGGTGTTCGACTGGGTCTCGCACAAGTACCTCAATGGCGCCCCCAAGCCGAGCGTGTCCGGAACCGGAGCAACCGGCACCTACAACGCCTCGACCGGTGCCTTCGTCCTGCAGTGGACCAGCTTGATCGTCGACGGCCCATTCGCCGGGTTCACCGGGATCTGGCACCTCGAGGGCACGTTCCAGCCAGGTAGCGCAGGCCCCTCGGGCCAGTGACATGCTCCTAGCCCGCCGAGGACGAATGCCCTCGCTGCCGAGCCCGTCGGCTCCAGTGTCCGTGCCGACGCCCGCGGCGATCGAGGTCGCCGACGCGACGAAGGTCATCGACGGCGTCACCGTTCTCGATCGGGTGTCGTTCACCGCGCGGCCCGGCCGCGTCACGGCGTTCCTCGGGCCGAACGGAGCGGGCAAGTCCACGACACTGCGGGCGATCCTCGGGATCGACCACCTCACCTCGGGGACGGCCACCATCGGAGGACGACGGTTCCACGAGCACCATCGACCGGCCGCCGTCATCGGGGCGCTGCTCACTCCCGACGCCATCCATCCGCGCCGGACCGCCCGCGGTCACCTGTCCGTCGTCGCCGCCTCGAACGGACTGCCCCGCGCGTCGGTCGCGAAGACGATCGAACTGGTGGGGATCACAGAGATCGCGGACCTCGAGGCCGGCCAGATGTCGCTCGGGATGCGGCAGCGGCTCAGCCTTGCGACCGCGTTGATCGGCGAGCCAGCGGCGGTGATTCTCGACGAGCCGCACAACGGTCTGGACGCTGCCGCAATCCGGTGGCTACGCGTCGTGCTCCGCCAACTCGCTGACAGCGGTCGCACCGTGCTGCTGTCGAGTCACCTGATGCCAGAGATCGAGCTGGTGGCGGACGACGTCGTTGTCATCGACCGCGGGTCGATCCAGGCCGACGCCACCCTTCCCGAGTTCCTCAGCGGCCCTGACGTGTCGCTGGAGGACCGCTACCTCGATCTCGTGGGCGAGGCATGAGAACTGCGCTGCGAGGCGAGCTGCTGAAGATCGCCACCGTCCGCGGGCAGTGGATCGGGCTCGCCCTCGCCGCCGTCGCGATGCCAATGACCTCGCTGCTCGTGGCGGCCAGCGGCGGGCTAAGCCCGGAGGACACCGTGACGAGCGGAGCGGCCACCGGATCCCTGGCCGGCCTGCTCGGCTTCGGCGCGTGGGCCGCGTCGGTCACGGCCGGTGAGTACAGCCACCAGACGATGGTGGTCAGCCTGTCGACAGTGCCGCGCCGCACGGTGTTCTATGGCGCCAAAGTGATCGCGGCCAGCCTGACCGCGGCCGCCGCCAGCCTGGCCTCTGCCGTCCTGGCCTTCGCGGTCGTTTACGCCGTAACGCCTCATAGCTCTCACCGGGTCGGCAGCCCGGCGACGCTTCTGAGCGTTGTCGTGGCAGCCGTCGCCGTCACCGCCATCGGCGTGGCAGCTGGCGTGCTCACCCGGTCTTCAGCTGCCGCCATCACGGCCGTCGTCGTACTGATCCTGCTCCCCCAGACCGCGGCCGGCCTGCTCGGTGGTCTGCAGCCGTGGGTGGTCGGTGCGAGCCCAGGTCCCGTCATCACGCAGGTTGTCGGTAACTCCCAGCTGGACGCGGACCAGACCTATCCGCCAGGCACCGCCGCGGCGGTAGCGACATTGCTCGCCGCCGCGGCCGGCATTGCGGTCGTCGGTGGCTGCGCGCTGGTCCGGCGGGACGGCGGATGAATCACCGTATACTCTACAATCACGGTTAAGTTTATCTGGATTTTGAAGGGAAGCGGACATGCATGTGACCCGGTACCAGCGGACCGTGGCCATCGGCCTTGGGGCCAGCCTGGCAGGCGGTCTCATCGCGGCGACGGCAGGTACGGCGGCCGGCGCTCCCCGAGCGGCGGTGCGCACCCCCGCAGCCGCCGCGCCGTCACGTCCCGCAGCTCATCATCACAAGCTGGTCGGTACCTTCACCATCAAGCGCGGTAGGGCGCACGGCAAGAAGGTCTCGGGCTCGTACTTCCGGATGATCACGCCCGTCGGCTCCTACTTCTCCAACTCGAGCTCACACGCGCGTGGTGGCACGTACACCCTGCTCAAGCCCGGCACGAACAAGGGCCTCCGGACTGGTACCTACCAGCCCCAGCCGTCGCGCGCGTTCGACAACAACGGCAACTCGCTGGCTGGCCGCATCATCAAGCCGACCAACTTCGAGAACGTCAAGTTCGCCGTGTCCACGGCCAAGGTCGACCCACAGACCGGCACCACCGTTCGTGCGCCGCGGATCAAGGTGAGCGGGCACAAGCTGACCGGCGACGTCCGCGCCTTCGCCGCGTCGTGGAACAAGCAGAACTTCAACCAGGGATCGCCGAAGCCGAACGGCGCCTACTCAGGCCACACGACGAAGCTGCGCGGCAAGTACCACCGCAAGTCGCACAAGTACTCGCTGACGTGGAGGAGCCAGATCGTCGGCGGACCGTTCAACGGCTTCAGCGGACTCTGGCATCTGACCGGCACCTTCCACGCCCGCTAGTCCAACCTGTGGTGCTCCGGCTCGGGGCGCCGCGGTTTTGGTGTCGCGAATCGACCTTCTGGGGGCGAGATCACGACACCAAACTCGCATCGCCCGGTGAGGGCGGCGGCGGCGGTGGGTCTTACTTCACGCCCAGCAGGTCGATGACGAAGACGAGGGTCTGACCGGACAGGCGGTGTCCCCCGCCGGCGGGCCCGTACGCCTGCTCCGGCGGGATGGTCAGCTGCCGGCGGCCGCCGACCTTCATGCCGGGGATGCCGTCCTGCCAGCCCTTGATCAGACCCTGCAGCGGGAACTCGATCGACTCGCCGCGGTTCCACGAAGCGTCGAACTCCGACCCCGATGCGAACTCGACGCCGACGTAATGGACCTCGACGGTGTCACCCGGCTTGGCCTCGGGACCGTCACCGGTGACGAGATCTTCGATGACGAGTTCGGTCGGCGCATCGCCGCTGTTGCCGCTGAGCTCCGGCTTGGTGAGGGACATGACCCCACCCTAGGCGTTCGGATCAGGCTTGCAGCGCCAGCCCGAACGGCAGGACTTCGCTCACGCCCGCAAGACGGAGCTCTCGACCGGTGATCGCCATCGTCCAGCCGGTGTCGATCAGGTCGTCGACGAGCAAGACAGGCGAGCCGCCGAGCTGCTGGATCGCGTCGCGCTGCGCCGCGCTGACTCCGAACGATCCACGTAGCGCCCGGACGCGTTGCGCGCTGTTGCTCTGCGACCTCGACGCGTCCGGCGGCCGGTAGGACTCCAGTGGTCCGAGATCTGCGAGCCGCCCGAGCTCGGCGATCCGCGCTGCGAAGGAGCGCACGAGCGTTGGGCGTCGCGCCGACGGCACCGAGACGACAGCTGCCGGTCGTCGCTCCCAGCTCCAGCTCTTCAGGACCTTGACCGCGGCAGCGACGGTGTCATCGGGCACCGGTACGTCGGATGCGGTCTCGTGCAGCAGCCGACGTAGCGGCAGACCCCAGCCGATGTCGCTCAGCCGGGCGATCACGCGACCGGTCCCGACGGTCTCGTCCGGCGCGATCCTGCCGGTCAGCTCGATGCCGAGGCGGGGCAGGCCGGTCGGCCACTGCTTTCGCGGTTCGACGACGACACCGGGCTGCACGAGCCGGTCGCGCGACTGGGCGACAGCTGCTTCCGACACGGTCGAGGTCCACTCGTGGCCGGTGCAGCGGTCGCACCGGCCGCATGGCTGCGCCTGCGGGTCATCGAGCTGGCGGCGGAGGAACTCCATCCGGCACCCGGTCGTCGCGATGTAGTCGCGCATCGCTTGCTGCTCGGACTCCCGCGCCGCCGCCACCTTGGCGTAGCGCTCCGAGTCATAGGCCCACGGTGCGCCGGTCGCCACCCAGCCACCCGGAGCGCGTCGTACCGCGCCCTCGACGTCGAGCACCTTCAACATGGATTCCAGCCGCGACCGGCTGAGGTCCACCATCGTCTCCAGCACCGGCACGCTGAGCGGCTCCGGCGAGTCTCGCAGCACATCGAGGGCACGGGTGACCACAGACTCCGCCGGGAAGCCCACGGTTGCGAAGTAGTGCCAGATGTCCTCATCCGACGATCCGGGCAGCAGCAGCACCGCCGCCCGGTCGACGCCTCGTCCCGCACGTCCGACCTGCTGGTAGTACGCCACCGGCGACGACGGCGCACCGAAGTGGATCACGAATCCGAGGTCCGGCTTGTCGAATCCCATGCCGAGCGCCGAGGTCGCGACCAGCGCTTTCACCCGGTTGTCGATCAGGTCCGACTCGGCTCGGAGGCGATCGGCGGTCTCGGTCTTTCCCGTGTACGACGCGACGTCGTACCCCGTTGAACGAAGGTGATCGGACACCGCCTCGGCCTGCGCGATCGTCAGCGTGTAGACGATTCCTGAACCCGGCAGCTTGTCGAGCTGCTCCGCGAGCCACGCCAACCGATACGCATCAGTCGGCAGCTGCACGACGCCGAGGTAGAGACTTTCGCGATCCAGGCTGCCGCGAAGCACGAGCGGCGGATCGGTGGCGCCGGACACCACGAGCTGGTCGGACACGTCGTCCACCACTCGAGCATTTGCGGTCGCGGTGGTGGCGAGCACTGGGATGTCGGGCGGCAGGCCAGCCATGAGGCTCTTGAGCCGCCGGTAGTCCGGGCGGAAGTCATGACCCCAGTCAGAGATGCAGTGGGCCTCGTCAATGACCAGCAGGCCGGTCTCCTTGGCGAGCTGCGGGAGCACCGCGTCCACGAACTTCGGGTTGTTGAGCCGCTCGGGCGAGACCAGCAGCACGTCGATCTCATCCGCGGCGGTCGCGACCTCGACGTCATGCCACTCCTCAGGATTCGAGGAGTTGATCGTGAAGGCCCGAATGCCGGCGCGGGCGGCCGCATCGATCTGGTTGCGCATCAGCGCCAGCAGCGGTGAGACGATCACGGTCGGGCCCGCTCCGGCGGCACGAAGCAGTGCCGTCGCGATGAAGTAGACCGCTGACTTGCCCCACCCGGTTCGTTGCACGACCAATGCCCGGCGATGGCGCACGACCAGCGCCTCGATCGCGACCCATTGATCATCCCGGAGCTGGGCACCCGGCCCGGCAAGGTCGCGCAGCAGTCGCTCGGCCTCGTCGCGAAGGGTGGGGGTAGTCACGAGTTCGCTCACCCTGTCATGACTAGCCGGTACGTCGGACAGAACACCGCTATCCCCAGCCTGCTCGAGCTAGGAGGCGAAGGACTCGATCGGCGGCCGGTCGCCGATGCGGATCGCCGTGAGCAGTGCGGTCGCACACAGCCGGTCCTCACGACCGGCATCGACCAGCCGCACCTCGACCACCGCATCCCGCTTGCCAACCCGAAGCGGGGTGCCGACCGCGACCGCCGGACCGATCTTCACCGGGCTGAGGTAGCAGATCGACAGCGACTGCGTAGCGACGAGGCCGTCGAGGGCGCGCGCCGCCGCCGTAGCACCTGCGTAGTCGAGCAGCGTGGCGACAACGCCGCCCTCCAACGAGCCTGCGGGCCCCTTGAGGTCCTCGCGCGCCTCGGCGCGCACCGTCACGGACTGGTCGTCGGGGTCTTGGAAGAGATTGACGAAGTTGAGACCGATCGTCCTGCCGAACGGCGTCTGCCCAGAGATCAGATGCTCGTCGGCCACGATCGACGACCCTAGGTGACGGCCGGACCCGGTCGGCGACGGGGTGGTCCGTCCGAGCACCGCCGCTACCCACAACCATCAGTCGAGGGCTCAATCATGTCCGAGCCCCGCCATAGGGTGATCTCAACCCGATGGAGGACGCGCTGAATGGGCCTGAACGCAACCGGCACGCCGCCGCCGTGGTTGTTCGAGCTCACTGACGACGCCCTGCGACACCGGTTCGGCCCCGGGACGTTCGAGCGCGGCTACGTCTACGCCCGACAGTCCGCGGTCCGATCCGTGCACCTCTCGGGCGCGTCGGGGATCCTGCTCGCCGAGGTCGACGGCAATCGGCCGACGCCGTACCAGACCCTTGTCCGCGCCACCGACAACGACCCGTCTCGGCTGTTCGGTCGGTGCAGCTGCCCGGTAGCGACCGACTGCAAGCACGTCGTCGCGGTCCTGCTCGCCTGTCGCGACGGTCTGCCGGATCCGGACGCGGGGCGACGGATCCCAACCGCGAGCACCGCTCCTCAGCCCGCGTGGTCAGACGTGCTGGGCGACCTCCTGACGCCGGAGGTGCCGGCGCCCCAGAGCGCGTTGGCACTCCAGTTCGAGGTCGTCGAATCGCGGTACGCCGCCTACCCGCGGCTGAGGATCCGCCCGCTGACCCGCGGCAAGAACGACTGGATCAAGACCGGTGCGTCGTGGGGCGAGCTCGAGCGCCGCTCGTACTACGCCGGCACCACATCGCTCACGCCAGGCCAACGGGCGTGGGTCTCTGAGACGCTCGCGATCGCGCGAAGTCGCCTACCCGCCTACACGTCGTACTCGGAACCCGCGATCCACCTCGACGATCTCGGGCCGGCCGCGTGGCGGGTGCTCGCCAATGCCGTACAGCTGGGCTTCACCCTCCTCGGCACCCGAGGGAGGACCATCGAGCTCAGCTCGAGCCCGGCGCGGCCCGGGCTCGACATTCGACGGCGCGCCGACGGCGACATCGAGCTGGTCGCCGCACTGCGGGACGCGAACGGCCATCCGTTACCCGCCGACGCGTGGCTGGTCGGCGACCCCGCGCACGGCGCCGTCATCGAAACGGACACCGGGCTTCGTCTCCTTGCCGTCGAGCCGGTGCTCGACGCCGCGATCCGACGGCTGATCGAGCGGAGCCCGATCAGCCTGCCCGAGTCGGACCTGCCGCGGTTCCTCTCGGAGTTCTATCCGGCGGCGAGCCGGAAGCTTGTCGTGACGTCGGGCGACGGCAGCGTCGACCTCCCCGAGATCGAGCCGCCTCGGCTGGCGCTGCGGGTTCGGTTCGAACCCGGCCACCGCGCCGTCATCGAACCGTCCTTCACCTACCGAGTCGGCGACGAGGTCCGCGAGGTGCCGCCGGACGCCGCACCCGACGCCTCGCGAGACATCGGCGCCGAGCGAGAGCTCCTTGCAGCCGCCGACGTGCTCGATGCTCTCCCCGGCCTCCGACAGCCAGCGGCACACGGCCCGACCCTCGCTCCGCAGCTCGAGGTCAACGGGCTCGACACCGCCGAGCTCGTCGAAAGCGTGCTGCCGGCACTCGCTGCGACGGAGACCGTCGACGTGACGGTCGACGGCGACCCGGCGACGTACGGCGAGGCGCCCGAGCCACCGATGATCACTCTGGCGGTTCGCGACGACAGCGAGCAGACCGACTGGTTCAACCTCGCGGTCGCCGTGTCGGTCGGCGGCGAGGACGTGCCGTTCGCGCCCCTGTTCACGGCGATGTCGTTGGGCGAGGACCGGCTCCTCCTCGACAGCGGCACCTGGTTCCGGCTGGACCACCCGGAGCTTCAGCGGCTTCGCGAGCTGATCGAAGAAGCGAAGTCGCTCGAGGACCGGCCGGGCGAAGGGCTGCGGGTCACCGCGCTGCACGCGGGGCTGTGGGACGAGCTGGTGAGCATCGGTGTCGTCACCGAGCAGTCAGAGCGCTGGTCGCGATCCGCTGGCGCGTTGCTCGCTCTCACCGAGCTGCCAGATCCGACGCCACCAGCCGGTCTGCGGGCCGAGCTGCGCCCGTATCAACGTGAGGGCTACGGCTGGCTCAGCCTGCTCTGGGATCTGCAGCTCGGTGGCGTGCTCGCCGACGACATGGGACTCGGCAAGACGGTTCAGACCCTCGCCATGGCGATGCGCGCGGCCGAGAACGGCAGCCTCGGTGGCGAGTCCGGCCCGCTGCTCATCGTGACTCCGACCAGCGTGATGTCGACCTGGGCGAGCCAGGCAGCGGCGTTCTGCCCCTCGCTCGACGTACGGCTCATCCCCGAGACGGTCCGGCGGAGCGGGCAGCCGATCGCGTCGCTCGCAACCGGCGCGGACATCGTCGTGACGTCGTTCACCCTGTTCCGGATCGACGAGGAGGCCTATCGATCCGTGCCGTGGTGCGGCCTGGTTCTCGACGAGGCGCAGTTCGTCAAGAACCACCAAGCGAAGACCTACCAGTGCGCGCGTCGGCTCCCGGCACCGTTCAAGCTGGCGATCACCGGTACGCCGCTGGAGAACTCGCTGATGGATCTGTGGTCGATGCTGTCGATCACCGCGCCAGGCCTGTTCCCGAACCCCAAGACGTTCAACGACTTCTATCGGCGTCCGATCGAGGCGGGCAACGCGCCCGACCGCCTCGACAGCCTTCGTCGCCGGGTCAGGCCGCTGATGCTGCGCCGTACCAAGGAGCACGTCGCCCAGGACCTGCCACCGAAGACCGAGCAGGTGCTCGACGTCACCCTCAATCCGCAGCATCGCCGGGTCTACGACATGCACCTCAACCGCGAGCGACAACGCGTCCTGCGGCTGATCGAGGACATGGACCGAAACCGGATCTCGATCTTCAAGTCGCTGACAACGTTGCGCCAGCTCAGCCTCGACGCGTCGCTCATCGACGTCGAGCACGCCGGCAAGATCCGGTCGAGCAAGATCGACGTGCTGGTCGAACAGCTCCGTGAGGTCGCCGCCGAAGGGCACCGGGCGCTCGTGTTCAGTCAGTTCACGCGATTCCTGGGCCTCGTCCGGGACCGGCTCACCGACGAGGGCATCGGCACCTGCTACCTCGACGGGCGCACCCGCGACCGGGCGAGCCGCATCGCGGCGTTCACCGAAGGCACCGACCCGGTGTTCCTGATCAGCCTCAAGGCCGGCGGGTTCGGGCTGAACCTGACCGAGGCGGACTACGTCTACGTCCTCGACCCATGGTGGAACCCGGCCGCGGAGGAGCAGGCGATCGACCGCACGCATCGGATCGGTCAGACCAAGCCGGTCATGGTCTATCGGCTGGTCGCCACCGACACGATCGAGGAGAAGGTCGTCGCGCTCCAGCAACGCAAGCGCGACCTCTTCGCGCAGGTCGTTGACGGTGGAGGCGCGGCCAACGCCCCGCTGACCGCCGATGACATCCGCGAGCTCTTCGCCTCGTGACGGGCGCGGCTGCGACGGGCCGCGAGCTGTATCCGTCAGGCGGTTGGTACGAGATCCGGCCGTGTCAAGATCCAGTCAGTTGGTGACGGTCATGGTGATCTGCGGTGTCACCGCTGCCGGCGGGACTGAGTTCTCGGCCGAGAGCTTGAAGTGGTAGGTCCCCGTCTGCGTGGGCGTGCCGTAGAGGGACCCGCTGTTCATGCTCACGCCCGGTGGCAACGACCCGACGACCAGCCAGGTGATGTTGTAGTTCGGGAAGGCCGTGATCGGGTAGTTGGCGCCGTTCCACGGCTGGTTGACCTGAGCTGTCAGGGACAACGGCGGATCGACGAACTTCACCGGCGCGCTGACCGTGTACTTGATGGGGCCGCTTCGGGTCGTTCCTCGCTTGTTGGTCGCGCGGATCGTCGCGGTGAAGACGCCGCCCTCGGTCGGCGTACCGGACAACACCCCTGTCTTCGACAGCGTCACACCCGTCGGTAGGGCGCCGGTCAGGACGGTGTACGTCGGGGTCGGGCGTCCGCTCGCGACGACCTTGAAAGCGATGGGCGTGCTCGTCGTCGCGGCGCCGCCAGGTGGAAGCGATGTGAACTGGGGCGCAGCGCTCTCGTGAATCTTGAGCACGGCGGTGGACGGATTCTGCAACTTGCCGCCCGTGACCTTGGTGAGCTTCACGTGCAGCTTCTTGGTGCCCTTCGTCCCTCTGCCCTTGGTGGGGACGCTGAAGGACTGGAGCCGCTCCCCCTTGGCGAACGTCAGCTTGCCCTTGGTCTTCTTGTAGTCCCTCGGTTCCTTGGCAGACTTGTCGATGGTCTTGTACTTCACCGTCGAGGTCAGGTTGGTGTCGCCAGTGCGAACGACGGTGATCCGCGCCTTGGACCCGGCGATGGCCGAGTACGACGAGGCGTCGAAGCTGATGGTTCCGGGCCCACCGGCGACCTTGAGATTGACGACCGACACGTTGTCGGAGCGGTCGTTGACCGCGTAGAGGGTGTGAGTGTCCTCGTCGATCGCCACCCCGGTGGTGGTGTAACCGACCGGGAGCGTCTGCTCGATCTTCAGGGTCTTGTCGTTGATGAAAGTCAGCGTGCCGGGGTCGCCGAGGCCACCCTGTCCGGATGCCTGGTTCGCCACCACGATGACGTGGTCCGCCGGGTCGGCCGCGATGTCGCTCGGGTCGATGTCTGCGGGAATCGAGGTGACCTTGTTGAGCGTCGATCCGTCGAGCACGAGGATCTGGCCGTAACGAGCGTCGTCGCCGGTCGCCCCGGCGACCGACCACATCGCGACGAACAGTCGGTTCGTGTCCTCCTGGTAGTACAGAGCGTCCGGAGCCCCGCCGTACTGCTCGAGACTGATCGTGGCCTTGATGGCCCCACCGGTGCTCAGCACAGAGAGGCGGTCGTCGCCGAAGTCGGAGACGAAGAGGAGCTTGCGACCCTGGTCGAGAACGATGCCGTTGGGCTGCGAGCCGGTCGGCCCCGGGTTGGTCTCGACGGGGGTGTTGTTGCGCGTCAACGCCATCGAGCCTTCTGAGATCTCGCTGAGCTCACCGCTGCCGCGGTCGCCGGCGTAGACCTTCTGGTTCTTGGAGTCGACGGCAAGGTTCACCGGCGACTGGCCCGACGTGATGTTCTGTCCGTCATAGGTGCTGGCGTACCCGAGGTAGTGGTCGGTCGCGGCGTCCAGCACGCTGACCGAGCTGCCCTGGAAGTTACCGATGAAGACGCGACCGGTCTTGGGGTCAACGGCCGCGGCCGAGGGGGCGCTGCCAACGTTGGCCAAGGTGTTCTCGACCTTGTAGGTGTCGCCGTCGAGGACGGTGACGGAGTTGGATCCGTCGTTCGCGACAAAGACCTTGTGGGTGACCGGGTCCACGGCGGCGCCGACGGGATACGACCCGACCGGCACTGTCGTGCTCACCACGTACTTCGAGGACGCGCTGACCGCCGGCGAGCGGGGTGGCGACTTGGCGACTGCAGTGTCGACCGACACGCTGACAGACAGTGCGATACCGGCAATGGCTAGGACGGCGGTTCCCCGGATGCGCTGCATCATCTGCTCCCTCGGCGCTGGCTACCGATCCGCCGCCACCCTGCCACCGCACCCTCGCGGCGTCAGCCGAATCGGTCGTCACGGCCACGCATGGTCAATCCGGGCGGTAGGCACTGGGCACATCCACGGCGCTGGCTGGCCATAACCGCCCACTTGGCCGTGGGCTACCGCGGGTCGGTCCTCACGCCGGCGCGATGAGGGCGATGGAGAGCTCGGCGATCACGTTCGGATCGTTGAGCGCGTCGCCGTACAGGGTGCGCAGCTGGGTCATGCGATAGCGAACCGTCTGCGGATGTACGACGAGATCGGCGGCGACGTCGTCACGCCGTCCCTGATGAAGCAACCAGGACCGCAGCGTCTCGGTCAACCGGTCGGCGGCGCCTGCGCGGAGGTCCGCGAGCGGGGCGAGCGCCTTCGCGCGCAGGTCGGCGAGTGCGTCGGGATCGGCGGTGCAGACGAGGTCGGCGAGCGCTGCCTCCGTATCCACGACACCGGCCGCCTCGACGTCGACCAGTGCTTCGACCCGCGTCGCTCGGCGACAGGAAGCCGCAACCTCCAGCCACGGCCGCTCCGGGCCGACGACGGCACCCAGCCCGTCGAGTTGGCGCAACAGGAACGCCCGCGTCGACGTACCGGCGGACGGAACGAGCAGGACCGACCGGCCCTGGCGCGGATCGGTCGCCGAGTCGTCGACGACCTCGAGCGTCCGCGGGTCGAGGCCCGGCAGGACCGAACGGACATGGCGCGCGGAGAGGGTGACGGCGACCATCGTGTCCGGCGGCTCCCAGTCGGCGCGCTTCGCCGCGGCGACCAAGACCGGCTCCCGCGCGCCGTCGGCAAGCGCCCGGCCCAGCCGCTCCAGGTATCGCTCGCGAACCCGGCCGCTGGTCGAGACCTGGTCGTTGTGACCCGCGACGCTCGCGGCCGACAGCTCGTCGATGTAGGCGAAGACCAGTTCCGCGAAGCGGGCGAGCTCGGTGCCAGGGAGGTCGGCCGCCACCGCCGTACGGGACATCTCACGCCACGCCACCTGCGCGCCGATCCGGTACGCCGCGAGGAGCGCATCCATCGACCGGCCGGACTGCGCCTCGCCGCGGCCGAGCTCGTAGGCGCCGTCGATCGCCGGCTTCAGCGGAGTGCCGGCTTCCGCACCGCGACCACTGCCCAGGAGATGGAGGAAGCCGGTGAGCGCGGCGTTCACGGCACCCGCGATCGTCTCGCCCATCGGGCCGGAGAACGCGTCGGCGTAGCTCGGGACGCTGTCGATGACCGCGCCGACCACCAATCCGCTGACCTGCGGCAGCTCGCCGCGCAGGGTCTCGATCAGCTGGGCATCGGCGATGACCGGTGCCATGCTGCGGCCAGCATCACTCGTGCGGGCGCGGCTCACGGTTTTGTTCGCAACTGACAAATCGAGCGTCCGGCTTCACCCCTCATGGGCATGAGTTTATGCGGTTAGGCCAGCCATTCTTGGACTATGAGCGTGATCGAGCAACCCGCGGCGACCCGACACCCGCTCAAGGCGCGCCTGGGACGGCTCGCGGAGCTGGTCGCCACGCCGCTCGTGCCCAGCGACTTCTCAGACCTGATCGACCCGTTGCGCTCCTCGACCGATCTACGCGGCCGTATCGTCGAGATCCGCTCCGAGACCGCCGACGCCGCGACGATCGTGATCAAGCCGGGCCGCGGCTGGCGGGCACACACGCCCGGCCAGTACCTGCGGATCGGCGTCGACATCGACGGCGTCCGCCGCTGGCGCGCCTACTCCCTCACCTCGCCGCTCGACCGCGCGGACGGGCTGATCACCATCACGGTGAAGGCGATCCCGGACGGACTGGTCAGCAACTTCCTGGTACGACGGGCGCGGCCCGGTCTGGTGGTCCAGCTCGACCAGCCGACCGGCGACTTCACCCTGCCTGCGACGGCACCGGCCAAGGTGCTGTTCATCACCGGCGGCAGCGGCATCACCCCGGTGATGGGGATGCTGCGCAACGCGATCGACTCGCTCGACGACGTCGTGCTGCTGCACTCTGCGCCGACGCCAGACGATGTGATCTTCGACGCGGAGCTGCGGGAGCTCGCGGCCACCGGCGCGCTGACACTGATCGTCCGCCACACCGACACCGAGGGCATGCTCGAAGCCGCCGACCTCGAGGCGATCGTGCCCGACCTCGCCGAGCGAGAGACCTGGGCGTGTGGCCCGGTTGGCATGCTCGACCTGCTCGAGCAGCACTGGGCGATAACGGAGCTCAAGCCGCTTCATACCGAGCGGTTCCGCCCGGCGCTCGCCGCGATCGGCGAAGGCGGCACCGTGACGTTCGGCACCACCGACCTCACGGTCGACGCTGATGGCGCCACTCCCCTGCTCGACGTCGGCGAGGACGCCGGCGTCCTGATGCCGTCGGGGTGCCGGATGGGCATCTGCTTCGGCTGTGTCACGCCGCTCGTCGAAGGTTCCGTCCGCGACCTGCGCACCGGCGAGATCACCTCAGCGGCTGAGGGCGACGGCGTACTGGTGCAGACCTGCATCTCCGCCGCCGCCGGCGCCTGCACGCTCGCCCGATGATCATCGCACGACTCGACAAGGAGTCCATGTGACCGCGATCCAGCGCAAGGCCGTCGACCCGACCGCGCACCTGTCCGCCGAGGACATCGAGGCGCTCGGCCGCGAGCTCGACGAGATCCGCGAGTCGGTGATGGCGACGCGCGGCGAGGCCGATGCGGCGTACATCCGGAAGGTCATCGACACGCAGCGCAAGCTCGAGCTCGCGAGCCGCGCCGTGCTCCTCTTCTCTTTGTTCCCACCGGCGTGGTTCGTCGGGACGGCCGGCCTGTCGATCTCCAAGATCCTCGAGAACATGGAGATCGGGCACAACGTGATGCACGGTCAGTGGGACTGGATGCGCGACCCGAAGATCCACTCGACGACGTGGGAGTGGGACAACGCGTCGCCGTCGGAGATGTGGAAGCACTCGCACAACCAGGTGCACCACGCGTACACGAACGTGCTCGGCAAGGACAACGACCTCGGGTACGGCATCATGCGCGTCGACGAGGACCAGAAGTGGTCGAAGTTCTACCTCGGGCAGCCGCTGTGGAACTTCATCAACGCGTGCCTGTTCGAGTACGGGATCGCGGCGTATGACCTCGAGATCGGCAAGTACCTCAAGGGGCGCAAGGACAAGGCCGTCTTTCAGGCCGAGGTGAAGCGCGTCCTCGCGAAGATCAAGAAGCAAGCGATGCGCGACTATCTCGTGCATCCGCTGCTGTCCGGGCCGTCGGCGCTATCGACGCTCGGCGCCAACGCGACCGCGAACCTCGTCCGCAACTGGTGGACGCACTCGGTGATCATGTGCGGGCACTTCCCTTCGAACATCGAGACGTTCACCCGCGCCTCGACTGTCGGTGAGACCCGCGGCCAGTGGTACCTGCGGCAGATGCTCGGCGCCGGCAACATCAGCGGCAGCAAGTTCCTGCACCTGATGACCGGCAACCTCTCCTTCCAGATCGAGCACCACCTCTACCCCGACCTGCCAAGCAACCGGTACGCCGAGGTCGCCCCCAAGGTGCGCGAGGTGTTCGAGAAGTACGGGCTGAACTACGTCACGGGTTCGCTGCCTCGGCAGCTTGGGTCCGCATGGAAGAAGGTCTTCCGCTTAGCGCTGCCCAATGATCTGAAGGACCTGGCCACAAGGTCGAAGCCGGCGCGGACCCGCCCTGTTGCGACCGACCGCGTTCGAGTCGCCGCTTAACGCGGCGGTCTACGAAGACTCGCCCTGGCTGAAGTACGGCTTGAGGTACTCCCGCAGGTGCGGGTCGCACACGTAGACGTAGGTGCCGAGAATGCCCCGCGTCAGCAACACGGCGTAGATATTGACGATGAACTGCAGTAAATCGTCGTCGCTGTACGTAATGCCTAGTTGCTTGTTGTTCTGCTTGCCCCTGGCGTCGAAGTAGTTCGTTCGATCGAAGACGATTACTCGACGCTGCGGGTCATAGCGCAGGTCGTTGCCGATGATCACGCCCGCGTAGTTGAGGTCGTACCCCTGGATGGTGTGGATCGATCCAACCTCGTTGATCGAAGACGGCGAGTTGACCCAGTCGACCTGCGTCTGGTTCCACTGGAGGCGCAAGCCGTCGAGCTCGATATCGGACGCGGTTCGATCGTTCTTGCTGCGCCACTCCCAGGCGTAGCCGGCGACCAACCTGGAGAGGCCAACCTCGCTGTTGCGCGCCAAGATCTGGCGCCGCAGTTCGGCCGCGTCACCAAAGAACCGCAAGTCGTACAGCGGAAATTTGCTCGCCGCGGGCGGCTGGCCGCTAAGCATGCCGCGGATGTAGCCGACGTAGTCCGACCCGGCCGCCACGCGCATCTGACTCGACAGGCGGTAGCGCCGACTTCCAGCGCTTGCCCTTGCGACGACCTCATTGATTGTCCGACGGCTGAGGTCCGCCGGAATGACACTTTGAGCCGCATCGAGCAGGAAGATTCGATGGTCGCTTTGCGCACGAATCCAGTCGAGCTGCGTCTTTGACGGGTCGTCAGCGCCGAAGAGCTTCTCGTTGATGTCGATGAACTGACGGTTCTGCGGCCCGGAAGGCTGATTCGCACGCTGGTTCAGCCGGTGCATCTCATCAACAATCAAGAGGTCGAATCGCACGTTCGACGCGCCGACCTGGAACGGCGTCAACACGGACGTCGCGTCTAGGCCAGGTGTCTTGCGAAACACCTTCTGGATCGATGTACGTAGCGACTGCTGCGGAACGACGAGACCCACTCTGAAGTCGCGGAGAAGCTCCGCATAGCCCTCAACGAAGAACTCCGAGAGGAGCGTGTCCGAGTCTGGCTCGATGGTTGGGTCTGCGGCTTCGATGTCGCTCAGAAGCTTCATCAGGTAGATGCCAACGACCGTCTTGCCAGTACCAGGGTCACCCTGAATGACGATCTCGCTTGTCCGTGCTGCCGCCAGATCCTCGAACAGCCCATTGAGGATGTTTTCAATTGCGAGCTCCTGATCGGCGGTCAGCGCCTTGAACGGCGAAAGCTTGAACAGGTCGCTGTTCTCGATCTCGCGGACCTGCCGAGTGAACATCCCCAGCCGGCGAAGCTCGTCGAAGACCTCGTCAAACGTCCGCTGATACTCAGCGCGTCCGTAGTAGTCCGCGTTGGTAATGCCCTCATTGCGGTTGAGCACCTGGAACTGGCCATCGCCAGCGAGCAGCCGAATCAAGTAGGACTCGAGATCGAGAGATGCCGACTTGTTGAACGTGGCGTCGAGAACCACGCGAACACCCGTGAGGTGCTTCTTCGTCGGTGACTCAAGATGCTGCCGAAGTCGGCCCGCAACGTTGATCGATTCGCCAACATAGATCTCGCCGGCGTTCGTCAGGGTGTAGACAACCGGCCAGTTTCCATACCGCGAGTCCAGAGGGAGGCGAGCCTGGACGCTCGCCAGATCGAAGGGGAACTCCTCAACCTGGAAGCTGGTCATACCGCGAACTCCGCCCCCGCGCCTTCTCGATCGGATACTTCGCTTCGGACACCTCAAGTTTGTCTAAGACAATCTGATCGAGATCAAGTCCAAGCTTCGCGCCGAGTAGATAGCAGTAGGTCAGGACGTCGGCCAACTCGCTGGCAACCGCACCGATTGCGGGCTCTGAGTCCCATTGAAAGCATTCAAGTAGTTCACCGGCCTCGATTGCGATGCTCTTAGCGAGGTTCTCGGCTAGGTGGAACCGATCCCAGTCCCGCGCATCAACAAAGTTTCGTATACCTGCGACGACTGAAGCATTGACCACGCGCTGAACTGTAGTTGGCTGGTCGGTCTCAACAATGAGCGAGCCGAGCCCTCACCGTCGGAATACATCCCGAGATCGTTCGCGTGCTGCCATAAGCACACGGCGCCACCGCTCGATCTAGCAAACGCTCGAAGTCGATCTTGGATCGTGGAAAGGTCGAATCGTGACCAACGAGGCAGACGTCTTCTTTGCGTATCCGGGTTCGCCGGCGCTTCTGGCCGAGACACTTCGCAGCGCGGCCAAGAAGATCGCTGAGCGTAGCGGCGTGCAATGCGCTACGTGGGAATCGCTCAAGGTCGATGGGCGGGTGATGATCAACGAAATTCTGACGACCATCGACCAGGCCAAGGTGGTTATGGCCGACGTCGGGGCACTCAATCCGAACGTCCTGTTCGAGGTTGGCTACGCGATGTCGTCTGAGAAGCAACTAATGCTGCTTCTCGATGAGTCAGACACGGCTGCGCATCGACGCTGGCAGGAACTCGGTGTCCTCGTGGGAATCGGATACACAGGCTACGGCGGCAGCAGCGAGCATCTGTCCACCAGATTCGCCGAGCTCCGGCCGGACCAGCGTTCGGACCGGCTTTGGGAGGACCTGTTGTTCGCGGGAAACGTGAGGCCCCGCGAGCCTCGAACGATCTTCTACATGCCAGTGGGCACCCGAGGCGACGCAGGCAAGAGCCTCGACCGAACGTTGATGGCTCGACGAAATCTTTCGGTTAACACGGCCGACGAAGATGTGCAGGGCCTCGCTCCCCTCGCGTGGTACGTCACGCAGTTGTATGCATCCAGTGCGGCGTTGGTCCACCTGCGCGCGCCAAGCCGACAGCGCGCCCAGGTCCACAACGCACGCGCAAGTCTGTTTGCTGGCATGGCGATGGGGCTCGGCTTGCCAACTCTTCTTGTCGCCGAAGAGGGCTTTGAGCCGCCGCTCGACTACCGGGACCTGTTGTACGTGTACCCAACGGCAAAGCAACTCGCGGAGCACGCAACCAAGTGGCTCGATGAACTCCCAGCACTGACTGGGACGCGTGCGCTAGGCCGTAAGAAGCTAACGGCAGAACTGCCACGCTTCGGCGAGTACGTGGCCGAGAACGAGCAGGATGAATTGGCAGATTACTTCGTCGAGACAGGGCAGTACGAGGCGGTTCTAACAAGCACCTCATCCGTCTTTGTGGGCCGCAAAGGGACCGGAAAGACCGCCAACATGCTCACTGCCGCGGAAACACTCGCGGTGGACAAGCGCAACCTGGTCACCGTCATCAAGCCGTCGGGGTACGAGCTGGAGAGTCTCGTGGCGGTTCTGACGCATCTGCCCAAACGCGAAGTTGCTGACTACCTGCTCGACGGCCTGTGGCGTTACATGCTGCTGACAGAGATCGCTGGTTCTGCGATTCGCGAAGCCGAAGGGAGGCCGGCCGGCATCGCTTCAGGCAGCGAGATGGATCAGCTTCGCGTTCATATGGATACCCTCGCGAGCGGTGCTGAGATCAACTTCGCGGTGCGGCTCGAGCGCCTCACTGATGATCTCCTTGCCGGTCTCGCCGATCTACCTGATGGCGTTGAGGATGCCCAAGCGTGGCTAACCGAACGTCTGCATGAGAGCGCGATGGCGGAGCTTCGATCCGTGATGGGTCGTGCACTGCGCGACCGCCAACGGGTCGCAATTCTGATCGACAATTTGGATAAAGCATGGGAGAGGGCAGCAGATCGAGAACTTCAATCACGAATGATCCTCGGCCTCCTATCCGCGGTCGGCCGTGTCGAGAAGGACTTCCGACGGGAGGATGCCTGGCGCGTCAGAGTTAACGTCACGCTCGCGGTGTTTCTTCGAGCGGACATCTTCGACGTCGTGCGTCAGCACGCGCGAGAACCAGACAAGATCACGACCCTCGAAGTGCACTGGGACGACGAGCATCTTCTCGCCCGACTCATCGAGGACAGATACACCGCGCATCGTGGCGAGGACGCGCGGCCGGAAGACCTTTGGACTGAGTTTTTTAGCCCCACGGTTCGTGGTTTGCCGGCTCGCGACTATCTGCTGTGGCGATCGCTTCCGAGGCCACGCGACCTCGTTTACCTCTGCAACGCTTGTGTATTGACAGCCACCAACCACCGGCACAGTCGAATCGAAGAAGACGATGTCCTCCTGGCCGAAAGCGACTACTCTCGCTTCGCGCTTGACGCGCTCCGCGTTGAGGGCTCGCCTTCGGAAGATCTCGACGACGTCCTCCTCGAATTCGCCGGCGCTGATGCCATTGCGCCGCTGTCGGAAGTCTTCGCGATCCTGGAGCAAGGCGTATCTGGCATGACCGCAGAGGAAGCATTCAGCAGGCTCCTACGTGCGAACTTCATCGGCATCGAGATAGGCGACACGATCTTCGGCTACCCCGTAACGGAGCAGGAGGAAAAGAAGGCACGAGTTCTGTCGAACCGCCTCGGAGGAAGGCTCAGCCGCGAGGCACGCGTCATCGTCCATCCGGCATTTCGTCCGTACCTTGAGATTGAGGACTCCGACCTCGTCGCTCCGCCGAAGACGATCGACCTAAACGCACTCGACGCCCCGCACTGACCACTGAGCGCCAAGCCGACTGCCAGGTAAGCCTGACTGGTGTTGGTCACCACTTTGTGAGCAACCAACACCAGTCAGAACGGCCAGCCGGCCGTTGTATGGGCCTCCAGCAGGTTCAGCATTGTGAACGTGGCGTCGTTCAGTCCGCCGAACTCGTGCCGGTTGTTACGCCCGGCGTTGACCACCGTCGTGCGGTAGCCGCCGAGGTTGAACCCATACACCGGCACGTTCGCCGGCAGCTGGTCCGTCGCGACCCGGTCCCGGTACGTCCACGACATTCGCACGCCACCGAACGACGCGAACCCCGTGTCCGTGAACGTCTGCATGTCCGAGACGATCACGACCCGGTCGTGACGCCGGTACGTCGCACTGACCGCCTCCGCGATCCGCGTCCCGTGCCCGACCTCACCCACGCGCCGCGTGAACCGGTCGACCTCGGCCAGCACCGACCCACCCGGACGCACCGGGTGACGGAACTGCCCGTCGGCGAAGCCGTGCAGGTCGACCGCGTTGCCGCGCATGGCCATCACGACCCCGAACACTGCCGCCGCCTTCACCGGCGTCATCGTCGAGCGAGCCGAGAACGCCTGCTGCGACATCGACGCCGACGTGTCGACCAGCACCAGCGTCCGGCCAGCGAACGCGGGAACCCGAGCCGTTGCCGCCTCGAGCGCCTGCTCCAGCGCCCACGCCCACCGGAGCGACGGCGCCGCGTCGTATGCCGAGACGAACCGGTACGGGAACTGCCGCGACCGCGCGACCTCGTCGGGGTCGGCGAGCTTGGCCGCGACCGCCGAGGCGACCGCGTCCGACACGCCTGCCTCGTCGAAGTTGCGGAGGTTACGCAGCAGCGCCATGTATCCCATCGACGGGACCACGGCCTCCCACGCCGCGGCGTCCATCGGGCCATCCAGCCACCCGGCCAACGCCTCCCACGTCATCCCCGCCTGCGTGAGCAGCGCAGCGACCGTCGCGTCCCGCGCGGCGAGCTGCACGAAGCCCTCCCGGTCCGCGACCGGCATCGCCTCCAGCGCCCGACGGCGCGTGAGCACCGACAGCGACTCCGGCACGGCGAGGTCGGCGCGGTCGTGCCGCCGGTCCAGCAGGTACCGGAACAGCGCCGACTGCGCGTCATCGCGTGGCCGGGCGTGCGTCAGCTCGAGCACGTCGGCCATCCGCCATGCCCGCGAGAGCCCGTCGTACTTCAGCGCCGCCCGCTCCGTGTAGAGGCGGGCAGCCGCGTCCGCGACGCCACGCTTCACCGGCTGCGGCAGAGCGCGACCGTATGCCGACGTCCAGTACGCCAGGACCTCGGCCGGCTCGTCGGCACGCAGCAGCGCCGAGTCCACGACCCGGCGACCGAACGCTCCGCCGGCCCGCACGTACTCGACCGCGGCCACGACCGATGCCGACCGCATGTTCGCCGTCCCGCGCAGCCACGGCACGAAGCGCGCGACCCAGTCCGGGTCCGTCTTCGTCACCGCGTGCACGAGCTCCATGAAGCGCTGGTCACGCTTCGCCGCCGACTCGTAGAACGTGTCCTCCCCCGCCATGTTGACCACGGCCAGGAGAAACAGCTCCGACTTCGCGTCGTGCGCGTATGCCGGCCCGCCCTCGTGCGTGAGGGCACGCCGTACTGCCCGGACCGGCGACGTCAGCGTCGCGCCCGGTCCGGCAGCCTTCGCCTTGTGATCGAACTTCGTCATGTCAGTGCCCTCCTCTCGGGCGTTGTTGTGGTGGTTGTCGAACAGATGGGGTGCGGCCCCGCCGAGGACCCAGCGGCGCGGGGTAGGGATTTGAACCCTCCACCCGAAGGTGCCTTACGCCAGAGAAGTAACCCGAGCCTTCGCATCGGCGGGGCCGCATAACAGTGGTGCCATAACCAATCCGCTAGGTGGGCGGATCGTGTCCCCGGCTGGATTCGAACCAGCAGCCCCGGCCTTCGGAGGGCCGTGCTCTTCCGTTGAGCTACGAAGACGTACGTCGCTGGCCGTGGGGTTGAACCACGCAGCCAGGCTTATGAGACCCAGCCGGCGCCTGCACCAGCGTTGGCCCTGCGTCACCATGAATGGGTGACGTGGGCGACCGGAAAACTCCTGATCGATGGAGTGACCGGCTTCCTGCTCATTGCGTTCGCGGGATCCCAGTTGTTCGCGCATGGGCCACGAAAGCGGTTGACGTGGCGAGACACCGATCCACGCGGGTGGTTCGCGCTTCTCGTGATCTCCTGCTTCGCGCTCCTGTGGGCAGGCGGGTTAGTCCTGTTCACGCCCGGACAGACCTTTCGCCTCGGCGGCGCCTTGTCGTTGGGGGCTGGCGTCGCGTTGCTCTGGACGATCGTGCGCTACCTGCGACGGCCCACGGACCCGGTGACGATCGACTCCCTGCGGGACGCCCGACCCGGCGTCATGTTCTCCCGTACGACCTGGGGATACGACCGACTCGAGGTGGATCAGTTCTTCGAATCGATGTCGCACGCCACGCCTGATGCGATTCGCTCGGCGCGCTTCCACACACGGCGGTGGGGCTACCGCCAGGCGGCGGTCGATGCGGCGCTCGACGACCTGTTAACCAGGAAGTCGTGACCCGTACGGGGCCGGCGCCTGCACCAGCGGTGGTGGGTGACCCAGGACTCGAACCTGGTGTGCGCGAAGCGGCGGTGTTACGGACCGCTGGACGGCCAGTCGTCCACGTCACCCATTGCCTTGCTTCACGTGGGGTGACTGCTCGGAGTCGAACCGAGACGCGCGGGATCACAACCCGCTGCTCTGCCATTGAGCTACAGCCACAGTGCCTGCTCGAGGTGCCGCCCCCCGGACCTCCGCTGTGTGAAAGCGGCGCTCTACTGCTGAGCTAAACAGGCTTGCCTTGCGCCGACCCGTGAAGGGTTCGCGACACTCCGGTGTCGCTAGGCCTGCACGGGTCATCGGTTGAGTACCTCCGGCAGGAGTCGAACCTGCGTCCCCGGCTTCGTAGACCGGTGCTGTATCCGTTGAGCCACGGAGGTTTGTTGTTGGCGCGAACCGTGCGGGGATCGAACCCGCGGCCTACGGCGTGACGAGCCGGCGCTCTCCCACTGAGCTAACGGTCCTGGTGATGAGTGGACTCGGTCGGACTTGAACCGACACGCTTCTGCGTGCAAAGCAGGTGCTCTCCCATTGAGCTACGAGCCCTCGTGTTGCTAGCTCCGATGCAGGGACTCGAACCCCGATCTTCCGATTAACAATCGGACGCTCTCGCCATTGAGCGACATCGGATCGCTGTACCGCGTCAGGGACTTGAACCCGGTTCCCCGGATTAAGAGTCCGGTGCATGGCCACACATGCTCACGCGGCTTGCCACAGCTCCGGGCCAAGGACTCGAACGTCGATCTCGGGGTTCAGAGCCCCGTGTCCTCGCCATTGGACGAACCCGGATCGCGCTGACGCGAGCGCGTCGTACGTCGTACCGCCCGAGGGAGTCGAACCCTCACTGTCGCGGGTCTGAGCCGCGTTCCTCTGACCAGTTGGGATAGAGCGGCGGGGCCATCACGAGGACTCGAACCTCGTCCACCTCGTTACGAAGGAGGCGTTCTACCCGTCGAACTCTGATGGCTAGGTTGGCAGCGAGAACCCGAGTGAAGCAGGACCTGTAACGCTCTACCAATTGAGCTACCGCCCGACGTCGGGCGACCGGGACTCGAACCCGGAACCTTTCGATCCGCAGTCGAAGTAACCCACTTCTTCGCATCGCTGCCAGTGCGGACGGTCGGGATCGAACCGACGACACCTGGGTGGAAGCCAGGGATGTTGCCGCTACACCACGTCCACGTTGATGCAACCGTGGAACTCGCAGGAGTCGAACCTGCTGCCTCCCGGGCTTCAACCGGGCGCTCATCCTGATGAGCTTCAGTTCCATCGCGTCCAGACGGGAGGAGTCGAACCTCCGCCGCGTGGTCCCAAACCACGCGTGCTTCCGCTACACCACGTCCAGTTGACGCGCCGCCTCACGAGAACGAGGCGGCGCGCTTGTTGCGTCATGGCACCACTGTGGAGTTGTCAAAGATCGGTACGCCGCCACCCGTCGCCCGGTAGGCGGCAGCACGGTGGGAAGGACTCGAACCCTCATCACCCGGGTTGGAACCGGGAATCCTGGCCGTTGGACGACCACCGCTCGCACCGACGCACCTCGCGTCGGTCTGCGAGCTAGATAAGCCGGAAGGGCTTCTCGACTCGCGTCAACGCGCGATGCGCCAGCACGACATACGGCTGCGGTCGGCAGCCGTTATCTCGTTTTCTTGTTGCAGGCACGTCGAGAAGGGTGAGGCCAATCGCCTGGCGCGTCAAGGCTTTTTCTGCGGATCGAGGCGAGCCACGCGCCCGACCATCTCGACTAGGCACCGAAGTGTGCAGGGCGAGCGACGACCTGTCGTGCAGTCCCCTGCACCCTTCGTCTGATAGCCGTTTCTCCGGCCGCCCGATTTGCGGGATGCTGTTTTCGTGGGGGCGCTTCCGTCTGGTGATGTCACGTTCGCTTTCGTGGACGTGGTGGGCTCGACGCGCCTGTTGCAGGACCACGGCGACGCCGCCGTACGGATGCTCGAGCGGTTTCAGCACGATGTCGACACGACCGCCAAGGCCAGCGACGGCGTAGTCGTCAGTACGGCGGGCGACGGCGCGTTCCTCGCCTTCGGCTCGGCCAAGGCCGCCTTGTCGGCGCTGAAGCAGATACAGCTTCGCCGCACTACGGAGGACGACGGTCTCGGCGCCCAGGTCCGTGGCGGCCTGCATCGCGGTTACGCCGTTCCGGTGCACGGCGACTACGTCGCGCTGCCAGTACACGTTGCCGCGCGCGTCACCGATGCCGCCGGGGCGCGGCAGGTGCTCGCGACCGAGGCCGTCATCGAGGCAGTCGGCGGGCCGCAGCCAGACTGGCACGACTTCGGCGAGCGGCGGCTCCGTGACGTCGTCACGCCGGTCCGGCTCTGGCACGTGGACGGCCCGCTCACGCCACCCAGAGCGGACCCGGTACGGCGCAGCAACGTAGCAGCGGCACACACATCGTTCGTCGGGCGCGATGCCCAGATCGCTCAGCTGCTGGCCGCCTTGGAGCACCCGGGCCTTGTGACGATCGTCGGCCCCGGCGGACTGGGTAAGACGCGGCTGGCCAGCGAGGTCGGGCGCCGACTTGCCGAGACCCTCGCAGGTGGCAGCTGGCTGGTGGAGCTCTCGGGCGTGGAGCGCGCCGAAGAGGTTCTCGCCACCATCGTCGCGACGCTCGACCTGCCGCGCGACGCGGCCACGGAGTCCGCCCTCTCGCAGGCGCTGACACGCCGTCCGCCGCTGGCGGTGATCATCGACAACTGCGAGCACCTCATCGATGCGGCCGCTGAGGCGGTCGACGTGCTGATGCGTCATGGGCCGCAGCTCCACATCCTGTGCACGAGCCGTGAGCCGTTGGACGTCGCCGGCGAGATCGTGATCCGGCCGCAGTCGCTCCTTGCGTCGCCTCGCGCGGACGGTTCGACGGCGGCCGGCGACCTGTTCCTCCAACGCGCTGCGGCAGTCGGGTACGCCGTCCCAGCCGACGAGAGCTCATGACTCGCAAGCGTTCGGACCTCATCGACCTCTTGCCCGTGGACCCCAGCCTCGACTTCTACATCGACCGAGCCACGGACAAGCTGGCCGCGCTCGGAGCGAGGACCGACGAGACAAGTCCCTAACCACAACTACTCATGCTCGACGCTTCCGACTCCGGATCGCAGACACGGCCCAGTGCGCGAGTGCGGACAGCCCAGCCATGACGACGCCGAGGACGAGGTGGAACACCTGGTCCTCCTTGTTGACCACCCAGTCCCCGATGAGCATTCCGATACCCGCGAGGAACCACATCACGGCCACCGGCAGCCGAGCCACTCCACGAGCGGCCGCGACGCCGCCCACCACCAACGGGCCGATCAGGATCATCGGAACGAACAGCGGGTCGATCCACGCCAGCTGACTGATCACTGCGGCGCCCAGGATCACCCAGGTCGCTGTCACCCGGTCGAAACCGCGTGAGGTCGCTGTCACTGTCATCGCCATCTCAGTACCTCCCTCTGCAGCGGCAGAGTGCCGCGCTCGACCAGACGATGCCGCTCAACATCGCGTCGGCGCATCGTCGTGCGGGACGGTCTTACCGCTCCTTCCCAGGCAGGATCGGCAAGGCTCGGAATCCTCCGTGAGGACGATGACCGGCTGACCGAGCGCCTCTACGCTTCGCGTATGGGGGAGGCGACGCGGCTGCGCACCGACATCGTCTTCGCGGCCACCCTCACCGCGGTCGGGCAGTGGGAGTTCTGGTTTGGCCATGAGCTGACCGACTCGGCGACGGCCGCGAAGAGAGCTGCAGCGGCGGTCTGCGTCGCGGCGGCGACTGCTGCAGTCTCCAGACGCCGTCAGTACCCGGTGCAGTGCACACTGCTCGCTGCCGCCGCACTTGTTCTCGCCAGCGGGGTCATGGCGGTCGACCTCGTCAGTGTCCTCGTGGCCCAGCTCGTCTTGACGTATTCCGCCGCCGTCTACGCGCCCACTCGGATCGCCACGATCGCCCTCGTTGCAACCGCGGCCAGTGATCTTCCTCCGGCCTCCGACGGCGCTGACGTCGCCTTCTCCAGCGCTCTGGTCCTCGGCGCCTTCGCGGCCGGACTCGTCGTACGACGGCAGCGAACCCTGGCACTTGAGCTCGCTGCGGCCAACACCCTTCTCGTCGAAGAACGTGAGCTGTCGAGTCGGCTCGCAGCGGATGCTGAACGCGGGCGGATCTCGCGCGACCTCCACGACGTCGTCGCGCACTCCCTCGGCAGCATCGTGGTGCAGGCTGAGCTTGCTCAGGACACCCTCGACCGCGACCCATTGACGAGCCGCACGGCAATAGCTGCCATCGCCCAGACCGCACGGGACTCGCTCACCGACGTGCGACGCATCCTCGGTGCGATGCGCATCGCGTCCGAACCCACTCCGACCCTCGTCGAGCTCCCGCAGCTTGTCGAGTCATACCGCGCCGCTGGACTCAAGGTGGACTGCACGGTGCACGGCGTTGACGCCCAACTACCGAAACAGGTGACCTGCACCGCCTACCTCGTAGCGCGGGAAGCCCTCACAAATGTGTTGCGCCATGCTGACGGGGCTGCGGCGAAGGTGGACGTCGACATCATCGACGACCACCTTCAGCTGCTCGTCAGCGATGCAGGTCCTGGCCGAGATGCTTACTCGATGTCCAGCGGCCACGGATTGGTGGGGATCCGAGAACGAGTTGCGCTGGCCGGGGGGACGAGCGACATCGGCAATGCCGACGGCGGTGGGTTTCGCGTGCTGGTGACCTTGCCGTTGCAGAGCGGCGTTTGATGGCGATCCGGGTCCTCGTGGTCGATGACCAGCAACTCATCCGCGCTGGCTTCGCGGCAATTCTGGACGCCCGGGAAGACATCACCGTCATCGGGGAGGCGGCCAACGGACTTGAAGCGATAGACCTCGCGCGCAGGCATTCACCGGATGTCGTTCTGATGGATCTACGGATGCCGGAGATGGACGGCATCAGTGCGACACGAGAGATTGTGAGGCTCGAAACCGCGCCACGGGTTCTGGTGCTGACGACATACGACAGCGATGACGACGTATACGCCGCGCTGCGGGCCGGCGCGGTCGGATATCTGTTGAAGGACGTCGACCGGCAGACCTTGCTCGACGCCGTGCGGGCGACCGCGCGGGGCGACCATCCCCTCGCTACCTCGGTCGCCCGGCGCCTGATCGAGCACGTGCTGGCCCGTCCGGCGCCGGGCCCGCTCCGCACCCTGGCTGCACTGTCACCGCGCGAGACAGAGATCCTCCGGCTGATCGCTGCCGGGTTGACCAACGCCGAGATCGCGCAGCGCCTCGTGGTCAGCGAGACGACGGTGAAGTCACACGTCGGCAGCATCTTCACCAAGCTCGACCTGCGCAACCGTGTGCAAGCTGTCGTTCTCGCGTACGAAACCGGCCTCGTGCAGCCAGGAGGCGCTCAGGTCCAGCCGGAGTAGAACTGGCGGAACCAGCGGCGGTACTCCGCGACTGGGCCGTCAGCTTGCGTGAGAATCGGCTTCTCGCGATAGATCTTGTTCTCCCAGATCGCGATGTCCTGGGCGAACTGCAGATTCGTGGTCTTCGCATTCAGCTCAGAGATCGACGCGGTCACGACCTCGTCGTCGAGCGCCCGCATCGAGAAGCAGATCGTGATGTCGGTGAACTCGTCGTCGACCGGTGTCTGGGTGATGTAGGTCAGCATGTCGAGCTCGCCGTCCTTCACCTCGACCGCGACGATGCCCGGGCCGCATGTCGTCGTCCGCGTCTTGACCTCGACACCACCCTCGACGACAGCCGTGACCTTGACGTGCTGGTCGACGACCATCGAATGATCCTCGAAGCGGACGTCGAACCGGTCGACATCCGGCTCCACCATGTCGTGCACGACCACGAAGTGCGCGCGGTCGATGATGTTCTCGGTCAGCTCCTGCACATGCACCCTGACCCGATAGGTGTCGACTCGCCACGGCGTCCAACTCTCACCGTCGGTCCGGTACGGCGTGACGTCGTACCGCGGTCCGAGCCCGCCGGCGTGATGCCAGACGAAGACGCGACCGTTGGCCTCGCAGACGTCCCACGCGCGCGTGCCCACCTTGGGCGGTCGGGCGACCTTCGGGACCTCCGCGACTGACCCATCTCCGGCCAGTCGCCAGCCGTGGAACGGGCAGGTCAATCCGTCGCCGCACACAGTTCCGCCGACCCCGAGATGGGCGCCGAGATGCGGGCAGTAGGCGTCGAACACCCGCGCGACGCCACTGTCGTCGCGAAACAGCACGAGCTCGGTGTCGAGGAGATGAACCGGCATCACCTGGCGGACCGCAACGTCGTCGGAGCCCGCGACGCCGAACCAGCCGTCCGGGACCGCGGGGAACGGATAGCGACCGGCCATTCACCCACCTCTATTCGCGTCCCATTCAAGTAGGTTCAGACCGCGACGTCGAGGGTGGGAGCGCGCGATGGCCAAGGCACCGATCCGGCTGTTCCAAGTGGCGACCGGCAACGTCGGCACCGAGATGATCCGCCGGGTGCAACGGCATCCCGACCTCGAGCTGGTCGGGCTGCACTGCTACTCGCCCGACAAGATCGGGCGGGACGCGGGCGAGATCGTCGGCATCGACCCGATCGGCGTGACGGCCACCGGAACTGTCGACGAGATCATCGCTGCTCGCCCGGACTGCGTCACCTTCCACGGCGTCTTTCCCGACGTCGACCTCTACGTCCGGGTGCTCGAGGCGGGGATCAACGTGGTGACCACCGCGGACTGGGTGACCGGCCACCACCGCGATCGCAACCATCGGTCCGAGTCCGGGACGACGGAGTCCGAGATCCTGGCGGGCGCGTGCGCGCGGGGCGGATCGACCTTCTACGGCACCGGGATGAACCCTGGACTCGCACAGCTCCTCACGATCATCCACACGTGCGACGTCGCCGACATCCAGCGCGTCGTGTGCACCGAGTCGGTCGATGTCTCCTGCCACCACTCGGTCGACACCTGGCAGAACGTCGGGTTCGGCTGGCCGGTCGACCATCCCGAGGTGCCGCTTAAGCTGGAGATCGGAACGCGCGTCTTCGAAGACGGTGTCCGGATGATCGCCGACTGCCTCGACATCGAGCTCGACGAGGTGGTCTTCGAGGCCACACTCGGTGCGTGCACCAAGGATGTAGACCTCGGCTGGTACCAGCTCCCGGCCGGGTCACTCGGCGGCTGCCTGCTGAAGTACGTCGGAAAGGCGGCCGGCGTCCCGAAGGTCGAGATGCATCTCGAGTGGCAGATGACGCCGTACACCGACCAGCACTGGGACATTCAGGCTTGCTACATCACCCAGATCGACGCGGATCCCTGCATCTACAGCAAGCACATGATCTTCCCGAAGCCAGGCACCGACTTCTCCGACCCGGCTGCCTTCGCGTCGGTCGGCATGACGGTGACCGGCATGCCGGCGTTGAACGCGATCCGTTCAGTGGTCGACGCCGCTCCCGGCATCGTGACGAGCGCCGACCTTCCGCTGCGCGCCTTCGCCGGCCGGTTCGCGTGAGTGAGCCGAACCGGCATGCCTTGCGTGAACCTGTGCAGGGTTGGTGACACCCCGGTGTCGCTGGGCCTTCACAGGTCGTCGGTTGAGCACCTCCGGCAGGAGTCGGACCTGCGTCCCCGCCGTCGTAGACCGGGGCTGCATCCGCTGACGACGCCGTCCCGTCGACAGAGGAAATCGCCTCCCGGCGTCGAAGCCCACTTCGCCTGGTGGCTGTCATCAGGCAGACGGATCGGGGCAGGGTTGCCGAACAGGACCTCGCGGGCGGCCATCGCCGCTGCAGCGGTTGGCCTCATCGTGCCTGTCGCCCCGCATGCGTGGGCGGCCGGCACCAGCGTCGCCCTGACCAGGAGCGCATGGTTCTCGACCAGCATCAGCGACCAGGCGGGGGCGCCCCCAGGCACCCTGCCGGTCGAGTTGCCGGACTCAACCGGCGTCCCGAAGGGTGACGACGTCGTCGCGTTCACCGAGGATCAGTCTGGCAACTCGAGCAAGGAGACGCTGCTCTTCTTCACGTTGCCGAAAGCGACCGCATCGAGCACCATCACCGAGTTCACCGTGACGGCCACACTCGACCCCGCCCCGACGGCCCCGCAGGCAGCGGCGGCCAAGGCGCCGGTGATGGCCTGCCTGCCGACCCGCGACTGGCCGGCCGGTGAGGCGCAGGACTCGTCCCAGCAACCCACGGTCGACTGCAGCAGCGGCGTCGGCGGCGTGTGGCACGGGTCAACGGTGAGCTTCGCCATCCCCAAGCTCGCGCAGAGCTGGGTGGATGACGCCAATCTCGGTGTCGCCCTCGTCAACGACCCGAAGAACAAGACGCTGCCGTTCCAAGCGGTGTTCAAGGGCGGCAAGGCGATCCACGCCACGCTGGCGTTCCAGGCTTCCCCGTCGAAGCCGTCACACCCGTCGCATCACCACACCACGCCCCCGCAGTCCGGCAGCCACCATCAGGCCAACGGCGGAGGCGGAGGTGGCGGCGGTTCGGGCGGTGGAGGCTCGTTCAGCGCGCCGACGCCCACAGTCAATCTGCCGAGTGGCGGCGCCACAACGGTCAACACGAGCCCCGAGAGCAAGTCGCCGGTCGTCGCCGCCTCGGGCAGCGCGGCGCAGCCCCGAAACGCTGCGCTCGGCGGCACCGGCAAGGCTTCGACACTGCCATCCGCCGGATTCTGGACGGTGGCGGCTGCACTACTCATCCTCCTCGTCGGCGCCGGCGCCGCGCTCAGCCCGCGCAACGCCGTGGCGCCCACACGTGCCTCCCGCAGTCGACTCGACCGCCTGCTTCGTGACCCGGAACGACTCGCCAGCCTCACAGCTCGGAGCCAGCCATGATGCGTCGCTCATCCACCCGACTGCTCGGCGCCGCGATCGCCGTGTCGAGCCTGACGGCAGCCTGCGGCCTGTCGTCGAACGCGGTCCAGGATCTTCGCACCAGCAGCGGTAGCGCGGGCCTTGCCGGCGGCACCGGCCAGACCGGAACCGGAGGCGTGGGCGGGACCGGAGGTGGCGGCCTCGGCACCGGCGGCGTGGGCGGGACCGGAGCCGGCGGCACCGGCGGCGGCACCTCCGGGGTCGGTGGCACCGGCGGAGTTGGTGGCGTCGGCGGCACGGGCGGGGCCGGAGGTTCCGGCGGCGGCGGATCGGGCGGCGGCGGTGGCGGTGGTCACGGTGGCGGGGGTGGCGGTGGCACGCAGTCGCCGAGTGGCCGCTGCGGCGTACCAACCGGCGGTGACTCGACGGGCGTCACCGCCTCGACGATCAACCTCGGGCTACACGCACCTCTGACCGGAACGGGTACGCCGTTCCCCAACACATCGTTCAAAGCCGGTGCCAACACATTCTGGCAGCAAGCGGGACACACCGTCTGCGGCCGCAAGGTGAGCGTCGAGTTCCAGGACGACACCTACACCCCTTCCGGCGCACGAACCGTGTGCAGCGCGATGGCGAAGCGCGACTTCTTCGTCATCGGTGGTGGTGGGACCGACCAGATCCAGGCCTGCGCGACCGAACCCACGATCCAACGACTCGGCGTCCCCTACCTGTCCGCCGGGGTGACCGACAACGGCCTCACCAACCTGTCGAACTACTTCGCCGTCTCCCTCAGCTATCAGCAGCAGGGCTCCCTCGTGCTCCGCAATGCAGCCAACCAGCACTTCTCGAACCCGTCGCCATCGCGCGTCGCCTCCGACAACATCAAGGGCAAGAACGCCTCGTGGGCGATCGTGACCGGCGGCAGTCCGAACTTCGAGGGTGCCAGGCGCGGCATCGAGGCCGCCCTGAACAAGGCGCACATCCCGTACAAGAGCTACCCGGTGAACCAGAACGGCAACTACCAGGCAGCCGCCACGCAATTCGGCAGCCAGCTAGCGCTGCAGGGGTTCAAGACGATCTTCGTCGATGCCGCACCTGGCTACTTCGTCTTCATGACGGGCGGCTACTACAGCGCCTCGACCGGGAACAATGCCAACTGGGTTGGGCCCGGCGTCACCTACACCGAGGTGACCGTGGCGCAGCTGATCTGCGACGGCACGAAGAGTGCGATCAACGGTCACGCCTGGTTCCTCGCGCCGGCGCCTGGCATCGACCGGGCCACCGCGGACTTCAAGAAGGCCTACAACGGCAAGTACGACGACATCGAGTGGGGGCTCTGGGGGCTGTCGAACTCGCTGTTCGCACTGCTGAAGAACGCGAGCAACAACCTCACCAGGCAGAACTTCATCGCGGCGACGACTCATGCGACCGTGCCAGGATCGGTCTATGCGCCGCTCGACTTCGCGCACCACGGCGGACACTTCGGTGGCACCGGGGCATGGGTCCAGCGGGTGAACTGCCGCGGGACGGAGCCCAATCAGAACCAGGCGGGCCAGTGGGACACCGTCGGCTCGACCTACCTGCGGCTCTACTGATCCGGACGCGTCCTTGACCACTCTCGCCACGCCGTTCTCGGCGCAGGTCAACCTCATCCAGCCGATCATCGACGGGCTTGCTCACGGCGCCGCCTACGGTTTGCTCGGACTCGGCCTCGTCCTGATCTACAAGAGCAACCGGATCTTCAACTTCGCGCAAGGCGAGTTCGCCGGCGTCGGCGCGCTCATGACCTACATGATCTACACGGGCTACTCGTTCCTGCCGAAGCTGCCGTTCGGTCTCGCTGCCGTGGCGGGGTTGCTGGCGGGCATCCTCACCGCACTCGCCACCGAGCGAGCCGTGATCCGGCCGCTGTTCCATCGGCCCCGCGTGGTGCTCGTCGTGGGAACCGTCGGAGTGACGCTGTTGCTCATCGGCGTGGAGGGGCTGGTCTTCCCGCGAGGTGGAGCACTGCCCACGGTCGATGCGGTGGTCGGCCTCGACACGCCGTACCTCACGAAGATCGACGGCGTCCCATTGCTCTACCAGAACCTGCTCACGCTGGCGGTGCTGGCGATCCTCGCGGTCGGCGCCTTCCTGTTCTTCCGTCACACCAACACCGGTACGGCGATTCTCGCGGTCAGCCAGGACAGCACCGCCGCCCGAGTCGTGGGCATCTCGATCGAGCGAATCTCGATGATCACCTGGGGCATCGCAGGCTTGCTCGGCGGCATCGCCGGAATCATCCTTGCGGTGCCACCGGCCGGCACGGTCCTCCCCGGGGCCTTCACCGGCACAATCCTCACGGTGGCGTTCTCCGCCGCAGTGCTCGGCGGCATGACCAGCCTCCCCGGCGCTTTCGCGGGCGGGCTGCTCATGGGCCTGATCGAGGCGTTCGCGAACGCCGACTACTCGTTCATCCCCGGCTTGTCGAGCCTGCCGTCAGCGCAGTCGGAGGTCGCGGTCGCCGTCGTACTCCTGCTGGTCCTGCTGGCTCGGCCACAGGGCCTGCTGGGACGCGAGGTCTGACGTGGTGATCGAACGCGCGGGTCGAGGTATCGCGCTGCTGCCGGTCCTCGCCGTCGTCTTCCTGCTCCCGGCGCGCTCGGACACGTTCGGTCACTTCGGGGCGTACGGCGCGATCTTCGCGATGGTCGGCCTGTCGATGAACGTGCTCGTCGGCTACACCGGGCAGATCTCACTGGGCCAACAGGCGTTCGTCGGTCTCGGCGCCCTCACGGCGGCCAACGTCATCGACACCGGGACGGTCGCGGCCGAACCGTTCACGTTCGCGCTCGGCATCCTCGCCGGCGTCGGCGTCGCAGCCGGGGCGGCTCTCGTCCTCGGCGCGATCGCACTGCGCATCCAGGGCCTCTACCTGGCGCTCGTCACGCTGGTCTTCGGCGGTGTCACCGCGGACGCCGTCTTCACCATCCCGCGGCTGAACGGCCAGGAGGCAGGCGTCTCCGCGATCCGACCCGACGCCCTGGCCGGGGAGTACGCCTTCTACCTGTTCGCGCTCGCGATGGTCGCCCTCTGTCTTTACGTCGACATCCAGGTGCGTCGCAGCAAGATCGGCCGCGGTCTCGTGGCCCTTCGGGAAAACGAGCTCGCGGCGCAGGCGTTCGGTGTGAACGTCACCGGCTACAAACTCATCGGATTCGTGATCTCGGGGGCGATGGCCGGCCTGGCCGGGAGCGTCTTCGCGTTCTGGACCCAGGAGTTCTCCGACAAGGACTTCACGAGCGGGGCGGGGTTCAGCCTCGCCTTGACGTTCGTCGTGATGGTGGTCGTCGGCGGGCTCGGCAACCGGACCGGCGTGGTGATCGCGGCGGTGTTCTTCGCATTGATCAGCCCGTCGAGCCCGATGCTCGGCTGGCTGTCGAACAAGACGCACTGGGGCAGCTTCTACTTCGACCACAAGTTCTACATCTCCAACACCATCGGCGCCGCCCTGTTGCTCCAGACCATCGTGATGAATCCCGGCGGTCTCGGTCAGGTCGTCGCGCCGATCACCCGCTGGTTCGCGGGTGAGCCCTTCTCGTTCCACGGCGACGCGGACACTTCGACCACGGGGGCGCAGGTGGCCGATGTCCGAGCTTGAGGTCCATGGCCTGACGAAGAAGTTCGGCGGGCTCGCTGCGGTCGGCGACCTGACCATGCAGGTCAACGAGTGGGAGATCGTCGGACTGATGGGCCCGAACGGAGCCGGCAAGACGACCGCCTTCAACTGCATCACCGGCTTCTACAAGCCGACCGGCGGCCGGATCTACTACGACGGCCAGGACATCACCGGGATGGCGCCCCATCGCAAAGCCGCGCTCGGGATCGGTCGGACGTTTCAGAACGTCGGCATGGTCAAGTCCGAGACCGTGCTGGAGAACCTCCTCACAGCGCAGCACACCCAGGCGGCGTACGGCGCGATGGCAGCGATCGCGGGCACGACGGTCGTTCGCCAGCGTGAACGCGAGATGGCGAAACACGCCGACGCCATCCTGGAGCTCCTCGGCCTGACCGAGGTACGCGACCGGCGTCTCGGCGGCCTTTCCTACGGAACCCTGAAGCTGCTCGAGCTGGGCTGCGCGCTCGCCGTCGAGCCGGACCTGCTCCTGCTCGACGAGCCCTCGTCCGGTATGGGGCCCGAGGAGGCGCATGACCTCGGGCTGCGACTGCTGGCCCTCCGGCGCGAGCTGGGCCTCACGATGCTGCTGATCGAGCATCACGTTCCACTGGTGACCGCGGTGTGCGACTACGTCTACGTCCTCGACTTCGGACGGCTGCTGGCCGAAGGTGATGCCGAGTCGATTCGGCGGCATCCCGCTGTGATCACGGCGTACCTCGGCGAGGACGCTGCCGACGAGCCGGCGGCCGACCGATGAGCCTGCTCGAGATCGAGAACCTTCGCGCCGGATACGGCACGATGCCCGTCCTGCAGGGCATCTCGTTCTCCGTCGAGGCGGGCGAGACGACCGTCATGTTCGGTCTCAACGGCGCCGGCAAGAGCACGACGGTCAACGCCATCGCCGGACTCGTCGAGAGCTGGTCCGGCGAGATCCGTTTCGACGGCCAGCGCATCGACCGGCGCCCGATGACGGACGTCGTGAGAAGTGGGATCGCGCTGTGCCCGGAGGGACGTCGCGTGTTTCCCGGGCTGTCCGTGCGCACCAACCTCGAGCTGGGCGCGTGGACCCGTCGCTCGGTCACCAAGGAGCAGATGGACCTGGTGATGTCCTACTTCCCGCGTCTCGAGGAACGGGCCGACCAGCTGGCCGGGACGATGTCCGGTGGCGAGCAGCAGATGCTTGCGATCGGCCGCGCGATGATGTCCAAGCCGCGGCTCCTCCTGATCGACGAGGCTTCCCTCGGTCTGTCACCGGCGCTGACCCAGATCGTGTTCAAGGTGATCAGCCAGATCAACGCGGACGGTACGACGGTGATCATCGTGGAGCAGAACGTCGGAGTGCTGCCCTACGCCGACCAGGCGATCGTCATGGAGAAGGGCACGATCACGTTCGATGGCCGGGGCAAGGAGCTCGCGGCGACCGGAGACCTTCGCGAGCTGTACCTCGGCTGAGGCTCAGGCAGGCTTGCAGATCCGGCAGGCTTTGAGGCCCCGCGAGTCTGCCTCCTTCTTCGTCACGGACGCCAGGTCGTCCCGCCCCTCGACCAACCGACAGTCGCTGCGATGATAGGTGTTCGCGCTGGCCCTGAACTCCCCCGCCTTGCGCCGAGTGGCCTGCGCGGGAACGGCTGGGCTCAGGGCAGTCAGCCGCGCCACCGTGTCCACGAGCTCGGTCAGCTTCTCCTCGAGTTGGACCCGGTCGGCGCGCGCGTTGTGAGCGATCAGTAGCGCAGCACCGAAGACGACAAGGGCGAGCCCGAGGATCCCGCCCGAGACGAGCCATGGCAGCTGTGCGTTGAGGTTCGGGACGCCGTTGACCTCGCCACCCGCACCCGCCATGCCGTTCCAGCCAAGGCCGATCACGAGCAGGCCGCCGCCGATGACGATCAAGCCGAGGCGCCCGGCCGACGTACCGGACCGCACGGTCGTGATCACGCGCGTCAGCCCGTCGATGGGCTGCCCGCTCGCGGGTTGGTTGTTCAGGACATCCTGCGTCGTCACGTCGATCCTCTCGGCGGCGGTGGCAGCCTGCGGCGAAGACTTCGACACGCGCGACGGTTCTCCTTGTCGGATCTCATGCCGTCGTCGACGATGTTCCGTGACGGTAGGACGAGTTGTGGACCTGGTACGTCGAGACCTGGGGAGAACCAGCGATGCCTAACGGACGGACCGCACGGGAATGGGCAGCCGGCGGACCGCGAACGTGGTCGCCCGCTGTGTTTTTCATCTATGACTTGCTGATCGTCGCCGCGCTGCTGATCCTCGGCCCGTTCCACCCCTCGGGCATCCACCCCTCGAGCTGGCTGACCAACCCGTTCCCGGACGTCCTGCCGGGGATCGTGCCGTGGGCCGGGGCGCTCGGCGGAGTGTGCATCAGCCTGGTCGGGGTTGCGGGTCACGCCCGGGCCAGCGATTGGCGGCCGGAGGCCTATGGCTACTGGCACCTGACGCGATCCGTTCTCGGCGCGTTCTTCGGAAGCGTGTCAGTGCTGATCGTGTCGTTGCTCCTGCAGAACGTGAAGCAGATCGACACCACCGGCGATCACTTCACCGACTCCGGAAAGGCAGTGCTGGCTGTCATAGCCTTCGTCGTCGGATTCCGCGAGGAGACGTTCCGTTCGTTGATCGTCCGCGTCGTCGATGTCATCCTCGGTCCCAACTCCCCCGATGCCGAAGCCAGGTACAACCTCGTCCCGAGAGCCGTGAGCTTCGAGGACGCGAAGGTCGGCCGGCCGTCGAAGCACGTGATCCATCTCGTCAACGGCGGGAAGAAGTCGGTCACGCTTCACCGGAGCGCGGTCACGACCCACGGCAAGGGCCTCGACGCCTCCCTCGCCGGCGACTCTGTCACCCTCGCCGACGGTGAGACCGCGCCCATCGTTCTCACATGGAAACCAACTGAGGTGGGCCATCTCACCGGAAGCGTGAGCGTCAGAGTTGCCGGCACCGTCATCACTGCGGCCGTCAATGGCGATGCGACCTGACGGCCACCCGCTCTCGCCCGAGTAGCCATCGCGACGGGTAAACCCGTGTGCCGCTGGGCACCGTGAAGCCCATCGACGGCTGCACAGAGAGGCGACGGGCATGGAGCGTGCCAGCAACAAGGTGGGACCACGCATCGACGAGGCGTTGAAGCACGACACCGAGGGCTTGGTGCGCGGCGGACACGCGACGCACGCCGAGGAGTGGAAGGGCAGCGAGCCATCCGGGGAGGATCAGCCGCTGGCGACCGCAAGCCCGAACTTCACCCCGCTCGAGACCGAGGGTGACGGCTTGACCCCCGCTGAGCTGGAGCTTCGTGCGGAGCTCGCGAGCTTCATCGGCCGTGCCCCGTACCCGGCGGTCCGGGACCAGGTTCTCGCGACGCTACGGGAGAACCGCGCACCCGATCACCTGATCGACCTGGCCAAACAGCTTCCGGCCGGGCGGGAGTTCCAGAATCTGCAAGAGATCTGGGTGGGCGTCGGTGGGCGCACGGAGGATCGCGCCAGCTGACCGCCGACAGCTCGGCGGGCCGGCCTAACGATCGAAGCAGTCGTGGATCTCGGTCGGCTTGCCGAGACCGGCAGCATCCATCAGTTCGACGAGGGCATCCTTCACACCGTCGCTGATCGCCCACAGATCGTCGATGAGATCAGCGTCGCCGGTGAAGCCGAAGTCGATGCGGTCCATGTAGCTCAACAAGGTGACGTTGAGACCCTGATTCGCGAGCAGAACGCTCGCGGCGTAGATGCCGGTCACCTTGCCGCCACAGACATACAGCGGGATGGGCGGACCGGGAACGTTCGACACGACCAGATTCTGGATCACGGGCACGAGCCGGCCGATGTCCGCCGACAGGGCGGCGCGGGAGGCGAGGTTCACCAGGAGCGGTGGCGCGACCTCCCCGATCGACTGGATCGAGCGGGCCCGGACCGCCTCCGTCAGCTCCTTCGACGACTGCGCGCTCTCCACGATCGTCTGCAACCGCTCGATCGGGTCGTCGATGTCCGTCGCCAGTGACACGCTCATGATGGCGACCTTGTTGCCGCCGTCTCCCTCGCCGCTGTCGATGCGGGTTGACAGCGGTACGCCGGCGACCAGCGGACCGTCCGGGTGCTCGCCGTGCTCCTTCATGTGATTGCGGAGCGCTCCCGACACCAGGGCGAGGACGACGTCGTTCACCTTGACGTCGAAATGCTTCTTCAGCGCTCGGACGTCATCGATGCTGACGGACACAAACGAGTTGGTCCGGTGCGGGCCGACCGAGCCGTTGAAACACGGACCGGACACGCCGCGCGGCAGCGGATTGCGGTTACGCCGCGCCAACATGACGCCGCCGCGGATCCCGGTACGCGCGCCGTACTCCAGCATCTTGCGTGGCGTCCGGATCGTGGGCAGGAGCCCGCGACCGAGCAGCTCCCAGTCCGACGGCACCCGCGGCCCGGGCTCGCGCTCATGGGACGCGGGCGCCTCACGAGGCGCGGGATTCGGCTCGATGTCGAGGAGCAGCTCGGCGAGACCGGCTCCTGACATCCCATCCATCACGCAGTGGTGGTACTTGGTGATGATCGCGACCTGACCGCCCACGACGCCGTCGACGTACCACATCTCCCACAGCGGGCGACGGCGGTCCAGCTGGTAGCCCATGAGCATTCCGAGCAGGTCGCCGAGCTCCTTGCGGCCACCGGGCGGTGGGACGGCGATCCGTCGCAGGTGCCGATCGATGTCGAAGTCCGGGTCCTCGATCCACACCGGCCGGTCGAGGTTGAGCGGCACCTCCTTGATCTTCCACGTGAACTTCGGCACGTGATGAAGCCGCTCGGCGGTGTTCGTGCGCACCGTCTCGAAGGAGAACCGGTCCGACTCCGAAGGGTCGATGATCGCGAGGCCGCCGACGTGCTGGTGCCACGACGAGGTCTCGGTCGACAGGAACAACGCGTCGGTGCCCGACAGCCGAATCATCTGCGCTCCCGATCCTCAGGACCCATGGCGCCCTCTGACCATGGCAGGAAGAAGAACAGTACGACGAAACCGGCTTCCGTGCCGCCTTTTGATCTTCCCCGCGAGCGCTACGACTTGACGAAGCTCGCCCGGTGCAGCACCCCGTCGAGAGTGACCACGTACAGCTCGCGCGACTGCGAGAGGCCGAACCCGCTCGGACCGCCGGAGATCGAGCCGATCTGCGCGTTGCGCCACTGGCCGTGGATCTTCTTCAGACCCCATACCCGGCCAGAGCAGTTGTCGCTGTAGACGTACAGCCCTCGCGCGATCCGGGACGCCTTGCCGCGGTAGACGTTTCCGCCGATGATCGCGCAGTTGCCGCCGGGGTTGTGTGGGATGACCTGGACCGGGCCGGTGATCTTCCGGTGCCCGCACATGCCGGCGTTGTACGTCGCCCGTCCCTCCTTGCAGGACCAGCCGAAGTCGTGGGCTTTCGCCGGTGCCTTGACCCGGTCGATCTCCTCGTACTTCTCCTGACCGACATCACCGATCCAGAGCGAGTTGGTCTTGGCGTCGATCGACGCGCGCCACGGGTTGCGCAGACCCCACGCGACGATCTCCCGGCGGAACCGCTTGGAGTGGGCGTACGGGTTGCTCGCCGGGATGCAGTAGTGCTTCTTGCCGCACGACTTGT
>JAFAZI010000094.1 GCA_019239875.1 Frankiaceae bacterium
GGCGCGGCGGCCCTCCGAGCACTGGGAGGAGGTCGACGTCGACCTGCCACCCGAGCTCTCCCGGTACGTCGTGATGAAGGGATCGATCACCATCGATGGGGTGAGTCTGACCGTGGCGGCCCTCGACGACGCCAAGGTGACGGTCAGTCTGATACCGGAGACGCTGTCCCGTACGACGCTCGGCTGGCGCGGCGTCGGTGACCTGGTGAACATCGAGGTCGACGTACTCGCGAAGTACGTCGAACGACTGCTCGCCGCCGGCCCGCGGGATGGAGCCACCCCATGACCTTCAGCAGCGTCGAGCAGGCAATCGCGGACATCGAGGCGGGAAAGGCCGTCGTCGTGGTCGATGACGCCGACCGGGAGAACGAAGGCGACCTAATCTTCGCGGCGGAGATGGCCACGCCGGAGCTCGTCGCCTTCATGGTCCGGTACACCTCCGGCTACATCTGCGTTCCGCTGACCGAAGCCGACTGCGACCGCCTCGAGCTGCCGCCGATGTACCACACCAACCAGGACCGGCGCGGTACGGCGTACACCGTCTCCGTCGACGCGCGCGAGGGAACGACGACCGGGATCTCCGCCCACGACCGCGCCCTCACGATGCGGATGCTTGCCGATCCGGCGTCCAGTGCAACCGAGTTCACGAGACCTGGTCACGTCGTGCCGTTGCGCGCAAAGGCCGGCGGGGTCCTGCGGCGACCCGGCCATACCGAGGCCGCGGTCGACCTGTGCCGGCTGGCCGGGCTGCGGCCGGCAGGCGTGCTGTGCGAGATCGTGAGCGAGAAGGACGTGGAGGACATGGCACGGCTCGACGAGCTCGAGCTGTTCTGCGCGGTGCATGGCCTCTCCCTGATCTCCATCGCCGACGTGATCGCCTACCGCCGTCGCACCGAGCGGCAGATCGAGCGGATGGCCGAAGCGCGCATCCCGACGGCGCATGGCGAGTTCCGCGCGGTCGGCTACCGGAGCACCGTGGACGAGATCGAGCATGTCGCGCTGGTGCGGGGCGACCTCGGCGACGGTGAAGACGTTCTCGTGCGCGTGCACTCCGAATGCCTGACCGGCGACGTGTTCGGCAGCCGGCGATGCGACTGCGGGCCGCAGCTCGATGCCGCGATCGCGACGATCGCCGCCGAGGGCAGGGGAGTGGTGCTGTACGTCCGCGGCCACGAGGGCAGGGGGATCGGCCTGATGCACAAGTTGCAGGCGTACCAGCTGCAGGACGAGGGGCAGGACACGGTCGACGCGAACGTCTCGCTCGGGCTCCCGGCGGACGCGCGCGACTACGGGACCGGCGCGCAGATCCTCGCCGATCTCGGCGTGCGGTCGATGCGACTGCTGACCAACAATCCGTCCAAGCGGGCCGGGCTCGAAGGGTACGACCTGCGAATCGTCGGGCGAGTGCCGCTGCCGGTTCGGGTAACCGCCGACAACCTCCGGTACCTCACGACGAAGCGGGACCGGATGGGCCACGACCTGCCCAACCTGCCGACGACGCTCGACGACGAGGTGACCGAAGCCAGCGCCGACCTGCTGCCGGCGGCGGTGAGCGAACGAGCGGCCGCGGCGGAGCCAGAGGCGGTCAGCAGCGCGCTTAGGCTCGCCCATGCTCGCGCCTTGTCGCCGTGGGCACTGCCGGTCGAGGATCCAGCGACGGAGGAGGTCTCGGGATGAGTGGAGCCGGGTCGCCCGAGGAGCGGGTCCTCGATGGTCACGGGCTGCGGGTCGCGATCGTCGCTGCGCGGTGGCACACCGAGGTCAGTGAAGGACTGGTGTCCGGCGCGGAGCGCGCACTTCATGACTGCCAGGTGTCCGACGTGTCGGTGCTGCGGGTCCCTGGAGCCTTCGAGCTGCCGGTGACCGCGAAAGCGCTCGCGGCGCAGCGCTACGACGCGGTGGTCGCCCTCGGCGTCGTGATTCGCGGCGGCACGCCCCACTTCGAGTACGTGTGCCAGGCGGCCACCGACGGGCTCGCCCAGGTCGCTGTCGACACCGGAGTCCCGGTAGGGTTCGGGTTGTTGACCTGCGACACGACGGAGCAGGCGCTCGACCGGTGCGGGCGAGCGGAATCGAGTGAGGACAAAGGACGGGAGGCCGCGATGGCTGCGGTCGAGACGGCACTTCTGCTGCGCAAGGTGCGCCGTGGTGAGGGCCATGAAGGGGCGGCCGGGCACTGAGCCTGGTTCGCCGTACTCCTGCCCTGCCCGTTCCTCTGAAAGGCTTCAGCCGTGCTCTCGCTCGTCCTTCCGAAGGGTTCCCTGGAAAAGCAGGTCCTTGACCTGTTCGACGCCGCCGATCTGACGGTGATCCGCGGCGGGGACCGTGACTACCACGCGCGGATCGACGATCCTCGCATCGACCGCGTCCGCTTCCTTCGCCCGCAGGAGATCCCGACGTATGTCGAGCAGGGGATCTTCGACCTCGGCATCTCGGGGCGTGACTGGGTCACCGAGACCGGCGCCGACGTGCAGAGCCTCGGCGAGATCGGCGGCGGCCGGGCCGGGGAAGCAGTCGTCAAGGTGGTACTCGCCGTACCGCGGGAGTCCGACTGGGAGTCGATCAAGGATCTCCCCGACGGCGTGCGCATCTCGACGGAGATGCCGGAGACCACCCGCCGGTTCTGCGCCGAGCATGGTGTGAGCGCCAAGGTCTTCACCTCCCACGGCGCGACCGAGGCGAAGATCCCAGACATCGTGGACGCCATCGTCGACCTCACCGAGACCGGCTCGTCGTTGCGCAAAGCCGGGCTGAAGGTGATCGAGACGTTGCTCACCTCCAAGACCGAGCTGCTCGCGAATCGTGAGGCGTACGCCGACGGCGACAAGCGTGCCGCGATGGACGACATCCTGCTGCTGGTCCGTGGCGCGCTGGTCGCGCGCGGCAAAGTCCTCCTGAAGCTCAACGTTGCCGCAGCGTCGCTCGACGCTGTGCTCGACGTGTTGCCAGCGATGGAGTCGCCGACCATCATGCCGCTCGCGCACGGCGAGTTGCGGGCGGTCGAGGCGGTCGTCGCCAAGCAGGGTGTCAACACCCTCATTCCCTCGCTGAAGGCTGCTGGAGCCCGAGACATCCTCGAGATCCCCATCGCCAAGATCGTCGAGTAGGGCGACCCCGGTGCGTCGGATCCCGTCGGGGGCGGCGGTTGGCGTCGCGGTGCTTGCGGGAGCGATGGTCGGCGTCCAGGGCCGGATCAACGGCGAGCTCGCGACCCGAACCGGGTCGGCGCTGGAGACTGCCGCAGCGTCGTTCGCGATCGGCCTTGCGATGCTTGCCGCAGCAATGCCCTGGCGGGCTCAGCCGACGCGCCGGTTGTTGCGGACCAAGGGACGATGGTGGTGGTGGCTCGGCGGCTTCGGCGGGGCCTTCCTTGTCTCGATGTCAGCGCACGGCGTGCCCCAGATCGGGGTTGCGCTGGTGACGGTCTGCCTGGTCGCCGGCACGACGGCCGGCGCGCTGTTGACCGATCAGCTCGGACTCGGGCCGAGCGGCAAACACCCAGCGACCTTCTGGCGATTCGCCGGGGTAGCGATCGTGGTCGCCGCGGTTGCCATCGGCGCGGTAGGGGAGAGCGGATCGTTCAAGCCCGCGCTGTTCCTGCTCCTCATCCTCGCTGGCGCCGCGTCGGCAGTGCAGCAAGCGGCGAACGGTCAGCTCAGGGTGATCTCGGACGTCGTCGTCGCATCGTTCGTGTCGTTCTTGGGCGGGACGCTCGTGCTGGTCATCGCGACGATCGTGGCGGGAGACCTCCACCTCGGTTTGCTGCCGAGCGCGCCGTGGCTCTACCTCGGTGGGCCGCTCGGCGTGTTCTACATCCTGGCTGGCGCGGCCACCGTCCGGTCGCTCGGCGTGCTGCGGTTCGTCCTCGGCGTGGTCGCGGGGCAGCTGATCGCGGCAGTCGTCATCGATGCGGCCTGGCCGGCACCGGGAATCTCGCTGCGGCCCGCCACGGTGATCGGGGCGCTCGTCACCGTGATCGGCGTCTGGCTCTCTGGGCGCGACCAGGGGCACGACTCGGCATCGGAGGAGTCGCCGGAGGACGTGGGGGAGGCCGACGCCGACCTGGCGGCGGCACTCGAGGGCAGCGATCTCGAGGCGGTACGGCGCCGGCTGCCCGCCGCTCGCGTCCTGGTCCCGGTGACAGCGACGGGAGAGGAGGCGACCGGTGCCGAGATGGCGGTCCCTCGCCTGATCGGGAAGGACGGCCGGCATGCGCTGCCGATCTTCACGTCGTACGACGCGCTTCGCGCCTGGCAGCCGGACGCCCGGCCGGTGCCCATGTCCGGGGAGCAAGCGCTCGTGGCGGCCGTCAGCGAGGGCTATCAGGCGGTGGTCATCGACGTCGCAGGGCCGATCACCCAGGTGCTGGAGATCGAAGCCGCGGCCGACTGAGCGCCACGCTGCTAGTCTTGAACGGCGACCGCTGGACGGCCATCCGGCCAGCGTGCAAGTGGAGCCAGACTCCCACCCGCTCGATCCTGGATTGACGGGTCTTCGTCGCCGGACCGACGGCACGCCGTTGGTGTGGTGGACGTCGTCGTCTGGGCCCCGCGTGCGTGTCGTGCGGGGCTCTTGCCGTGTAAGGGCACCGCGCACACCGACGATCCACTGGAGGTCCCATCAGCGTCGAACCCCGTATCAACGACCGGATCCGCGTCCCCGAGGTGCGGCTGGTCGGTCCGAACGGTGAGCAGGTCGGCATCGTCGCCATCGGCGATGCGCTCCGGTTGGCACAGGAAGCCGATCTCGATCTCGTCGAGGTCGCCCCTGACGCCCGCCCGCCAGTGGCCAAGCTCATGGACTACGGCAAATGGAAGTACGAGAACGCGCAGAAGGCTCGCGAAGCGCGACGCAACCAGTCGCACACGGTCATCAAGGAGATGAAGCTTCGGCCCAAGATCGATCCGCACGACTACGAGACCAAGAAGGGTCACGTCGTTCGGTTCCTGAAGGCCGGTGACAAAGTCAAGATCACGATCATGTTCCGTGGCCGTGAGCAGTCGCGACCCGAGCTGGGGTTCCGGTTGCTGCAGCGGCTTGCCGCCGACGTGGAGGAGCTCGGTTATGTCGAGTCCGCCCCCAAGCAGGACGGCCGAAACATGATCATGGTGATGGCACCCCACCGCGGCGGACAGCCACAACAGCGCCGGCGCGCCGAGCCAGCGGCCGCGACCGCGTCCGAGGCGGCAGTCCAGCCACCCGAGCAGGCCAGCGCATAGGCGCCGAAGCCGAAGCTCGAACCGCACTACCTGCACCACCCGACACAACGACCGAGGAGACGAGGCAGCGATGCCCAAGATGAAGACCCACAGCGGTGCGAAGAAGCGCTTCAAGGTCACCGGGAGCGGCAAGCTCCGGCACCGTCGCGCGGGCCGCAAGCACTACTTGGAGCACAAGCCCTCGACCCTGACCCGCCGGTTGAAGAACGACGAGGTCATGTCGCCGGGCGACGCCGCGAAGGCCAAGAAAATGCTCGGTATCTAGTCGTCCCCCTTTCTCGACGTACCTTTTCCGGCCTGCCGGACCTGACTTTCAAGGAGATCTCCGTGGCACGCGTGAAGCGGGCGGTCAACGCCCACAAGAAGCGCCGTGTTGTCCTCGAGCGCGCCAGCGGCTACCGCGGACAGCGCTCGCGGCTGTACCGCAAGGCCAAGGAGCAGATGCTCCACTCGATGAACTACTCCTACCGCGACCGGCGGGCCCGCAAGGGCGACTTCCGGTCGCTGTGGATCCAGCGCATCAACGCTGCGGCTCGCGCCAACGGCATGACCTACAACCGATTCATCCAGGGCATCAAGGCGGCGGGTGTCGAGGTCGACCGCAAGCATCTCGCCGAGCTCGCGGTCTCGGATGAGGCGGCCTTCGCTGCTCTCGTCGAGCTGGCGCGAACCTCGCTGCCGGCGACGACCGCGGCGGCATCGGACTCGGCTGCCTGACATCTCGCCGTCGCCCGACGCGGGGGAGGCCGGCCGGCGGCCGGCGATCTCCTCCGTCCAGAACGCTCATGTCGCGGCCGCCCGGTCCTTGCTCAGTCGCAAGGGGCGGGTGGCCGCGTCGGCGTTTCTCGTCGAGGGTCCGCACGCTCTCGCCGAGGCGCTCGGTTCCCCGGCGCACGAGGTCCGCGAGATCTTCACCACCGAAGCCGCGGCCGAACGCGACACATCGCTGCTCGAGAAGGCCCGCGGCCGGGACGTCGTGATCCGGCTCGTGACCGAGCAGGTGCTCGCGTCCCTCGGCGACACCGTGACGCCGCAAGGCGTCGTGGCGGTGGTCGGGAAGCCGACCACGACCGTCGCGTCGGTGATGTCCGGGGCGCCACGGCTCGTGGTCCTGCTGGAGGCGGTCGGCGACCCCGGAAATGCTGGCACCGCCATCCGCACTGCGGACGCCGCTGGGGCCGACGCGGTGATCGCCACCCGCGGCTCGGTCGATCTGTGGTCGGGCAAGTGCGTCCGGGCCACGGCGGGCAGCGGATTCCACCTGCCGGTCGTGGCCGACGTCGAGACGGTCCCGGTAGTCGAGGGGGCACGGGCCAGCGGGCTACAGGTGTTCGCGACCGCCGCGGACGGCGGCTGCGATCTCGACCAGCTGATCGACGATGGCGAACTGGCGGCGCCGACGATGTGGGTGTTCGGCAACGAGGCGCACGGCGTCAGCGCGGAGGTGCGGGCGGCGGCCGATCGCGTCGTACGGCTCCCGATCTACGGTGCCGCCGAGAGCCTCAACCTTGCCGCGACAGCGGCGGTGTGTCTGTATGCCTCAGCCCGGGCTCAGCGGCGCTGAATCGACAGGGCAGGGCTCTTCACGAGCGTCTGCAGCACGACGCAGTATCGCTTGGTGGTCTCGATCAATGCGTCGAGATCCGCGGCCGGGGCAGCTGACTCGAGCTCGAAGATCAACCGGATGTCGGTGAAGCCCACGGGTGCGTCGGGGTCGACGCCGAGGGTGCCGGTGAAGTCCAGGTCGCCCTCGGCCCGGACGGTGCCCGTGACCTCGATCTCTCGGTTGGTGGCCACCGACCGCAGCGTCACGCCGGCGCAGGCGACGAGTGCCTGCAACAGCATGTCGCCGGAGCACGCGAGAGTGCCCGTCCCGCCGGTCGCGGGATGCAGGCCGGCCTCGACGAGCGCCTGCCCGGTCTGCACCGAGCAGGCGACGTCGGAGTCGGCGAGCGAGCCATCCGCTCGGAGCGTGATCACCGCGGCGGACGGGTCCGCGCGATAACGCTCCTTGAGCGGACGCTGGAGCTCGCGTAGCTGGGCTCGATCCATGTGGCGCTCGTTACTCGCCGGTGGAGGGATCGATCACGGTGGCCACCTTGTGGACCTTGTCGATCGGGAAGCCACCGCATCGCGCGTGCTCGTGGATGATGTCCTCGTCCGGCGCGACATAGACGCAGTACAGCTTGTCGTCCGTGACGTAGCTCTGGAGCCAGTGGATGTCCGGACCGAGGCCGGCGATCACGCCGTTGGACTTCGCGCTGATGCCTTGCAGATCCTCCGCGGTGAGCTGTCCGGCACCCGGCAGATCGCGCTCGATGACGTACTTCGGCATGGGATTCCCCTCCTGATTTGTGTTACCGTACCGACCGTCGGTACGGATAACTACATTCCGACGGTACGGAGGGTGACATACCGTGAGTACGGACGTCAAGAGCCGTCGAGTAATTCAGGGGGAGGAGACCCGAGACGCGCTGATCGGAGCGGCCCGCGAGCTCTTCGGAACCCAGGGCTACGCCGCGACGTCCACCGAGGAGATCGTCTCGAAGGCTGGCGTCACGAAGGGTGCGCTGTACCACCACTTCTCGGACAAGGAACGGCTGTTCCGTGCGGTGTACGAGCAGATCCAGCGGGAGATCTCCGACGCGTCGGTGGTCGAGTTCTTGCAGGCCGACAAGTTCGAGCCGTTGGTCACCGGGTGCCAGCTCTGGGTGGACTCCCACTCCGACCCGATCGTCCGCCAGATAGTGCTGGTCGACGCGCGCGGCGTGCTCGGGCCCGAGGTGACCCGGCAGATCGAGACGAGGTTCTCCACCGTTGCTCTTCGTGGCGCCCTTCGCACCGCGATGCACGCGGGGGTCATCGAGCGCCGCCCGCTGCGGCCGCTGGCGTTCATGCTGATCGGCGCGCTCACCGAGGCTTGCCTGTACGTCGCGGCCGCCGAGGATGCGGAACTTGCGCGCGACGAGGTCAGCCGGCTGATCCTGGATCTCCTCGCCGGATTGCGCGCGGCCTGACGGCCGCCGGCGCCCGATTTCGCTACGCTCAGAGCCTGGCTTTGTAGGGAGGGCTCAGCGTGCGCGAGGGGCAGCACGCCGCGGCCGGGTACGACGACCTGCCGGATGGCGTCGTCGTGGCAGACGGGAGCGGCACCGTCGTGGCGGCGAACCTTGCCGCCACGCGGATCCTCGACGTCCAACAGTCGGAGCTCGTCGGGGTACCGCTGGCCAAGGTGCTGCCGCTACTCGATCCGCAGGGCCGGGACTGGTGGGAGTGCACGGATCCTTACGGCGGGCTGTCCACCCGGGTCCGCCAGCCGGAGCGGATGCTGAGCCTGGTCCGCCCGGACCGGCCAGACCTCGCGCTGCTGGTGACGGCGACCTATGTCCGGGATGACAAGCACACCGTCGAGCGTGTGGTCGTGTGCTTTCGGGACAACCGAGCCCGTGCGAAGCTCGAGCGCAGCGGCGCCGAACTGGTGTCCGTCGTCGCCCACGAGCTGCGCTCACCCCTGACCAGCGTGAAGGGTTTCACCGCGACGCTGCTCGCGAAGTGGGAGCGCTTCAACGACGACCAGAAGCTGCACATGCTGCAGACCATCAACTCGGACGCGGATCGGCTCACCCGTCTGATCAGCGAGCTCCTCGATGTCTCCCGCATCGAAACCGGCCGGCTCGAGGTGCGCAAGCAGGTCGTCGACCTGCCGGAGCTCGTGCAGCGAGACATCGACTCCCGGGTCGCGGCGGGCGAGGCGGCCGACCGGTTCGTTCTCAAGGTCGAGAGCACGCTTCCCGAGTTGTGGGCCGACCCGGACAAGCTGGCGCAGGTCGTGGGCAACGTCATCGAGAACGCGCTGCGTCATGGCGGTGGGACGGTGACCATCAAAGTCGGGACCGATGGTGACTACGCCACGCTCGAAGTGAGCGACGAGGGCGAAGGGATCAAACGCGAGGCGCTGCCGAGGATCTTCACGAAGTTCTGGCATGACGCAAAGCGCGGCGGGACCGGCCTCGGGCTGTTCATCGCGAAGGGGATCGTCGACGCGCACGGCGGGACGATCGAGGCGGGCAACGGCGACGACTGCGGTGCGGTCGTGCGATTTAGGTTGCCCGCGGGCACTCCAAGCTTTGCCGACTGAGTGACCGCGGGCGCGCGACCGCCCTGTCCATAGACTTCCGCGAGGTTTCCCATGTCTGCTCCCAACGACCCGTACGACCCGAAGGAAGTGGCCGCGCTGTCCACCGACGAGCTCGCGGCCGCCCAGCGCGCCGCGCTGGCAGCGTTCGAGGCAGCCACTGATCTCGACCAGCTCGCGGCGGCGCACTCCGCGCATCTCGGCAACAAGGCGCCGGTTGCGCTCGCTCGCCGCGAGCTCGGAGCGTTGCCGCCGCAAGCGCGCGCCGACGCCGGCCGTCGTGTCAACGAGGTGCTCACGGCGCTCACAGCGTCCTACGAGGCGGCCCGCACCGGGCTCGAGGCCGCGCGCGACGAGCGGGTCCTGATCGAAGAAGCCGTGGACGTCACCCTGCCCTGGGACATGACGCCGCCCGGTGGACGGCATCCGCTGACGCTGGTGCAGGAACGGACATCAGACGTCTTCGTCGCGATGGGTTGGGAGGTCGCGGAGGGTCCGGAGGTCGAGGCCGAGTGGTTGAACTTCGACGCTCTGAACATCCCACGGTCGCACTCTGCGCGCGAGGCACAGGACACGTTGTGGCTGGATCCGCCCGACGGCGGCGTCCTGCTGCGCACCCACACCTCGCCGGTGCAGCTGCGCGCGCTGCTCGCGCGCGGGGCGCCGTGCTACGTCGTGGTGCCGGGTCGGGTCTACCGGCAGGAAGCCCTTGACGCGACCCACTCGCCGGTGTTCCACCAGCTCGAGGGTCTGGCGGTCGATGAAGGGCTGACGATGGCCGACCTGCGCGGGACGCTCGACTTGTTCGCCGAGTCGATGTTCGGCGCCGGCGTACGGACCCGACTGCGGCCTGACCACTACCCGTTCACCGAGCCATCCGCGGATGTCGACCTGCTGTGCTGGGTGTGTCACGGATCGTCGACGGAGCCGGGCGCCGAGTTCTGCCGGACCTGTCGATCCGAGGGCTGGATCGAGTGGGGCGGCAGCGGAATGGTGCACCCTGTCGTGCTCCAGTCCGCAGGGGTCGACCCGGATCGCTACACGGGTTACGCCTTCGGCATCGGGATGGAGCGCACCTTGATGTCGCGCCACGACCTCGCGGACATCCGCGACCTGGTCGAGGGCGACGTTCGCGTCACCACGGCGCTCGGCCGGGAGGCCTGATGCGCGTCCCCATGTCATGGCTGCGCGACTACGTCGACCTGCCGTCGGACATCGCGAGCCGCGAGGTTGCGGATCGACTGACGATGGCAGGTCTTCAGGTCGAACGGGTCGACGTGGTCGGAGCCGGCATCAGTGGCGTCGTCGTCGCCCAGGTGGTGGCGTTCGAAGCCGTCGAGGGGCAGAAGAAGCCGATCCGGTGGGTGACGCTGAACGACGGCAGCGAGGAACGACAGGTGATCTGCGGCGCGACGAACTTCGACGTCGGCGACGTCATCGCGTACGCGCGCCCGCCAGCGACCCTGCCCGGCGGTTTCGAGATCACGGCGCGCAAGACTTACGGCCACATCTCGGACGGCATGATCTGCTCCGGCCGCGAGCTCGGCATCTCCGACGACCACGCCGGAATCCTTGTGCTGCCTTCAGATCTCACGCTCGGTAGCGACGTCGTGGCAGCCCTCGACCTGCGCGACGAGGTCCTCGACATCGCGATCAACCCGGACCGCGGTTACGCGCTGTCGGTGCGAGGCGTCGCGCGCGAGGTCGCGACGTCGTACTCCCTTCCGTTCCGCGATCCGGCGGATGTCGAGGTGCCGACCGCTGACGGATCCGCGTACGACGTTCGCATCCTCGCCCCGGAGGGCTGCAGTCGTTACGTCGCGCGGACCTTGTCGGGGCTCCGGGCCGGTGCCGCGAGCCCGAGCTGGATGCAGCGACGGCTGACGATGGCGGGGATGCGACCGATCTCGCTGATGGTGGATGTCACCAACTACGTGATGCTCGCGACCGGTCAGCCGCTGCACGCGTTCGACCGCGCGAAGCTTGCCGGGCCGATCGTGGTGCGGTGGGCAGCCGCCGGGGAGACGCTTCGAACGCTCGACGACGTCGACCGGGCCCTCGATCCGACGGACCTCGTCATCGCCGACGACAGCGGGCCGATCGCACTCGCTGGCGTGATGGGCGGCGCAGCGACCGAGATCACGGACACCACTACGGACGTCGTGCTCGAGGCGGCGTCATTCGATGCGGTCTCGGTTGCCTACACGGCGCGCCGGCACCGCCTCGGATCGGAGGCGTCGCGCCGGTTCGAACGTGGCGTCGACAATGACCTGGCCGCTGCGGCGGCGCAGCTCGCGCTCTCGCTCATGGCTGAGCTGGGCGGTGGTACGTCGACAGACGCCGCCACGGATGTCGACCGTCGACCGGCGGCACCGACGATCGTGCTCGATCCCGAGCTGCCGGGCCGGATCGCCGGCGTTCCTTACCCCTCGACCACCGTTGAGAGGCGCCTCGCGGACATCGGATGTTCGGTCACCGCCGCACCTGGACGCCTCGAGGTCACGCCGCCGTCGTGGCGCCCCGACCTGAAGATCCCGGTGGACCTGGTCGAAGAAGTGATCCGGCTCGAGGGTTACGACAAGCTGCCGTCGACGATTCCGAAAGCGCCGGCGGGTCGTGGGCTCACGCGCCCCCAGCGCCTCCGCCGGATGATCGGGCGGACCCTGGCCGCAGCGGGATACGTCGAGGTGTTGTCAGCCCCGTTCGTCGATCTCGACTCGGCGCGCCGGCTCATGGTCGATGCCTCGGACCCTCGGGTCCCGTCCGTGCGGCTGGCGAACCCCGTGTCGGAGGAGGAGCCTTACCTCAGGACCACGCTGCTCCCGGGTTTGCTCGCGGCACTGGCGCGCAACGTGGGCCGCGGCATGGTCGACGTGGCGCTGTTCGAAGCCGGTCCGGTCTTCCGGGCTCGGGCCGAGGCGCTCCCGCCGCCATCCTTGCCGGCCGGGCAGCGGCCGGCAGCGGCGGACCTGGCGGCCCTGGACAACGCACTGCCCGAACAGCCGGGTCGGATTGCGGGCGTGCTGACCGGCGCCCGGGTCCTGGCCGGCTGGTGGGGCCCGGCGCGCAGCGCCTCATGGGCCGACGCGATCGAGGGAGTCCGCGAGCTCGCTCGAGAAGTCGGCGTCGAGGTCACCGTGACCGCTGACACCCACGCCCCGTTCCACCCCGGCAGATGCGCCGCTCTGCACGTCGGCAGCGCACTCCTCGGTCATGCCGGGGAGCTCCACCCGCGCGTCACCGAGGCGTTCGGCGTGCCCGCCCGGACCGTTGGCTTCGAGATCTCCTCGGATGTGTTGATCGCTGCCGCCCCCGAGGTCGCGCCGACCCCAGTGGTGTCCGCGTACCCGCCGGCGACGATCGACATCGCTGTGGTCGTCGACGCGGCGGTGCCGAGCGCCGCAGTGTCGGACGCGCTACGTGACGGTGCCGGCAAGCTGCTCGAGGCGATCCGGCTCTTCGACGTGTATGAGGGCGGACAGGTCGGCGACGGCAAGAAGTCCTTGGCGTTCACCCTGCGGCTGCGGGCGCCTGACCGGACCCTCACGGCGGAGGAGGCGGCCGGCGTCCGCGAGAGCGCGGTGGCGGAGGCACAGCGCCGCGTGGGAGCAATCCTTCGCTAGCGGCTGGTTTCTACAATCTGGGCATGGCGTCCTACGACTATCGGTGCCGTGAGTGTGATCAGGTGTTCACGGTGCAGCGCGCGATGTCCGACGTCGCGATGCTCGTGCGGTGTCCAGCGGGCCATGAGGACGTTGCCCGAGTGTGGTCCGCGGTCGCGGTGACGGGAGCGGCGGCGGCACCCGCGCCGGCCGGCGGCTGTTGTGGCGGCGGCTGCTGCGGCTGACCTGGTGTGACGAGGTCACGGCGGCCTCGTCCAGACCGAGACGTGCTTGCCGCTCGAGGTCGTGGAGCGATCAGTGGCCGACGCGGCCGTCGATGCATTCGCGGAGCAGGTCGGCATGACCGCAGTGCCGGGCGTACTCCTCGATCATGTGGACCAGGACTTCGCGCAGCTGGAGGCTCTCGCCGTTCTTCATGGTGCCTGTGACGGCAAGGTCGGACACCCGGTCGACGTACGCCGAAGCGAAGTCGACCTCAGCGCGCCAGTGCTCCCATGCCTGTTCGACCTGAGTAGGGTCCGCCACCGCGTCCAGCCACGCGGCGTGCCGAATCTCCTCGCTCCCGTAGAGCTTCGGCGCATTCTCGCCAGCCATCACGTTGCGGAACCAGTGTCGCTCGACGTCAGCAAGATGCCGGACGAGGCCGAGCAGTGACATCGTCGAGGGCGGCACCGACCGGCGAGCCATCTGCTCCGGATCGAGGTCGGCGCACTTCATCTCGAGGGTCGCTCGGTACGCGCTGAGATAGTCCAACAGGGTCGAACGTTCGTCGGTGAGAGGCGCGTCACTGGTCCGCGGGTCCTCGGCGGGGGAGACCCAGAGCTCGGCTGAGCCTGCTGCACTCCACCGATTCGGCGGCTCGACGGATGGTTGCGGCATCCGACATTGGTACCCGAAACCGACGGGTGACGCGGCAACCGCATAATCAATCGTCTGCATGCATGATGATGCAGTAGAGTTTTACGGATGGGGATGCGGACGGCGATAGTCGGCGCCAGCGGCTACGCAGGCGGGGAGCTGCTCCGGTTGTTGGCCGGACATCCCACCCTTGAGATCTCGAGTGTTGTGGCGGCCGGCAATGCGGGCAGGCGGCTCGGTGAGCTGCACCCGCAACTCGGCACGCTCGCCGACCTGCCGCTGCTCGCAGCGGACGCCCCTGAGCTGCGCGAGGCCGAGGTCGTCTTTCTCGCGGTGCCGCACGGCGCCTCGGCCGGCATCGTCGAGTCGCTATCGCCCGATGCCCTCGTCGTCGACCTGGGAGCAGACTTTCGCCTCCAGCATCCGGCGGACTGGTCACGGTGGTACGGCGGTGAACACGCGGGGACCTGGCCGTACGGCCTCCCGGAGCTTTCCGGTCAGCGCGAGCGCCTGGTTTCGGCGCGAAGGATCGCAAATCCGGGGTGCTACGCGACCGCCGTCGCGCTCGGCTTGGCGCCCCTGCTCGCGGCTGGTGTCGTCGCGCCGCTGGACATCGTGGTGGTGGCCGGCAGCGGAACCACCGGGGCGGGACGCAACCCGACGGTGAACCTGCTCGGAAGTGAGGTGATGGGTGACCTCACGTCGTACAAGACAGGCGGCACTCATCAACACCTCGCCGAGATCCGCCAGACGCTCGGCGCAGCAGCCGGCTCGCCGGTGTCGATGTCCTTCACCCCGATGCTGGTGCCGATGCCGCGTGGGATCCTCGCGACTTGCACCGCGCGGGTGATCGATGGCGTCGACCAAGCGATGCTCCGCGCGGCCTTCGATGGCTACGCGGGCGAGCCGTTCGTGACCTTGTTGCCCGAAGGACAGCAGCCGCGGACCGCTGCGACGACGGGCTCGAACAGCGCACATCTCAACGTCGTTCACGATGCCGACGCCGGTCGCGCTGTCGTTGTGGTCGCGATCGACAATCTCGGCAAGGGCGCGGCCGGCCAGGCGATCCAGAACGCCAACCTTGCGCTGGGTCTCGACGAGACCGCCGGTCTGCCGGTCAACGGTGTTGGCCAATGAGCGTCACGGCACCCAGCGGATTCCGAGCCGCCGGCGTCGCGGCCGGCTTGAAGGACAGCGGCCGCGATGTGGCGTTGGTGGTCAACGACGGCCCGCTCGACGTCGCTGCCGGGGTGTTCACCGCCAACCGCGTGAAGGCCGCTCCCGTCCTGTGGAGCGAGCAGGTCCTGGTCAGCCATCAGGTGAAAGCGGTCGTCCTCAACGCGAAGTATGCCAACGCCTGCACGGGCGCGATGGGATTCGAGATCACCCATCGCACGGCGGAGACGGTTGCCGGCGCCCTGGGGATCGGTGCCGGCGAAGTAGCGGTGTGCTCGACCGGCAAGATCGGTGAGCCGCCGCCCCTCGACCGACTCGACGCCGGTGTCGCCGCCGCGGTGGCGGCTCTGTCACCAGACGGCGGCGCAGCCGCGGCGGATGCCATCCGCACCACCGACACCGTGTCGAAGGAGGCCGCCGCCGCCCGCGACGGCTGGACCGTTGGTGGCATGGCGAAGGGCGCCGGCATGCTGGCTCCGGCGTTGGCCACGATGCTCTGCGTCATCACGACCGACGCAGTCGTGTCACCCGGCGACCTGGACGCAGCGTTGCGGAGCGCGACTCGTCTCACCTTCGATCGCGTCGACTCGGACGGCTGTCTGTCCACGAACGACACGGTGCTGTTGCTCGCGAGCGGTGCTTCTGGCGTGACACCGTCGTACGACGATCTCGCTGGTGCAGTGCTCGAGGTCTGCGCGGATCTTGCCCGACAGCTCATCGCTGATGCGGAGGGTGCCAGCAAAGACCTCGAGATCGAGGTGCGGGGAGCAGCCACCGAGGACGAGGCGGTCGATGTCGCACGCGCGATCTCGCGGAGCAACCTCCTCAAATGCGCGCTTCACGGCGAGGACCCGAACTGGGGGCGCATCCTGTCGGCCGTCGGGACCACGGGCGCGAAGTTCGACCCACTCACTCTCGACGCCGCGATCAACGGGGTATGGGTGTGCCGCGACAGCGCGCCCGGTGACGACCCTGCGGTGGTCGACATGTCAGGCCGGGACATCACGATCGTCGTCGATCTCAAAGCCGGTGATGCGTCGGCAACCGTGTGGAGCAATGACCTGACCGCTGCCTACGTCCACGAGAACTCGGCGTACTCCACGTGAAGCGCGCGGAGCACGACACATGAAGCGCGCGGGGCACGACACATGACGCGGCAGACGGATTCGCAGTCCACCGCCGCGGCGCTCGTCGAGGCGTTGCCGTGGCTGGAGCGCTTCCACGGTCGGACAGTGGTCGTGAAGTACGGCGGCAACGCCATGACGGAGGAGGCACTGCGCGAGGCGTTCGCCGAGGACGTGGTGTTCTTGCGGTACGCCGGGATCCGCGTCGTCGTCGTTCACGGCGGCGGGCCCCAGATCAACGCGCAGCTGGACCGGCTCGGGATCGAACCGTCGTTCGCGGGCGGGTTGCGGGTGACCACGCCCGAGACGATGGACGTCGTCCGGATGGTGCTCGTCGGTCAGGTCCAGCGCGAGATCGTCGGGCTGCTCAACACCCACGGCCCATTCGCGGTCGGGCTCTCCGGCGAAGACGGCCGGCTCATGACCGCGGAGCGGCGGCCGGGGCTGGTCGACGGCGAGGAGGTCGACATCGGTCTGGTCGGCGATGTCGTGCATGTCGACACGAGCGTCGTCGAAGGGCTCCTGAACGACGGCCGGGTGCCGGTCATCGCCAGCGTGTGCCGCGGCGACGAGGGCGAGGTCTACAACGTCAACGCGGATACGGCCGCGGCCGCCATCGCAGTGGCCGTCAAGGCCGAAAAGCTCGTCGTGCTCACGGATGTCGAGGGGCTCTACGCGGATTGGCCGAACAGCACCGAGGTCATCAGCCAGCTCACCGCGCAGGAGCTGGCTGAGCAGTTGCCGACAATGTCGGCGGGCATGATTCCGAAGATGGAAGCCTGCCTTCGGGCGGTCACGGGTGGCGTCCCGAGCTCACACGTCATCGACGGCCGAGTGCCGCACGCACTGCTGCTCGAAGTACTCACCGACGCCGGCGTGGGGACGATGGTCATCCCATGAGCACCGCCGAACACCAACAGCGCTGGGAAGCCACGCTGATGCGCAACTACGGCACGCCGCCGCTTGCGTTGGTCGGTGGCCGCGGTTGCACCGTCACCGATTCCGACGGCAACGAGTACCTTGACCTCATCGCCGGGATCGCGGTGTCGTCGCTTGGTCACGGCCACCCCGCGCTCGTGAAGGCGGTCAGTGATCAGGTTGCGACGCTCGCTCACACCTCGAACCTCTTCATCAACCCGCCCGCCCTCGCACTCGCCGAACGACTCGTCGTCCTGGTCGGGGCGCCAGGCGCGCGGGTCTTCCTCGCCAACGACGGCGCGGCCGCAAACGAAGCAGCGATCAAGACGGTCCTCCGCGCCCAGTCGCCCCGGCGGAAGTTCGTCGCCGCTGAGAACTCCTTCCACGGCCGGACCCTCGGTGCGCTCGCGCTCACCGGCAAGCCGGCTTTGCGGGAGCCGTTCGCTCCGTTCGGCATCGACGTGACCTTCGTGCCCTACGGCGATTCCGACGCGCTCGCGGCAGCTGTCGATGCCGAGACGGCCGCGGTGTTCTTGGAGCCGACGCTCGGCGAGGCCGGAGTCATCCAACCGCCGGCCGGCTACCTCTCGGCCGCCCGCGACGTGTGCTCCACGGCGGGCGCGGCGCTGGTCCTCGACGAGGTGCAGGGCGGGATCGGCCGTACCGGAAAGTGGTTCGCACACCAGCACGAGGGCGTCGTGCCTGATGTCGTCACTGTCGCCAAGGGGCTCGGCGGCGGACTGCCGGTCGGTGCCTGCATCGGCGTCGGTCGATTCGCCGATGCGCTCGTGAAGGGCGATCACGGGTCGACGTTCGGCGGCAACCCGGTGTCGTGCGCGGCCGCCCTCGCAGTGATCGAGACGATCGAGACCGAGGACCTGCTCACCCACGTCGAGAGGCTTGGTGCCGCGTGGCTGCAGGATCTTTCCAGTCTGGGGTCACCACTCGTCAAGGGCGTTCGCGGCCGCGGGCTCTGGCTCGCCCTCGTGACCGCGGACGGCGCGGCGCCTCAGGTGGAGGCGGCCGCTCGAAACCGCGGCTTCCTCGTCAACGCGACCGGGCCTACCGCCGTACGGCTCGCACCGCCATTGGTGCTCAGTGAGACCGAGGCCAAGTCGTTCACGGCGGCGCTGCCGGAGATCCTCGACGATGTCGCTAGGTTGAGCGCGTGAGCACCCCCCACGTTCTCGTGGTCGAGGACGACCCCAGCGTGCGCGGTCTGTTGCAGACCCTTCTGACCGCGGAGGGGTACGACGTGGCGACCGCCTCGGATGGTCTCGCCGGCCTGGTGAAGGCAAGTCGTCGCAAGCCGTCCCTGATCCTGCTCGACCTGATGATGCCCGACCTCGGGGGGATCCGCGTGCTCGAGGAGATGGGCGGCGACCCGGCGCTGGCCGACGTCCCCGTCATTGTGGTCACCGGCAAACTCGATGCCATCCCTGCGATGGTCGAACAGCTCGGTGAGGAGTCCGTTTTCGCGAAGCCCTTCAGCGTCGCCGAGCTCCTCGCGCGGGTGGCTGAAGTGACCGGCGGCCCGATCGTCCCAGCACCGGAGCAGCAGTGACCCGCCATTTCCTCGTCGACGACGACCTGAGCGCAGCCGAGCAGGCAGCGATCCTCGACGAGGCGGACCGCATGAAGAAGGACCGCAACGCGGTGCGGCCACTCGAGGGCCCGCGCTCGGTTGCCGTCGTCTTCGAGAAGCCGTCGACGCGCACCCGGCTGTCTTTCGAGATCGGTATCGCGGAGCTTGGTGGCCATCCGGTCATCCTCGATGCGCAATCGACCCAGCTCGGCCGTGGCGAGACGATCGAGGACACCGCGCGCGTGATGTCGCGCTATGTCGACGCGATCGTCATCCGCACCTTCGGTCAGGACCGCATCGAAGCCCTCGCTGCGGCTGCTGACGTACCGGTCGTGAACGCGCTGACGGACTTCGCGCATCCGTGTCAGGCGCTCGCCGACCTCCAGACGATCCGCGAGCACAAGGGAACCCTCGCGGGCCTGACGCTGGCCTATCTCGGCGACGGCAACAACATGGCGCACTCCTTGTTGCTGGCCGGCGCGATCGCGGGCATGCACGTGCGCGTCGGATCGCCGAAGGGTTTCGACCCACTGCCCGAGGTGATGGCACGAGCGGGCGACATCGCCGCAACGAGCGGTGGCAGCGTCGCCGCGACCAACGACGCGCTCGAGGCCGCCGACGGCGCCGACGTGCTCTACACGGACGTGTGGGCGTCGATGGGACAGGAGGCTGAGGCGGCAAGCCGGCTGGAGCCGTTCCGCCCGTTCTGCATCGACGGCCGCGTCGTCGCGGCGGCAGCCGATGACGTCGTCGTCATGCACTGCCTGCCCGCCCACCGCGGCGAGGAGATCGCGGCGGACGTCATCGACGGCAGCCACAGCATCGTGTTCGACCAAGCCGAGAACCGACTGCACGCGCAGAAGGCATTGCTGTCATTCCTGATTGCGCCTCGTCAATTCGGTGCGAGCTGATGGGTACGACGTCCCGCCAGCCGGCCCCACAGCCGCACACCAAGGCCGCGCGGCAGACCCGCATCGCAGCGCTGCTGGCGGCGCACGATGTCCACTCACAGGGGCAGCTGGCCGCTCTGCTGGCCGGCGACAACGTCGAGGTGACCCAGGCGACCCTGTCCCGTGATCTCGAGGAGATGGGCGCGGTGAAGGTGCGTCGGCCAGGGGT
>JAFAZI010000137.1 GCA_019239875.1 Frankiaceae bacterium
TTGTAGGCGATCGCCCACCGCGGCGCCTTCGACGTGGCACCCAGCCGGCGCTGGAGCGCGAGCGAGTCGACCTTGATGACCACCCCATCGATGTCGTGCTCGACATCGTGGCGGTGCTCCCCCCAGTACGCGACGTACTCCTTCACCCCGGCGAGGTCGGACACGACCTTGTAGCGTCCGCTCACCGGAAGACCGAGCTCCTCGAGCTCCGCGTATGCCGCTGACTGGGTGTCGACGTCAAACCCGTCGGTCGCACCGATGCCGTGGATCGTCATGGCCAACGGCCGCGACGCCGTGATCCGCGGATCCTTCTGGCGCAACGAGCCGGCAGCAGCGTTGCGCGGGTTGGCGAAGGGCGCTTTGCCGTCCGCCACCAGCCCGGCATTGATCTGCTCGAAAGCGGCGTGCGGCAGGAACACCTCACCGCGCACCTCGAGCAGTCGGGGGCTGGACGTCCCGGACAGCCTGGTGGGCACGCTGTCGATGGTGCGCACGTTGAGCGTCACGTCCTCGCCGGTCACCCCGTCGCCGCGGGTCGCCGCCCGCGTCAGTCGACCGCTCTCGTAGACGAGGTCCACCGCCAGTCCGTCGATCTTGAGCTCGCACAGCCAGGCTGGGACCGGGAGCTCGCGCGTCGCGCGTCCGGCCCAGGCGTCGAACTCGGCGTCGCTGAAGACGTTGTCCAGGGACATGAGCCGCTGGAGGTGCTTGACCTCCGCGAAGTCGGTCGACAGCGACTCCATGACCTTCTGCGTCGGCGAGTCAGGCGTCCGTAGCTCTGGATGCGCCGCCTCGATCGCTTCGAGCTCGTGCAGCTTCGCGTCGTACTCGGCGTCGGAGACGGTCGGCTGTGCCAGGACGTAGTACCGGTAGGCCAGGTCCTCGATCTCCTGAGCGAGGTCGTTGTGCCGCCGCGCAGCGTCGGCTGCTGGATCGGTCTTGGGGCTCACACACTTGTCCCTTCAGGAGCCTCGTTGAGGACGCGCGCGGCTTGCCGCAGGACTCGGTACGCCGATCGCACCCAACCCGGGGAGGCACCGGCCAGCCCGCAGGACGGCGTGACCGCGACCGCGTCCGGCAGGCGCTCTGGGGCAAAGCCGAGCTCGTGCCAGAGCCGGCGAACCGGGTCGGCGACGGAGCGTGGCGTAGGCGGCACCCCCGGACCGAGCGCGGGCACCACACCGAGCCACAAGGCGACGCCGGATTCGACGAGCTCGCCGAGCGCGTCATGGTCTGGACGCTGCGTCACGATGTCGATGGCCACGCCCGCGACACCGACGGAACCAAGGAGCCGGATCGGCGGGGGCGTTCCACAACAGTGGATGACTACGGGGATCTCCCCCGCTGCCTGCGCCACGGTAGTGAGCACGTTGCGGACCACCGCCTCCTCGGGCACCCGGATCGCACCGAAGCCGCTCTGCGTCCGGACGGCTCCCGCGAGCACACCGGGCAGTGACGGCTCGTCGAGCTGAAGCACGAGTGCCGCGCCGGGCACCTGGCGGCCGACGACGTCGAGATGCTCGCGCACGGTCTCGGCCAACGAGTCGCCGAGGTCACGGACCGCACCCGGGTCACCCAGCGCCCTCCCGCCTCGCGGCAGCTCGATGCTCGCGGCCAGCGTCCAGGGTCCCGCCAGCTGCACCTTCAGGCGGCCGTCGTACGCGGGACCGGCGACCGGCAGCAACGCGTCCAGGTCGCTCGCCATCAGGTCGCGGCCGCGCCGGACGTCGATGCCGGGCCGGTCGACGAAGCGCCATCCAGCCGGCTGCAGGTCAACCGGCAGGTCGACCAGATGGGTCGCGGTCCGGCCGATCAGGTCGGCGCCAGGGCCTCTGGCCGGGAGCTCTGGCAGGTGCGGCAGCTCCGGCAGCTCGTCGAACACCAGCGCCATGGCCGCATCGATGTCGTCGCCAGGTAGCGAGCCGAGGCCAGTTGCGAGACCGTTGGGAGCGTCGCGCCGTGCCATGAATCGGAGCCTAGTGTTGGGGTCGGACGTCCAACCTCAAGGGAGTTGCTCGTGCGCCCTCTCCTCGCTGCGATCGCTGCCCTGACCGCCGCCGTCACCGTGCTCCCGTTGTCGACGGCCGAGGCGTCGCTGTCGCCCGAAACCAGTCAGGACGCGCAGCTCGTCGGCATCGGAGCGGCGCACGTGTTCGTGATCGTCCTCGAGAACGAGTCCTACAAGAGCGCGTACGTCCACAACAAGCATCACTATCTGGGCCGAAAGCTCCAGAAGCAGGGAACCCTTCTCACCCACTACTACGGGATCGGTCACTACTCCCTGGACAACTACCTCGCCATGATTTCGGGTCAGGCACCCAACCCGGTGACCAGCCAGGACTGCCAGCACTACCGCAAGTTCAAGCCGTCGAGCCACCCGCTCAAGATCAACAAGCACGGCCAGGCGGTCGGCGAGGGCTGCATCTATCCGGCCAGTGTTCTCACCCTGGCCGACCAGCTGCAGGCTGCTGGCGTGACGTGGGGTGGCTTCATGGACCACATGGGCGCCAAGCGCGGGCGGGAAGCCAAGACATGCGGGCAGCCATCGTTGCTCAAACACCACATCGATGCCACGCAGATCGCCACCAAGAAGGATCAGTACGCCGCGCGGCACAACCCCTTCGTGTACTTCCGCTCCCTCCTCGGCAGCGGATTGTGTGACGCCAACGTGTTGAAGCTCGGCGCGCTCCCACCCGCACTTGCAAGCATCGAGACGACACCGCAGTTCTCGTTCATCACCCCGGACCTGTGCAACGACGGCCATGACAGGCCGTGCCGTGGCACGGACAGCGCCGGCTCGCGAAAGGGGGGCCTGGCCTCGATCGACCGCTTCCTGAAGAAGTGGGTTCCGATCATCCAGGCCTCACCCGCGTACCAGCAGGACGGCGTGCTCATCATCACCTCCGACGAGTCCGATGGCCGTGACTCCTCTGCTTGCTGCAACGAGCGGCCGGGTCCGACGGAGCACAAGCCTGGACTCTCGGGGCCTGGCGGCGGCCGCGTCGGAACCCTCGTCCTGGGCCGGTGCGTGGCTGCCGACACCAAGGTCGCCACGCCCTACAACCATTACTCGCTGTTGCGCAGCCTCGAGGACATGTTCGGCATCACGACCGGTGGCACCGACGGCGCCGGTCATCTCGGCTACGCCGCGGAGCCAGACCTCCAACCATTCGGCCTCGACGTGTTCGGCAGCTGCCCGCTGTGACTTCGATGCTCCGGAGGCTCGCACGTTCCTCGGCGGTGCTCGCGGTGCTCGCGGTCGCGACGCTGGCTGGTTGCGGGCACCCAGTCCCGGGCCGACCGGCTGTCGCCGTACCAGCCGCCTCGCATCACTTCTCGCTTCCGAAGACGGGGATCAAGCACGTCTTCCTCATCGTTCTCGAGAACGAGTCGTACGCCGCGTCCTATCAGGACAACCCGAACCCCTGGCTCGGCAAGAAGCTACAGCGCCAGGGGACGCTGCTCACGCACTACTTCGCGACCGGGCACGTCTCGCTGGACAACTATCTGTCGATGATGTCCGGGCAGGCACCGAACCCACAGACGAGCTCGGACTGTCTGACGTACACCCAGTTCAACGGCACCACCGCGGACGCCGAACTCACACCGGGCACCGGGCAGGCGGTCGGAGTGGGGTGCATCTACCCGCAGAACGTGAAGACGTTGCCCGACCAGCTCATGGCGCACCACATCACCTGGGGCGGCTACATGGATCAGATGGGTGCGGTGAAGGGCCGCGAACGGAAGCGCTGTGGCATCCCCACCATCAGCTCGTCGGGCATCGACGACACGCAGTCAGCGACCGCGAAAGACCAGTACGCCGCCCGGCACAACCCGTTCGTGTACTTCCACTCGCTGATCGACTCAGGTCAGTGCAAGAAGCACGTCGTGCCGCTGACAAAGCTGCCGAAGGCGTTGCGACGCGTCGCAACCACGCCGCGCTTCACGTTCATCACACCGAGCCTGTGTAACGACGGACACGACCACCCGTGCAAGGGAAAGGACGCCAGGGGAAAGAGCCAGGGCGGCCTGGTGTCGGTCGACCACTTCTTGTCGGTATGGATCCCTCGGATCAAGCACTCGGCCGCTTACCGAAAGGACGGCGTCATCATCGTCACGACGGACGAGTCCGGCGTCTCCGACTCGACGAGTTGCTGCAACGAACAGCCGGGACCATCGGGCTCACCGCCCGGGATCTCCGGACCTGGCGGCGGGCGGACCGGGACGCTCGTGATCGGCCGGTGCGTGCGGCACGGGGCGAAGGATTCGCAGGCCTACAACCACTACTCGTTGTTGCGGAGTCTCGAGGATATGTTCCGGATCCGGCATGGCGGCGCAGACGGCAACGGCCATCTCGGGTACGCGGCCGCCAAGGGACTTCGGCCGTTCGGCTCGGACCTGTTCCGCTGTAGGCGCTAGCGCGAGGTACGGCGGCTTGCCGACTTCTTCGCGGCGGTCTTCTTGGCGGCGGTCTGCCGCGACGTTGCCTTGCGAGCGGCTGGCTTGCGGGCCGGCGTGACCTTGGCGGGCATCCGGCGGATTGGGGCCCGCCGCGGTTCCTCGACCTCCGGCTCGGCGCCACCGTTCTCGGCGTCGTCGTACCCGGTGTCGTCCTCGTACTCCTCGTACTCCTCGTACTCTTCGGTCTCCGCCACGACGAGCGCAGCGGGGGTGCGGCGCACCCCCCGCTCGAGCCAGGCGAGATCAGCCCGGAGCGTCTCGATCAGGTCATCACGATCCGCTGACGCCTTGCGCACCGCGATACTGAACTTCGTGATGACGTTGAGGTCGGTCAACTGGACTGAGTCGGCCATGCGGCAACCCTATCCAGCGAGCAGATCCAGCGTTGCGAGCACCGTTCGCCAGTTTCGGCTGGTGCCTGGGACCCCGAGCCGCTTCGCCCACGGTGCGGTCGCCATCTTCGAGCGACCCTGTCCCTTCGGGTAGTAGAAGTAGACACATCGATTGCCGAACTCGAACCGCTCCGGATCGAACTGGTCCGGTTCGAAGGCCTTCTTGGCGGCGGCCGGGACGGCGGCGGCGAGGAAGTTGACGTGGACCGACGTAGGGTCACCGACCTTGTCAGCAAACGGGTTCTGCTTCACCACAGCGTTCAGCTGTGCCTTGGTACGCACCATCACGTCGGTGTCCACGTCGAACGAGCGTCGCAACGCCGCGGCGACGTCGGTCTCGACCTTGGCCGCCGACTTGCTGCCCGCGTCGAGGACGATGTTGCCGCTCTGAACGTAGGTCTCGACATCGGTGTAGCCCAGATCGGTCAGTGCCTCACGCAGCTTGGGCATCGGCACTTTGTTGTGGCTGCCGAGGTTGACCGCGCGGAGGAACACGGCGTACTTCGTCACCGCGCGGCATCGATCGTTGCGGATCCCACGACCCGCTCACCGTCGTAGACGACGAAGGTCTGACCAGGCGCGATTCCGCGCAGCCCAGCACCGACCTCCGCGACCAGAGCACCGCCGACGACGTCGACGCGGCACGGCACCGGATCCCCGTGCGCCCGCACCTGAGCGAGTACGGACTCGAGCGGGAGCGCCGGGTCTGGGCCGCACCAGGTCGGCGGCCCACACTCGATGGTCGATACCTCGAGCCGCTCGGCCGGGCCTACGGTGACCGTTCGTTCCACCGGAGAGATGGACAGGACATATCGCGGCCGACCATCCGCGGCGGGCGCCTGCAAGGCAAGCCCACGCCGTTGACCGACGGTGAACCCGTGGGTGCCGGCATGCGCGCCCACTACCTCGCCGGCCTCGTCCACGATGTCGCCCGGTGACGACCCGAGCCGCTGCTCCAGCCAGCCGGCCGTGTCCCCCGACGGGATGAAGCAGATGTCGTGACTGTCGGGCTTGTCGGCCACGGCGAGGCCTCGTTCCGCCGCCTCCGCGCGGACCGCCGACTTGATCGAGTCGCCGAGGGGGAACATCGCGCGCGCGATTTGGTCGGGGCGCAGCACCGCCAGAACGTAGGACTGGTCCTTGTTGCGGTCGACGGCGCGGTGCAGACCCCCGTCGATGATGCGCGCGTAATGACCCGTGCAGACAGCGTCGAACCCCAACCCGACCGCACGGTCGAGGACGGCCGCGAACTTGATCTTCTCGTTGCATCGCACGCAGGGATTCGGCGTGCGACCGGCGGCGTACTCGGCGACGAAGTCGTCAACAACGTCTCGGGTGAACCGCTCGGCGACGTCCCACACGTAGAACGGGATGTCGAGCACGTCGGCCGCCCGGCGGGCGTCGCGCGAGTCCTCGAGCGAGCAGCAGCCGCGAGCACCATTGCGATGGGATTCGGGTGACGGCGAGAGGGCCAGGTGGACGCCGGTCACGTCATGGCCGGCGTCGACCGCCCGGGCCGCCGCCACCGCGGAGTCGACGCCACCGGACATGGCGGCCAGCACCTTCATGACAACCTCGGGTTCACGCGCTGCGGCGCGCAGACCTGGCGCGGGTGACTGCCGGGCCGATCGCGTCGATCAGAGCGTCCACATCGGCACCGGTGGACGAGTGGCCGAGGGTGAATCGGAGCGACGACTTCGCTCTGTCCTCCTCGTGTCCCATCGCAAGCAGCACGTGGCTGGGTCGGGCCACACCGGCTGAGCAGGCCGAGCCGGTCGAGCATTCGACCCCATGCGCGTCGAGCAGCATCAGCAGCGCATCGCCGTCGCAGTCAGGGAAGGAGAAGTGTGCGTTGCCGGGCAGCCGACGCTCTGGTGACAACGATGGATCGCCGTTGAGCTGGGCGTCAGGCACCTCACGTACCAGTCGCCGGACCAGCTCGTCACGCATGTCGCGAAGCCGCTCGGCACGAACCGCCTGTTCCTTCGCGGCGAGCTCGACCGCCACGGCGAAGGCCGCGACGCCGGCCACGTCGAGGGTGCCTGATCGGACGTCGCGCTCTTGACCGCCACCGTGCAGCAACGGCACCGAGTCCACATCCCGCCCCAGTAACAGTGCTCCGACGCCGACCGGACCGCCGACCTTGTGACCCGTCACCGTGAGGGCGGCGGCACCGCTGGCGGCAAAGTCGACCTCGAGGGCACCGACCGCTTGTACGGCATCGCTGTGCAGCGGGACGCCGTACTCGGCGGCGACCGCCGCGAGCTCGGCGATCGGCTCGACGGTCCCGACCTCGTTGTTCGCCCACATGACGCTGACCACCGCCACCTCGCCACGATTCGCTTCGAGCGATTCGCGAAGTGTCTCGGGCGCCAACCGTCCCGTGCCGTCAACTGGAAGCACGACGAGCTCCGCACCTTCGTGCTCGGCGAGCCAGATCGCCGGATCGAGCACCGCGTGATGCTCGACCGCGCTCACGAGAACCTTGCGCCGCTGGGCGTCTCCACCGAACCGGGACCAGAACAGTCCTTTGACGGCAAGGTTGTCGCTCTCGGTGCCGCCG
>JAFAZI010000190.1 GCA_019239875.1 Frankiaceae bacterium
TCTCGAGCACCGACAGGAACTGCTCGACGGCGTCGGCTCCCGTCGCCTGCTCGGTCAGCTCAGATACCGATCTGCTGCGCGATGAACTCCCGGTGCGACGCCGGATCACCGAGCATCAGCTGCGAGGACTTCGCACGCTTGAAGTACAGGTGCGCGTCGTGCTCCCACGTGAAGCCGATGCCGCCGTGCACCTGGATGTTCTCGGCGGCAGTGTGGAAGAACGCGTCCGTGCAGTACGCCTTCGCGAGGCTCGCCGCTGTTGCCAGGTCAGGCGAGTTGTCGGCGGCCTCAGACGCCGCGAAGTACGCCGCGGACCTTGCGGACTCCACTTCCACGAGCATGTCCGAGCACTTGTGCTTGATCGCCTGGAACGATCCGATCGGTCGACCGAACTGGATCCTCGCCTTCGCGTAGTCAACCGCCATGTCCATGCACCGCTGAGCGCCGCCGGTCGCCTCGGCCGCGAGCGCCGCGCAGCCGAGGCTCGAGGTACGAGCCAGGATGCCGGCTCCCGCACCAGCCGTACCGATGAGTCGCGCCGGTGTCCCGGCGAACGTCAGCCGCGCCTGTTTGCGAGTCTGATCCATCGTGGGCAGCGCAGCGCGCTCGACACCCGCGGCGTCACGGTCGACCGCGAACAACGACAGGCCGTCGGGTGCGTTCGCGATGACGAGGATGAGTCCCGCCGTGGCGCCGTCGACCACGAAGGACTTGTGACCGTCAAGGGTCCACCCGTCACCAGCCGGCGTCGCCGTCGTCGATGTGTCCGCGGCCGACCAATCGCCGCTGTCCTCGGTGAACGCGAGCGTCGCGGTCAGCTCCCCCGCCGCGATCTGCGGCAGGTACTCCTTCATCGCCGCATCGTCGTCACTGCTGAGCAGCGCGTTTGCCGCTAGGCCCACCGTCGCGAACAGCGGAGAGCAGAGCAGCGCGGCGCCGGCCTCCTCGAAGACGACGGCGAGCTCGACGTATGTGTAGCCGCTGCCGCCCAGCTCCTCCGGAATCGCGAGTCCGGGCAACCCGAGTTGCTCGGCCATCTGTGTCCAGACTGCGGGGTCGTAGCCCTCATCGGTTGCCATGAGGCGCCGCACCTCGCTGGACGGCGACTTGTCGGCGAGGAACCGGCGTACCGAGCGACGCAGCTCTTCCTGCTCGTCGCTGACGGCGAAGTCGACCATGTGTCTCCTTGGTGATGTGGCGAGGGTCAGGCGTTCTTCGGAAGCTCGGAGAACGGGACCTTCGAGTTGCTGCCCGGCTCCTTCGGCAGACCGAGGATTCGCTCGCCGATGATGTTGCGCTGGATCTGATCGGTGCCGCCGTAGATGGGTGGCGCCTGCGCGTACAGCGACATGGTCGTGACGGCCGGCAGGACCGGGTCCTGGACGACCGCTTGGACGGCGGCGGCCTGTTCCTCGTCGTACCCGTGCAACATGCCTTGCGCGCCGGCGAGCTCGAGCCCGAGGTCCCGCTGTAGCCGCATCACGGTGCTCATCGACAGCTTCCCGATGTTGCCCATGCCCGGGATGTCCTTGCCCACCGCCTTCGCGGCCTTGACCCGCTCGGCGTTGAGCCGGCCGATCTCGCCGAGGGTGTGGAGCTCGACCAGCCGCTGCCGGACCAGTGGGTCCTCGGATCGGCCGTGCTTCTTGGCGAACCCGATCAGCATCGCGGCCGCCGACGGTGCCTTGCGCGGCGCCGCGGGCTGGCTGCTCGTCGTCGCCTTGGGCTTCGACTTCGAAGGCGCGAGGTCGCCGGCGCGCTTCTCCAGGTTGCCGGCAATGGTGCCAGGCACGACGGGCGTGATCCCGCTCGTCCCGCCGGTGCCGAGACCGGCTCGCTCGAACGCGAGCGTCGCGTTGGCGACCCGCCAGCCGTCGTTCACCTCACCGATCGCAGCGTCCGCATCGACCCGAACGTCAGAGAGGAACACCTCGTTGAACATCGCGTTGCCGGTCATCTCGCGAAGTGGCCGGACCTCGATCCCGGGCTGCAGCATGTTGCACACGAACCAGGTGATGCCGGCGTGCTTCGGCGCCTCCGGGTTGGTCCGGGCGAGCAGCATGCCGAGGTCGGCCTCGTGCCCCATCGAGGTCCAGACCTTCTGGCCGTTCACGATCCAGCCGTCCCCGTCTTCGACGGCGCGAGACGTCAGACCCGCGAGGTCGGAGCCGGCACCGGGCTCGCTGAACAGCTGGCACCACGCCTTCTGCCCGGTGACGATGTCACGGACGTGGCGGTCGATCTGCTCCTGCGTGCCACACGTCGCGATCGTCGGCCCGGCCAGCAGCAGCCCGAGCCCGCCTGGTGCGCCGAGCGCGCCGTACGCCGCGATCTCCTGCGAGATCCGTACGGCGTCACTGCGCGACACGTCGCGCCCGTAGGCGTTGCTGGGCAACGCGGGTGCCGACCAGCCGGCGAGACCGAGCCGCTCCCACCACTGCGCAACGGTCAGGTCCGGGTCCCAGTTCTCGTCGAGCCAGGCGCGCAGCTCGTCGAGCAGGTCGGTCGGGGACGCGGCGGGAGCCTCGGCGACGGTCATGCAGGCAAACTACCGAACGCGGTTCTAGTCGTCTACGGGCCCCTCCGATCACCTGAGACAGGACGGGCATCGCACCGCGACGTAACACGGGCGACCGAACCGCAGACCACACAGCGTGACGGCATTGACTCTCGATCCGCCGCTTGCGCCGCCGGTGGCGCGAGCGGGGACGCTGTCGTTAGGGTCAGGGTCCGTGACGGGCCCGGCTACGGAGGTCGAGCTCATCGACCGGTTGCGCCGCGGCGATCAGACCGCATTCACCGAACTGGTGACGGCGTACCAGCCGAGAATGCTGCGGCTGGCCCGCGGCTTCGTGCCCAACCAAGCAGTGGCCGAGGAGGTCGTCCAGGACACGTGGCTCGCGGTGCTGCGGGGGCTCGAACGCTTCGAGGGCCGCTCGTCGCTCACGACCTGGCTGTTCGCGATCCTCGTCAACCGTGCCAAGAGCACTGGCGTGCGCGAGAGCCGGGACCGGCTGCTGTCCGCGGACGAGGTCGCCGACCCGCCTGGCCGATTCGATGCCACGGGCGCGTGGTCGTCACCACCCGAGCCGTGGAGCGAAAGAGCGGAGGACCGGCTGGACGCGGAACGGCTCGCCGTCCGCGCACGCAAGCACCTTGACACCCTGCCGACCGCTCAGCGTCAGGTGCTTCTCCTACATGACGTGGAGGGTCTTTCGAGGGAAGAGGTCAGGTCGCTGCTCGACATCACTGAGGGCAATCTGCGGGTGCTGCTCCATCGCGGCCGGTCACGCGTCCGCGCCGCGCTCGAGTCGGAGGTGACGGCGCGATGAGGGTGTGGGCCGCACGTCCGCTGGTGTGCCGAGACGCCGTCTCGATCATGTCCGACTTCGTCGATGGACGCCTGCCACGACGCGAGGCGAACCGGCTCGAGCGACACCTGGCCGACTGCCCCCACTGCCACGAACATCTCGAGCAGCTGAGGCTCACCATTCGCACTCTTGGCCACGCCGAACCCGAAGCTCTGACGGAGACAGCGCTCGACGATCTGATCGAGGTCTATCAGCGGTGGCGGGCCGAAGAGTCGGCGGGGATGTAACGGAGCCCACGGCCACGGGGACTGGACAGCGACACCGACTTCGGAGGGGAACGACGTGACACTCACGCCGATGCAAGAGCAGCTCTGCGCCGACAGCACCACTGACTACTCCGATCTGCGCGCCGTGTTCATCAGCTGCACCTTGAAGAAGTCGCCGGAACAGTCACACACCGAAGGCCTCGCCGCGATCTCGATGGAGATCATGCGTCGACGCGGCATCGACGTCGAGCTGATCCGCGCGGTCGACCAACACATCGCGACCGGCGTGTGGCCTGACATGACCGAGCACGGCTGGGACCGCGACGACTGGCCGGCCATCTTCGACAAGGTCATGGCCGCCGACATCCTGGTGATCTGCACGCCGATCTGGCTCGGCGAGAAGTCCTCGGTATGCACGCAGATCATCGAGCGGCTCTACGGCAACTCGCACCTGTTGAACGACGACGGCCATTACGCCTACTACGGCCGGGTCGGCGGCTGCCTGGTCACGGGCAACGAGGACGGCGTGAAGCACTGCGCGATGAACGTCCTGTACTCACTGCAGCACCTCGGCTACGTCATCCCGCCACAGGCAGACGCCGGCTGGATCGGAGAGGCCGGCCCGGGGCCGTCGTACCTCGATCCCGGCTCAGGTGGACCCGCCAACGACTTCACGAACCGCAACACGACGTTCATGACGTGGAACCTGATGCACGTGGCGCGGATGCTGAAGGACGCGGGAGGCATCGCAGCGCACGGCAATCAACGATCCGCCTGGGACGCCGGGTGCCGATTCGACTTCCCGAACCCCGAGTACCGCTAGGACGTCACTTGCTGGGCTGCGGCACCTTGCAGTGGATCTTCGGATTTGCGCCGAGGTAGTTCAGCGGGCCGGCAAGGATCGTGACGATCGTCGTGCCGGCGTGCGCGCACGTCTTGGTCCCGCCGCTGTAGTAGTGCCGCTGACCGGCGGCGATCGCGCCGACAACGAGCCAGATCACGAGCAGCAAGCTGGGGATCTTGAACATCGGCCGGCTCAGTGGGCGAGCAGGATCGTCAGCCCGACGATGACGGCAAGGCCGATGACCAGCGGCCAGAGCGGCGGGATGAAGCGCGCCTTGCGGCGCTGATTCGCCTCCGCGACCGACGGACTAGGCATCTCCTTCATGATCCAGTTCTGCCCGATACGGATCGGGTCAATCAAGCGCCGCCAGGATTTCGGCGTACGTCGGTGTCGCGCAGCCGCGCGCGAACGCCGCGTCGTATTCGCGGTCACCGAGCGCCTCGCGGCAGTCTCGGTCGGCGTCATCGAGCAGGCGGTCGAGCAACGGGAACGGGTTGGCGGCTGCGGTGTAGACGGTGGAGAACGCTCCGGCCGCGATCGCAAGCGCTCGCCACTGCTGAAGGCGCGAGAGAACCGGCATCGACTGGTAGAAGTCGCCGAGCTCGAGCGGCATCTCTGACGCGACCAGACCGTCGAGGCAGCGGCGGAGCTCGCCGCTTCCGTTGCTCGGCGGCTGAGTGCCAGCGATCAGCATCCGCGCCACCCACGCTTGGTCGGTGATCCGCGCGGAGTCGGCGATGTCGAGTGCCTGCTCGGCGTTCGCCCGCGCCGCCGCGAGATCGCCGGTGATGATCGTCACGGCGGCGAGGTTGACCGACATGATGCACGCGTTGAGGTCCTGGCTTAGCTCCACGTATCGCTGCCTCGACGCCTCACCGTGGCGAATGCCCGCGGGCAGGTCGTCCCGGCAGATCGCACACAGGGACAACATGCTGAGTGCCCAGGCGTGGGCGCTGGGAGCCGCGTCCGGCACCGGCTGCTTCAGGATCGCCCGCGCGTGGGCCTCGACCGGTGAGAAGTCGCCCTCCTCGAGACAGATCTGCACGAGCGTGTCCTTGGCGGCCGCCTCGACCTTCGGCTCGAGCCGATGCTGCATCGCCTGATGGAGGAAGGCTCTCGCGCGGGTGGCATCACCTTGTCGAGCGACGACCGACCCCGCCCGGATCAGCGGGCCGGCGAGATACGGACCGTCCGGCCAGGTGGCGATCTCCGCGAGCAGCGCAGCACCCTCAGCGGCCCGGCTCGTGAAGTAGTCCCAGTACGCCGTGTTCGCGCCAACCGCGGCGGCTCGCTCGACATCCCCTACACCGCGCAGGTGGTGCCACGCCGCGACCAGGTCGTCGCGACACACGCCGTAAGCCTTGAACCAGCCCGGCGGCGTCACGGTGTAGTAGTTGGCGTCGAGGAAGGCACGGGCCCAGGCGGCATGGCGGTCGTCGAGCACTTCCAGCTCGCCCGCGTCTCGCAACCGCGCCTGTCCGAACTCGCGCACCGCTTGATGCATGAGGTAACGGTCGCCGTCGGGCGCCGAGACCCGATTGAGCACGGACTTGTTGACCAGCGCGGTGACGGCCGACCGGACCGCTCGGCTGTCGAGTTCGGCGTCGGCGGCGACCGCTACGGCGTCGTCGAGGCGGAACGGCGACACGAACACGGCGAGCCGTGCCCACACGACCCGTTCGGCGGGCTCGAGCAGCTGGTAGCTCCAGTCCAGCGCGGCTTCGATCGACCGGTGGCGGGCCGGACGGCCGCGCCCGCCGTCGAGGCTGCCGCCCAGCTCGACGCTCTGCCGCGCCGTCGACAGGCCCGCGGCGGCGATCTCTGCCGCGACCAGCTCGAGCGCGAGCGGCGAGCCGTCGAGGTGCTGGCAGATCGCAACCACATGCTCCACGTCGGCCGCCCCGACGGTGAACGACGGATCGCGTGCCATCACTCGATCGACCAACAGGCGCGCCGCGTCAGCGTCGAGCAGGTCGGCGAGGGTCGTGCCCCGATCCGGCGGCTCGAGCGCTGCCAACCGGAGCACGCGCTCGTCGGGCAGCCCGATCGGTTCCCGCGTGGTGAGCAGCAGCCGGACATCCGGGGCGGCGGCGCGTAGCGCGACCACGAGCTCGGCGACCGGTTCCAGGACCTGCTCGCAGTTGTCGAGCACCAGGACGGCATCGTCGAGATCGCCGACGTATCGCGTCACCAGGTCGAGCACGCCGACATCCGTTGACTGCGACAGGTCGAATGACGCTGCCACCGCGCTCGCGACCTCCGCGTCATTGCGCGCACCGGCGAGCTCGGCGACTGCGACGCGCACGTGCGGCGGTCGGCTCGACGCGAGCTCCACCGCCAGCCGCGTCTTGCCGGTCCCACCTGGGCCGCAGATCGAGACGATGCGGTGCTCGTCCAGCAGCTTGCCGAGTTCGGCGAGCTCGCTGTCGCGTCCGACGAAGCTCGTGTCGGGCAGCACGAGTCGTCGGACCGCCTCAGGGACGACCTTCAGCGGCGGGTGCTCGCCGTCGTCGTACTGGACGATCGCGACCGGCTCGTCGAAGTCCTTCAACCGGAATCGGCCGAGCTCACGACAGCGGCGGTCGACGAGGGCTGCGGTGGTCGCACTCGCGAGCACCTGTCCGCCGTGACCGGCGGCACTGATCCGCGCGGCCTGGTGCACCGCCAGCGCGATATAGCTGTTGCCGATCGGCCGGGCCGGACCGGTGTGCATCCCGACCCGGATCCGCAGCTCGTGGCCCGCGGGCCAGGAGTAGGCCGCCATCGCTGCTTGGGCGGCGAGCACGCCGTGCACCGCGGCGTTGGCCTCCGGGCACGCGAAGAACATCTCGTCGCCTTCGGCATTGACCAGCACGCCGCCGGCATCGGCGAGCGCACCGGCGACGATCGACCGGTGAACGGCGAGCAACGGCCCGAACCGGTCACCGAGCTCGGCGAGCAGCCGGGTCGAGCCCTCGATGTCAGTGAGGACGAACGTCACATCGCCCGAGGGCAGCGTGACACCTCGGCGCGGCCGCGCGAACGACAGGACTTCCCCGCCGGAGGTCTCCGGCTCCATTTGAGCAGTATGCGCTAGTTGGCAATGGGGCGCTTGCCGACGACCTTCCGGTCAGTTGTTGATCAGCGGGTCACGCGGCATTCCGAGGATGCGCTCACCGATCTGGTTGCGCTTGATCTCCGACGTACCGCCTGCGATCGACATCGCGCGGTGGATCAGCGCCATCTGACCGCTGATCGCCCCGGCGCCGTCGAGGAACACCCCTTCCGGGCCGGTCAGCCCGACCATGATCGCCGCAGCCTCGGACAGGCTCTCAGTCAGCACGAGCTTGCTGACCGCGCCCTCCGGACCGGGTCCGCCGCCGGCGATGGCACGGTGCGCCCGCCGCAGGTTCATGGCATCGGTCGCGACGGTTCGGGCGGCGAGCCGACCGAACCGACCGGTGCCACCGCCCAGCCGCTCCGGATGATCGGCGAGCGACGAGCCGACCAGACCCAGCGGGACACTGATCCCGCCGCCGCTGCCACCGATGCTGACGCTCTCGTTGCCGAGCGTCGCGCGGGCAACGGTCCAGCCGCCGTTCACGGGACCGACCACGTCCGCATCCGGCACGAAGACGTCGTCGAAGAACACCTCGTTGAAGTCCGACTGCCCGGTCGGCATCTTCAACTGCCTGACCTCGACGCCGTCAGCCTTCATGTCGATCACCATGGTCGTGATGCCTTGGTGCTTCGGCACGTCGGGATCGGTCCGGACGGTCGCGAGACCGAATGCCGCGATGTGCGCGCCGCTGGTCCAGACCTTCTGACCACTGACCTTCCAGCCGCCTTCGACCTTGACCGCGCGGGTCTTCACGCCCGCCGCGTCGGATCCGGCATCCGGCTCGGAGAACAGCTGACACCAGATCAGCTCCTGATCCAGCGCGGGCCGGACCCATCGGCCAATCTGCTCTTCGCTCGCGTGCTGGATCAGGGTGAGGATCACCCAGCCGGTGATGCCGTACGACGGCGCCTTCACCTCGGCCGTGGCCAGCTCCTCCTCGATCACCAGCTGTTCGATCGCACCCGCCTCGCGACCCCACGGCTTCGGCCAGTGCGGCATCGCATAACCCGCGTCGACCATCGCCGTGCGCTGCTCGTCGGGCGACTTCCCAGCGAGCGTCGCGATGAACTCTCGCGCCTCGTCGCGGAACGCCTCCGCCTCCGGCGGCAGCTCGAGGCCGCGCGAGAGCGTCACCCCGCTGGAGGTCAGCTCGGCGACCTCGACAGCGGCGGCCTCGACATCGAAGGCGGACTCGATCACGGTCGCGCGGCGTAGATAGAGGTGTGCCTCGTGCTCCCACGTGAAGCCGATGCCACCGTGCACCTGGATGTTGAGCTGCGCGCAGAGGTCCGCGGCCGGATACGCCAGCGTGGCCGCGATCGCCGCGGCATACGTGAACTGATCACCATGGCTGATGTCCGTGCTCGCCGCGTCCCAGACCGCGGCGTTGGCCAGCTCGGTGGCGACCAGCATGTTCGCGCAGTGGTGCTTGACCGCCTGGAACATGGCGATCGGCCGGCCGAACTGCGTGCGGATCTTGGCGTACTCCGCGGCTGCTGTCGTGCAGTGAGACGCGATGCCGAGGGCGTCGGCTGCGTACACCAGGCGGGTGAGGTCCACAAGCAATCGACGACCGCCGGCAACGACTTCGGCAGCCGCTCCGTCGAAGGTCAGCCGCACGGCGTGCCGAGTGGGGTCGAGGTCGGCGGCCGTTGCCGACGCGACGCCGGCTGCCGTGGTGTCGATGACTGCGAGGTCCTCGCCGCACTCGACGACGACCAGATCGGCGAGACCGCCGCCGATGACCGGCCCGGGCGAGCCGAACGCCTTGCCGTCCCGGATCTCGACGTCCCCGCCGAGTGCGACGGCACCCACCACCGATCCGTCCGCGAGCCCCGGCAGCAGTCGCTGCTTGACGTCGGCGCTCGCGGTCGCGTTGATCACCGCACTCGCGGCAACCGTCGGGACGAGTGGACCCGGTGCCATCGCCGCGCCGCATTGTTCGACCACGACCAGCATCTCGATCAGACCGAAGCCGGAGCCGCCGTACTCCTCCGGGAGGTGCAGGCCGAGCCAGCCGAGATCGACCAGTTCCTTCCAGTACGACGGAAGCGCCTCGTCAGCGCCGTTGAGCAGCGCCCTCGCAGCGGCCGCGACGTCCCGCTTGACGAGAAAGTCCGCAGTGACGTCGGCGAGGCTGACGTGATCGTCAGCAATGGCGATAGGCATGACCGCAATCTAACCGGCACGCCTCGCTTGACACCTCATCGCCTCTGTTACATATTCCACTAGTTATCTAGTTGAATGAGTAGGACGAGAGAGGCAGTCATGATCGAGTTTCACCTCGACTCGCGGTCGGGCGTCTCCCCCTACCAGCAGATCGTGCAACAGGTCCGGCACGCCCTACGGCTCGGCATGTTGACGCCGGGTGACCAGCTGCCAACGGTCAAAGACGTCGTCGCGCAACTCGCGATCAACCCGAACACCGTGCTCAAGGCATACCGCGAGCTGGAGCATGCAGGCCTAGTCGGCGGGCGGCCAGGCGTCGGCACGTTCGTCCTGGCAACTCTCAGCGATGCACCGCTCACCGCACACGGCCCGCTCCGCCGAGACCTCCAGCGGTGGTTCGCCAAGGCCCGCTCCGCGGGTCTCGACGACGAAAGCATCGAAGCGCTGTTTCGCGACACGTTTCGCAGCCAGACCGCGCGGGACATAGCGTGACCCCCGCGCTGACCGCCGTGGGGCTCGGCAAGCGGTACGGCCGGCGCTGGGCGTTACGTGACTGCACCTTGGACATTCCTGCCGGCCGGATCGTCGGTCTGGTCGGCCCGAACGGCGCCGGCAAGACCACGCTGATCCATCTCGCGGTGGGCCTCCTCTCCCCCACCGAAGGTCAGGTCACGGTGACAGGAGGTCGCCCCGCTGACGGCCCGCAACAGCTGGCGAAGATCGGCTTCCTCGCCCAGGACGCTCCCGTCTTCGCATCTCTCACCGTCGCCGATCACCTTCAAATGGGGGCGCGGCTGAACCCGAACTGGGATGGCGCGCTCGCCGCCGATCGGATCGACGCAGCCGGCCTGGATCTCGCGCAGCGGGCGGGGAAGCTCTCCGGCGGGCAACGAGCCCAGCTGGCACTGACGCTCGCGTTAGCCAAGCGTCCACAACTGCTCGTCCTCGATGAACCAGTGGCAAGCCTCGACCCGCTCGCTCGCCGCGAGTTCCTGCAGACGTTGGCCTCCTACGTCGCCGACAACGACATCACCGTCGTCCTGTCGTCTCATCTGCTCACCGACCTGGAGCGCGTGTGCGACTACCTCGTCCTCCTGACCGCCGGGCGCGTGCAGCTCGCGGAAGACGTGGACACCCTGCTCGCAACACATTGCCGGCTCGTCGGGCCGAGGGTTGACGTCGAGCGACTGCCCGCGACCCAACGCGTGATCACCGAGAGCCACACGGATCGACAGTCGACGTTGTTCGTGCGTACGACCGAACCGGTGCTCGACCCGAACTGGCACGTGTCGGATGTGAACGTGGAGGACGTCGTCCTCGCGTACATGGGCGGTGCGGCCGACCCCGTCGTACCCCGACCAAAACTGGGGGTGCTGCGGTGACCTGGCTTGCCTGGCGCCAGTTCCGACCGCAGGCGATCGCCTCGGCGGTTCTGCTCGCGGCGGTAGCAGCGGTCCTCCTGATCACCGGTGTCCACCTCGAGCACCTCTACACGACATACAAGACCGACATCCGAACGTGCAACGCGATCAGCTGCGAAGGTGCACGCGCAAAGCTGCTTGACACCTATCAACACGTCCGCCTGCTCGGGTCCCTGTTGATCGGATTGCCCGCCGTCCTCGGCCTGTTCTGGGGAGCGCCGCTGGTCGCCCGGGAGCTCGAGCACTCCACCCACCGCCTCGCGTGGACCCAAAGCGTGACCCGGACCCGCTGGCTGGCGGTGAAGCTCGCGGTCGTCGGGCTCGCCAGCGCCGTCACGGCCGGTCTGTTCAGCCTCGCCATCTCCTGGTGGGCGATGCCGTATGACCAGGTGAACGCGAACCACCTGTCACCGCCGATCTTCGACCAGCGCGGAATCGTGCCGATCGGATATGCGCTCTTCGCCTTCGCACTGGGCGTGACGGCGGGCATCGTGATGAAGCGCACTCTCCCCGCCATGATGGCGACCCTCGTCGGGTTCATCACCACGCGCATGCTGACGCAATACCTGCTCCGCCCGCACTTGTTCGCCCCGGTGCGCAAGGTTCTTGCGATCTCTCCTGACCTCGGCGTCGGGATCCAACGCGTGCGCGACAGCGTGAAGCTCGACTTCGGCCACCCGAACCTCCATGGCGGCTGGATCACCGGTCAGTCGCTCGTCGACGCGCAGGGTCATCCCCCGACGGCTGCCTTCATCCGGACCGCGTGTGGCAGTGCCTTGCGAGTGCCTCCCAGCCAGCCGGGCAGCGTCCGCGTGCACGCGGGTCGGGCGGCGCGAGACGCGTTCAGCGGGTGCCTGCAGAACATCGGAGCCAAGTACCACGTCGTCGTGAGCTATCAGCCGAACTCGAGGTTCTGGGAGTTCCAGTGGGCGGAGACCGGCCTGTTCGTCGGCCTCGCCGTCCTGCTTGCTTTGAGCTGCGTGGGACTGGTTCGGCGCCGGCTCGCCTGATCGGCCGATCACGACCAAATCGCCTGTGCCCGGGACGCCGCGCTGCTTAAGATGCCCGCTCAGGGGGTTTCGTCATGGTCAGTCGGTTAGCAAGCGCCAGCACACGCTCACAGACTCGCCGTCTGGCGGTCGTCGCCTCGATCAGTTCCGTGGTCGTCGCGTTCGGCCCGGCGGTGTCGGCATCGGCAAGCATCGGGTCCGTCCCAACCGGTACCACCGTGGCGGTGGACCCGTTCCCGTCGCCGGACATCTTCGTGACCGACGACAACCACGTGTGGCGACTGCCCGGCGATGGCAGCGCACGGACCGCCGTCGGCACCGGGCTGCTCGGTCCTCGCGGAGTGGCGGTGGATGCGGCCGGTGACGTGTTCATCGCCGACAGCAGCACCAACAAGGTCGTGAAAGTTCCAGCCGGGGGCGGCGCCCAGACCACGATCGGCACGGGGCTCAGCGTCCCGGCCGCGGTGGCGGTCGACGCCGCCGGCGATGTGTTCATCGCCGACAGCAACAACCACCGCGTCGTGAAGGTGCCAGCCGGCGGCGGCGCACAGACCACCGTCGGCACGGGCCTGAGCCTGCCGACGAGCGTGGCCGTCGACGCGGCCGGCGACGTGTACATCGGCGACGAGGGCAACAAGAACGTCGTCTGCGTCCCGGCCGGCGGCGGCGCACAGACGACGGTCGGCACCGGGCTCGATGTGCCCCACGGGGTGGCGGTCGATGCCGCCGGCAACGTGTACATCGGCGACTACAACCACAACCGCGTGGTCAAGGTGCCGGCCGGCGGCGGGACCCAGACGACGGTGGGCACCGGCCTCAGCGTGCCGTATGACGTAGCGGTCGACGCCGCCGGTGACGTCTACATCGACGACTACAACAACAACCGCGTGGTCAAGGTGCCGGCCGACGGCGGCCCCCAGACGTCCCTGAATCCCGGCCTGGCCGCCATGTACTCGGTGGCGGTCAACTCGCCGGCGGCGAGCTCACTCGCCGGAGACTCGGTGTCATTGACCGCGACCGTGCAGACGTCGCCTTCCGGCGGCCTCGTCACCGGCGACGTGTCGTTCTCGAACGGCAGCACGCATCTCGGCACCGTTCCGGTGACCGGCTCCGGCAACGGCCCTTACATCGCGACGCTGAACACTGCGGCGCTGCCCGCCGGCACCAACCACGTCACTGCGGCGTATCTCGGCGATGCAACGAACGCCGCGTCGACGGACAGCGCTCCGGTCACCGTGAACGTGACCGCCCCACCCGCGCCGACCGTGACCGGGGTCAGCCCCAGCGCCGGCCCAGTCACCGGCGGGCAGGCCATCACCGTCACCGGCTCGGGCTTCAGCAACGGCGCAACCGTGAAGATCGGACAGGGCGGCAGCCCAGCAATTCCCGCAACCAACGTCAATGTGGACTCCGCAACACAGATCACCGCCACTACGGGCGGCGGTGCCGTTGCTGGCAGATTCCACCTCTACGTCACCGTTCCGGGCGCGGGGACCAGCCTGTCTACCGCCGACAACTGGTATCGGTACCAGAACGTGCAGCCCACGGTGACCGGTGTCAGCCCCAACAGCGGCCCAACCACCGGTGGCCAGTCGATCACTGTCACCGGCACCGGCTTCGTCAGCGGCACCACGGTCAAGAGCGGACAGGGCGGCAACCCCGCGATCCCGGCCACCAACGTGGTCGTCGTCACCCCCACTCAGATCACCGCCACCACCGGGGGCGGCGCCACGGCTGGGAAGTTCCATCTGGTCGTCACCGTCCCGGGGGCCGCTCCCAGCGCCGCGAACCCCAGCGACTTCTATCGCTACAGCAACCCGCAACCGACCGTGACAGCTGTCAGCCCCAACAGCGGCCCGACCACCGGTGGCCAGTCGATCACCGTCACCGGCACCGGCTTCGTCACCGGTGCCACGGTCAAGATCGGCCAGGGCAGCAACCCCGCGATCCCGGCCACCAACGTGGTCGTCGTCACCCCCACTCAGATCACCGCCACCACCGGAGGTGGCGCCACAGCCGGTACGTTCCATGTCGTCGTGACGGTTCCAGGCGCGCCGGCAAGCGTCGCCACGACCAACAATCGGTACACCTACCAGGCCGTCGGCTGAGCTTCGCGGCAGGCGTGATGAACTGCGACGTGGGCCGCCGGGCCTGATGGATGGCGCCCGAGGCAGAGTGGAGTGACTGTGGTCGACAACCCGCCTGCTGGATTCCCAACGGTGACGCCGTACCTGCTCTACTCCGATGTCGACGCGGCACTCGACCGCTTGGTCGAGGCGTTCGGATTCGAGGAGCGGGTTCGCATGCCAGGGCCCGACGGCAAGGCGATGCATGCTGAGGCCGGCATCGGCAACGCCGTGGTGATGATGGGCAACCCGGGGCCGGACTACAAGAACCCCGCGGCCCTCGGAGCCGCTACGCAGCTCGTCTACGTCTACGTCGATGATGTCGACGCGCACTGCGAGCGGGCGCGCGCGACCGACGGGATCGAGATCATCCGAGAGCCGACCGACCAGTTCTACGGCGACCGGACGTACGGAGCGAGAGACGCCGAGGGCCACGAGTGGTCGTTCGCACAACACGTGCGTGATGTTGCACCCGAGGACATGCACCCCTGAGACTGTTCGCCGCGGTCGATCCGCCGCCCGAAGCGGTCGCACACCTTGTCGATGCCCTCGACGCCCGAGACGAGCGGCTGCGGTGGGTCCGGCCCGATCAGTGGCACATCACCACCGCGTTCTACGGCGACGTCGACCCGGACACCGCTGCCGACCTTCGCGAACGGCTGGGCCGGGCTGCGAGGCGGACGCCCAGCCTGACGTTGCAGCTCGCCGGCGCCGGCGCCTTCAGCCGACCCCGCGCCGCCCGGGTGCTCTGGACGGGTGTCGACGGCGACACCGAGGGACTTCGCCGGCTCGCCGACCGCTGCCGAGCGGCGGGTGGCCGGATCGGGATCGAGCTGAAGGCCGAACGGTTCCGCCCGCACCTGACACTGGCGCGGTCTCGCCGTGCCCCGGTAGACGTGACTGGCAACATCGCTGCGTTGGCGTCGTACGTCGGGCCGTCCTGGACGGCTGGCTCCCTGCGGCTGGTGCGATCGACGCTCGGCTCCGCCGCCCACCACGAGACCTACGACGAGTGGGCACTGGGCCCGACCTAGGGTGGATTCATGCCGGGCCGCCAACTGACGTTGATGACCGTCCACGCTCATCCGGACGACGAAGCGACGAGCACGGGTGGGGTGCTTGCGAAAGCCGCCGCCGAAGGAGTCCGCACCGTTCTCGTCACCTGCACTGACGGCAGCTGTGGCGACGGGCCCGGCGGCGTCAAACCGGGCGATCCCGGACACGACCCGGCCGCCGTCGTCGAGCTGCGCCGCAAGGAGCTCGAGGCGAGCTGCGAGATCTTGAAGGTGACCGACCTCGAATGGCTCGGCTACACCGACTCAGGGATGATGGGCTGGGACACCAACGATGCACCCGGATCGTTCTGGCGAACGCCGATCGACGTCGCTGCCGCCAAGCTTGCGACGCTGATCGAGAAGTACTCCCCAGACGTGATCGTCACCTATGACGAGTACGGGTTCTACGGTCACCCGGACCACATCCAGGCAAACCGCGTCACCATGGCCGCGATCGCGATGACGGGCAGTGACGCCAAGGTCTACTGGACGACGTTCGCCCGTTCGAAGATGGTGGAGTTCGAGAAGGCCTTGGCGGAACTCGGCATGAACATGGCGGACGAGGTGCCGAGCGACGGCCCGGAGATCGGCCTCCCAGATGACGAGATCACGACGTTCGTGGACACCTCGGCCTTCGGTGCGCAGAAGTTCGAGTCGCTTGCCGCACACGGCAGCCAGGGCGAGAACATCTTCTTCCTCCAGATGGGTGTCGAGCGCTTCACGCAGCTGATGGGCGTCGAGGCGTATGTCCGGGTCAAGGACTCCACCAACGCGCCGCTGCCCGAGGACGATCTGTTCGCCGGCCTTCGCTGATCTGATCAGAGGTCGAGTACGCCGGCAACTCGTTCGATGAGGCCGACATCATCACTGGTCGGCACCAGGAACAGCTCATCGCAGCCGGCCTCGTCGGCGACTGTCACGGCGTCGCGCAGGATGCCGGGGTCGAATCCGCGCTGCGCCGCCGCTGCCATGGCAGCGATCTCGGGACCGAAGACGCCGAGATAGTCCTTCACGTAGGTCCGGACGGTCGACTCGGCGTCGTCGCCGAGTGCGAACCACAGGCTCGTCGACAGATGGGGTTGCGCGTCCCTTCCGGCAGATCGCCAGGCCTGTCGAACCGCGTCGAGTGCTGGGGCGAGCGGCGTCATGTCACCGTCGATCCCCCACGCGCCCGTGATGCCGTCCGCCCAACGCGCAGCTCGCGCAGTCGCCTTCGGTCCAAGTGCGCCGGCCAGCAGTGGGAGGTGTTCCTGGACCGGCCTCGGTCCGATTGCCATGCCGTCGACCGCATACTCTCCCGCCCACACCTGCCGCATCGTCGCGACCTGTTCGTCGAGCCGTTGCCAGCGCCTGGTGAAGCTCGCACCCACCGCGTCGTAGTCCTGCTTTCGCCCTCCGACTCCGACGCCAGCCGTCACTCGACCGTCGCTGACGACGTCCGCCGTTGCGAGGTCCTTCGCAGCACGCACCTCGTTGTGGCTCGGGAGCACGATGATCGTCGTCACGAGCCGCACTCGGTCGGTCCAGGCCGCGCACGCGGCCAGCGTCGGCAGGCAGGCCTCGCCGCCCCACGCGACGCGCTCCGGGACGGCGAGGCTCGAGAATGGGCCAGAATCGATCTCGCGGCACCAGTCACGCAGCGCCGTACGTCCGACCGGCAGCATCGTCGGCACCGTCATCGCGATCTGCACCCGACCGTTCCTACCAGGCGCGTCGCTCTCGGCGAGTCGCGTGGCGCCGTCCTACGCTCGGGACCTTCGCCCAGAACCAACGGAGATCACTGCGTGACCAGCACCACCGGCAGCCGCTTGCGCGCCTGGCAGGCGGCGGCACTCGCCGCGTACCGCAACGCCTCCGCCAGCGACTTCCTGGTCACCGCGACACCGGGCGCCGGCAAGACGGCCTATGCCTTGACCGTTGCAACCGAGCTGTTGCAACGCCGCGCGGTCGACCGGGTCATCGTCGTCGCGCCGACGGATCATCTTCGGAACCAGTGGGCCGAGGCCGCGCACCGGTACGGCATCCAACTCGACCCGACGCTCACCAACGCGGTCGGGCCGGTCCGCCCCGATCTCCACGGCTACGTCACCACGTATGCCCAGGTGGCAGCCAAGCCGGCGATCCACGAGGCACGGACCCGTGCGAAGCGGAGCCTGGTCATCCTCGATGAGATCCACCATGCCGGTGACGGGCTGTCTTGGGGTGAGGCCGTCGCGACGGCCTTCGACACCGCCCAGCGAAGGCTCGCCCTCACCGGAACGCCGTTTCGCACCCGGCCGGACGAGCGGATCCCGTTCGTGCGCTACGAGGATGCCGGTGCGGACGGTCTGGCGAGCGTCGCCGACTACACCTACGGCTACCGCCAAGCGCTGGCCGACGGCGTCGTCCGACCCGTCGTCTTCGCGGCGTACACCGGCGTCTCGCGATGGACCAACTCGGCGGGCGAGGTCGTGTCTGCTTCGCTCAGCGGTCAGACGACAAAGGGAGTCGAGGCCAGGGCCTGGCGGACCGCTTTGAATCCCAGCGGCAAGTGGATCCCCCATGTCATCGCCGCGATGGACGAGCGGATCACTCACCTGCGCGCTACCACGATGCCGGACGCCGCCGGACTCGTGCTCGCCAGCGATCAGGACGATGCGCGGGCTTACGCCGACATCGTGGAGCGCATCACGGGGAGCAAGCCGGCGTTGATCCTGTCCGACGACCGCGCCGCCAGCAAGAAGCTCGCCCGTTTCACCACGTCCGACGAACGGTTCGCCGTCTGCGTGCGGATGATCAGCGAGGGTGTCGACGTCCCGCGGGCGGCCTGCCTGGCCTGGATGACGAGCTACCGCACTCCCCTGTTCTTCGCGCAGGCGGTCGGGCGCGTCGTCCGC
>JAFAZI010000072.1 GCA_019239875.1 Frankiaceae bacterium
GACATTGCAGCATCGGCGTAGAAGTCATTGGTGTAGGCACGGAGCAGCTCAGCGCGCCGGACGACCACGTCGCGGCGGCGCGTTGATCCGAACGCGCCAACGCTCACGATGACGGCAACGGCGGCGACCAGAATTTGTGCACTCATAAGGACCTCGCGCGGCGAGATCTGCTGGCGAGACTCGCCAACCTCCAGTGTGCACCGTGAGCGGTCGGTCGAACAGGGTAATTCGCCGTCGGTAGCGGCCGGCGGATCGGGTGGGAGGCCGCGTCGGTGCGATTGCTTTTCTCGTCGAAACTAAGCCCGTTCCTTCGCACTAGCGGAGCAGGCTGAGCGGTTCAACGCCAATCCGGGCCGCGATTCGTTCCACGGACCTTAGGGTTAGGTTTCGTTCACCGCGCTCAACGCCGCCCATGTAGGTGCGGTGGACCCCAACGAATTCAGCGAACGCTTCTTGGCTCATGCCGCGGGCTTCCCGAAACCGGCGCAGGTTATGTCCGACGCGCCGTTGCAATTCGCCCTCCATCGCGGTCACGACGCTGGCGGCTTGCTACTTGTCAGTCTACAGACTCATAAGTAGCATCACTCGTGGTTCCACGAGCGGAAGGTGATCAACATGAGCGGTGGCGGTGGCGGATACACCCTGACCGAGACGACCGGTGCGTTCGCCGGCATCTGGAGAGCGTTCTCGACGATGTGGGTGCGCCTGGCGGCGTTTAGCCGGTAGGGAGCGGCTCGGTGATCGCCGAGCTTCCACTTTCTAAAGCGGATTGGTATACTTAATGCCGTAAGGCATGCATGATTCACTTCACCGGTTGTATCGAGCCAAGCTGACGATCCTGGCGCTCGTCCTGCTCTTCGTCGGGCTGGGACTACTGATCTTTGGCCACTGGATCCTGAGCCAGGCCGACTGGCAGTGGCTGCGCAACTGGCCGATCGTCGACATCGGGTCGGGCATGTTCACCACCGGCTTGCTGGGCGTCGGACTTCAGTACCTCGACAGTGCCGATAGCGAAATTCGCGATACCGAGCGACTGAAGCGAGTCCTTACCGACACCACGCCGGCCATGCGCGATGCCGTCATCGACGGCTTCGCCTTCGAGCCAGAGGACCTTGCCCGGGTCGCCACCCCCGAGGTCCTTGATCGCATCACGACCAACGCGCTCGGTATCCGCCTCAAGGACGCGAGCTTCGCGCGCGAGATCGTCGAGGACCTTCAAGCCCAGGCGATCAACATGCCTGAGCGACTGCACAACGCACGAATATCGATTCGGCTATCCATGGATAGGGGCACGGCCAAAGGCCGCGCTATGTACGTCGCAGTCATCCATTGGGAGTTCGAGCTCAACCCGATCTACCCAACACGGCGGTTCGTCTGCCTCTCCGATCCTGAGGAGTTTCACGAGCTCGACCACGACACCACGGCCACTTCAGCCTGGTACATCGGCAAGCGGTCAGGGCTCGACGCGGCCGCAAAATCTGCCTTCGAGCTGGTTGCATTCGCCGTCAATGGCGAGCCTCGACCGATCCGGCGCACAGCCAAGCAAGGCAGTCAGACGTACAGCGTGTCGCTGGGGGAGGAGGCGATTCGCAGCGCCGAGCCGGTGGAGGTGGCCTATACCTACAAGACGCTGCTCGCCACCGATGGCCACCTATTACAGCTACGCGTCGACCAGCCGACGAATAGGCTATCCGTCGATCTCGATTACGGCGACACCGAGATCGAGCTCGTGAACGTGCTCGACTTCATCACTAGCGGCGATCGGGCGAGAATCAGTCGGAGTGCCCCCTCGGTTCCAGAACGGACGATCGAAGTCGACTTCGACGGCTGGATCTTCCCGCGCTCAGGGTTGGCCTTCGTGTGGCGTTAACTGTCATGCCCGAAGGTTCTAATGCCGTGCGTTCGCAGGCGGATACGCCGAATGCGGCCACCTCGAGTTCGTCGATTTCGCTGCTGAGGATGATGATTGCCCTACCAAGCTCGCAGGTCGGCAGGAACCGCCGCGGTGAGCGTTGCCCGCTTGTCATCGGTCGTTCGTCCGGTTCGGTTGGCCCACAGTTCGGTCGAGCGCATCCAGGTCGGCAGGCCGGCTGGTAGGTCCATCTCGGGGATCGGCGTGTAGTCGGTGCTTTTGAAGGTGTAGCCGTAGCGCTTCAAGGTGGCTGGCTGGTCGGTATGGGTGATCGCTGCACCCAGTCCGGGCAGAGCCTTGTTCCAGTTCGCGAGCAGGACACGGAAGGCGCTTGACTCGGATTGTTGCCCGCTGGCCGCGGCTGACTCCGGGTAGGTCGGATGCAGCAACGCCGCTTGGTAGAGCGCCGCGACTTGGCCGGACGGGGTGGCGGCCCACGCAGTGAAGGCTTCGTTGGCGAGCGTGCCGAATGTAATGACTGCGTCGAAGTCGTTGTGTTCCACCAGGGTGTCGAGCCACTGGTGACGGTAGGCCACGATGCCGGCGTCCTTGAGGTGGCTGGTTCCGCCGCTTTGTCCGTAGACGCTGTAGAGGAAGGTGTTGATCATCACGTAGGACTTGGTGATGCCGAGTCGGGTGAGCAGGCCTTGGACTCGCTGCCCCGCGGTGCCAACCAGAATCCGGCGCGTGACGTCTTCCTCGGTGGCCGGATCCTGCCCGATGACGAGAACCCGCGCGCTGCCGTCGAGGCGGCCGCGGTGGAAGATCGGACCCCACTCGACCCGGAAACTGTCGTACGGGTAGGTGGTCTCATCCGGGTAGTCAGTGACCAGGGCGTCGTAGGGCGCGGGATAACCGGGGCAGAAGTCGTGGCGCATCGAAGGAACCTCCGTCGTGGTGATTGCCTATGGCTTCAGGCCGTCGCGGACCTCGGGCGGCAAGTTCATCTCCTGGGCGAGGGTCGCGTAGTAGGCCGGGTTGTCAACCGCTATGAGCGGATCGAGCGCTAGCGCCGGCAGCGGTCCGGCCGCAGCGACCAGACTCTCGACGTGACCGACCGTCCGCGTCTCCGGCAGGTTCGGTCCAGTGAAGCGACCGTTCAGCGGCAAATGTGGGCGCGGTGACTGTTGGTTATCGACCACACCCGACACCGCCAGCCGCGGTCGACCGTCCGGGCTCGCGCCCGCCGGCGCCGGAGCTGCTGCGGCGGTGTTCGGCAGATTACGCATCGCCGCCGCGAGTCGCTGCTCTGCCGCGGCAACGGTGAGGGCTTCAACCAGCTGGTCAGCACCAACCTGGCCAAGGTTCAACACGCGATCGCGGCCACCAACTCGGATCCGTTCAAGGCCGGTTGTTGCTCCGAGGTGAGCCATTAGCCCGAGTGTTCCAACGCGAGGAACGCCATCGATCATGACCAGTTCGATATCTGCCTCTATCGCGTCGAGGAGCCGTTCGTAGGGATCACCAGAGGTACCCTCGACGATCAGCAGGTCTGCCCGCTTCCCATCCTCGAGGGAGCCAACCGCGGCCTCCCAGCCGAGCATTTGCGCCGGCGTGCTGGTCGCCATCGCCAGCAGGTCGGAGCCTGAGACGTTCGGTGCGCGGGCTCCAACCGCGGCGAGGCGGGCCGCCTTCAGCTCACCGAGCAGGTTCTTACTGCCCGACGGCGACCAGTCAGCGCCAAGGGCCACTGGCACCCCCTCCTTGAGGGCGGCCCCAAGATTGGCGGTTTGGCCGTACAGCAGCAGATTGGACAGCGGTGACCAGACCATCGCGCCGCCATGCGACTTGAAGGTTGCGAAGTCTGCGTCGGTTAAGGCGACGCAATGAATCCCGATCAGGTTCTCGGTGATCGCCCACTTGCCGGGGGAATACTGCAGCGCTGCGAAGTGGTCGTTAGCCGCCTGGTCCGTTCCCTCGGATAGGTGCAAAATCAGTTTCCGCGTGCCCGAGATCTCGGCCAGGAACTTCTGGGCGTCCTTCGCGGCCACGTCGGCGACGTGAGTGCCGGCCGCAGGCAGCGCCAGATCGCCGGTGTTCTCAACGTTGCGCACCAGGCCTTTGAAGTGAGTGACCATGCCGGGTGCTGCCGACAACGTAACGCCCTGGCTTGTGGTGGTGCCGCCGAGCAAGGCTCTGACCTCGACGTAGCGAACGATCGCGGCCACGGTGTCTGGATTGGTGCCGAGCACCTTCATCGGGCCGGTGATCAACTGGTGATACTGCGGTGTTGACGACCCAGACCATTGGTCGCGGTTGCTGTACTTCTTGGGTACCTGCCAGAGGCTCAACACGTCATACGGCAGATGGTTGTGAAGCTCGATGAGCCCTGGAAAGATCGTCCCGCGGCTCACACTGACCGCCACGTCTTCGAAGCCAGGCGGCGGCGCTGCACCCACGGGGGAGACGGTGGTAATCGAGTTGCCCTCGATGTAGAGCACGCCATGGTCGACGACGGTTCGCGAGGCGTCCATCGTGACAATTCGGCCAGAGATCGCGTGGCGGTCCGCCGACGTCAGTGGGTTAGTGGGCACGGTCATTGGACACTCCCTATCTCTGCGCGAGCGTACGACGGTGCACTGACAGTTCCGGGGTCTTCTGTCGGGTAGCTGACACCGCTACCACCTCCGCACCGATTTGACCGGCCGGCGGCGGTAGCCGGGTAAGGATGCCTGGACTGGCGGGTGGTCCCGCTGTCAGCAGGCCCTAACGGTTCGTCGGAGCCGACGAAGCTGGCTGCTGGGGCATTGACGAGCCACCTACGCTGGCGGCATGAGGAGAGAGGCATCCCGGAGAGGACCAAGTCGCCTTCGCCGTCGGCTCAACGCCGACAGTCTGACATCCCACCAAGCGGCAAACCTGCGATCGGGAATCTCCAAGATGCAGGCAATTAATGACGAACGGGGATATCAGTACTGGGCGGGGATTCACGGGCTGCCACTTCCCAACTCCTGCCAGCACGGAACGATCCTGTTTCTGCCCTGGCATCGGGCCTACCTCTATCTGTTCGAGCAGTATCTGCTCGACCA
>JAFAZI010000180.1 GCA_019239875.1 Frankiaceae bacterium
GCGTGATGGGCGGTACGTCGCAGATCCAGCGCAACCTGATCGCGAGCCGCATCCTCGGGCTGCCGGCCACGTGAGCACCTATCGGGTTCCTGAGGAGATCCAGATCGAGGCCGATGGCCCGATCCGGATCGTGCGGCTGAACCGGCCGGACGTGCTCAACGCGACGAACCACTCCCTGCATCAAGGCCTCGCTGAGCTGTGGCCGCAGATCGACGAGGACGGTGATGCGCGCGCGGTCGTGATCACCGGGAACGGGCGGGCGTTCTCGGCGGGCGGCGACCTCGACTACATCTCCGAGCTCGCCGGCGACCCGGCGCTTCGAAAGATCAGCCTCACGCACGGGAAGCAGATCGTGACCGGGATGGTCAACTGCCGGGTCCCCATCATCGCTGCCGTGAACGGTCCTGCGGTCGGGCTCGGGTGCAGCCTCGTCGCGCTGTCCGACATCGCGTTCATGGCCGACACCGCGCATCTCGCGGATCCGCACGTGATGCTCGGGCTGGTCGCAGCCGACGGCGGTCCCATCACGTGGCCGCTGCTGACGAGCCTGATGCTCGCGAAGGAGTTTGCGCTGACCGGCGACCGCATCCCGGCGGAACGCGCGGCGGCGATCGGGCTGGTGAACCACGTCGTACCGGAAGACGCGGTCATGGAGTCGGCACTGGCCTGCGCAACGAAGATCGCCAAGCTTCCGCCGCAAGCGGTCGAGGACACGCGGCGGGTGGTGAACCTCCACCTGCAGCGGGCAGTGACCGCGACGATCGACTACGCGCTGACGGCGGAGAACCGCTCCTTCGACTCGGCTGAGCTGCGCGCGAACCTCGACCGGATGCGGTCGAAGACCAAGGATTAGCCGCCAACCGACGCGACCGTCAGACCAGCTACAGGATCATCGGGCCGGGCCCTGCCAGGACACGGTCGTCGGTGTGCCGGCCTCCCTGCCCGCCATGAAGTCGAGCAGGACCGGTGCTGCCTGCAGCCATGGGTCGAAGATGCTGCCCCGACCGGCGTCGCGCTCCGCACTTGCGTGTTCCCATGCGTCCTCCGGCCATGGCGGCTCGATCAGGCGGGAGCCCTTGATCAGCGTGTGGACCTCGAACGACGTGCGCGCCGGGTGATCGAAGTCGTTGCGTCCGCCACGAATGATGAGGGTCGGCACTGTGATGGCTTCGAACTCGTGGTCCGCGACGCCCGGGATCGGCTCGTTCGGTTTCGGGACATACGCGTCGAGCCACCGGCTCATCACCCGCTCGAACTCAGCTGATCCGATTGCCAGCAGGCGGTCGCGATTGCGCGGATTGGCCGCGATCAGGTCGTCCCAGCCGCCGGCCAGACCGCTCAGCTCGAGGATGCCTTCGATGCCCTTGGCTCGCACCGTGCGCAGCTCGTTCAACACGTACACGCTCGCCAGTGACATCGAGCTGTAGGTGCCGCCGACGATGGACCAGACCCCAAGTCGCGACACCAGGTCCGGCCACATCAGGGTGAAGACGATCGAGTCGCGGGCACCGCCGGAGCCACCGAGTGCCACGACCTTGTCGATGCCGAGCGCTTCGAGCATCAGTCCGAGGGTCTCGGCACGCATGTGCGACTCCGAGCGCCCGAACACCTGCACGTCCGACGCGCCGCAGTTCGGCCGGTCCCACAGCAGCACGCGCTTGCCGCCGTCGGCGAGCGCCTGTGCCAGCGGCCGCACTCCCGGGAAGTCCTTGCTGAACCGGCCACCGGGCGTCAAGACCACGACCTCGGCGTCCTCGGGACCGAGGAACTCGTGGACCACGACGCCGCCGTTGACCTCGACCTCCGCCACGACTGCGCCTACAGCTTGTACAGCCGGCGCGCGTTCTCGCCGTAGATCTTGGCCTGCGTCTCCTGGGGGAGCGTTGCCATCTTCGTCTTCACGCTGTCCAACGGGTTGGGGTACAAGCAGGTCGGGTGCGGGAAGTCGGTCTCGAACAGGATGCGGTCCGCGCCGACGGAGTCGATCAGCTCCGGCAACCGGTTGCGGTTGTTCTCGAACCAGAACGTCGCGTAGATGTTGCTCTTGAAGTACTCCGACGGCGGCTTCGACAGTGCCGCGAGGTCCGCCTTCGCGTTCTCGTTCATCTCGTAGTCGAGTGCCTCGAGAATGAAGGGGATCCAGCCCACTCCGCTCTCGACGGAGACGGTCTGCAGCGCGGGATACCGGTCGAACACGCCAGAGAGGATGAGGTTGGTGACGACCCGCGCATTTCCGATGAACAGCAGCGTGCCGCCGATCGCGAGCTTGGTGGACTCCTTCTGCGAGGGCCACGCGTAGTTGCCGTAGAAGGTCATCGCCGTGACGCTCGCGCCGATGTGGAAGTGGACGGGCAGCTCGAGGTCGGCGCACACCTCCCAGAACGGATCCCACTCGTGGCTCGCAAGGTCTGGTGCGCCGAGGTCCTGCGGATCGGAGGTCATGTTCACACCGCGCAGGCCGAGACCGGCTACCCGCGTCGCTTCGCGCACGCACTCCTCAACGCTGTACGCCGGCATCAGGGGCATGGGGAGGAGGCGGTTGCCCGACTCGGCCTGGATCTCGGCCATGGCGTCGTTGTAGATCTCGACTGCCATCCGTTGCAGCTCGGGATCACCGGCCTGGCTGAGTCCCTGACCGCCGAGACCGATGGTGCTCGGAAAGATCACCTGGTGATCGATGCCGGTCTCGTCGAGCACTTCGAGCCGGACCTTCGGATCGTAGGCACCGGCGTGCACGTCCTCCGTCGTCCAGGTGTGAAGGACCTGTGCGTCCTCGGACTTGGTGCCGTCCTTGGCGATGACGGCCCCCGCCGCGAAGAACCCGACCGAGTTGCCCTCGAACACCCAGTGGGCCTGGCCGTCGATGTCTTCGACGTGCGGGACTCGGTCGCGGTACGCCTCCGGAGCACGGGAGGTGAACATGTCCGCAGGCTCCGACCAGTGGGAGTCCGCATCGACGACAAGCATGTTCTCAAGGGCCACGGTCGGACGCTAACGGGTGAGAACGTGATTTACAACAGAGGAAATCATCGTCACAAAGCGAGCATCGGTGGCGCGACCCGCTCCGTGATCGACCGCTGGGCGAGCTCGCTCGACAGGGCGGCACCGGAACCGAGTACCTGGTCGAGCACCATCGATCGCTTCATCAGCAGGTGGAAGCCGTGCTCCGCCGTGAAGCCCATGCCGGCCAGCACCTGCTGCGCATGCCTGGCCACAGTCCGCCCGCTCCGCCCAGCGATCGCCTTCGCCATCAATGCCGTGAATCCCGACGGTTCAGCCCAGCCGACCGACACCGCCGCGTCGGCGGCCTCGGTTGCGAGCAACGCGTCGGCGAGCTTGTGTCGCACGGCTTGGAAACTGCCGATCGCGCGACCGAACTGCACCCGGTCGGCGGCGTGATCGCGGGCGAGCCCCAGCATCGTCCGGCCCAATGCCGCGAGTTCGGTCGCAACGGCCCGGTGGCCGAGCGCGAGCGCGTCCGGCCACACCCCGGAGATCGTCTCGTCGCCGTCGAGGTGGCCGCTGACCGCGACCCACCCGCTGGCGGGGTCGATGCCGCTGACCTGCCGACGGTCGAGGGCCGGCGCCGGTACGACGCGAATCGGCTCGCCGACGATCACGAGTTCGGTCGCCGTCGACGCCCGGTGCGTGGCAAAGCCATCCACGGTGCGCCCGGCGTACGCCGCATCGTGGCGGCCGAGGGGCGGCATCACAACGGCTCGCTCCGGGACTGGCTCGAGACCGAGTCCGCTCAACAGGACGTCATCGATCGCACTCGACGCGACGCCGCGTCCGCCTTGGATCGCGAACAACGCCGCAATCGCCTGCTGGTCGTCCTGCAGCGCGTCGCGCCATCCCAGGTCGTCGTACGCAGCATCCAGGGCAGCGCCGGCGTGCCGGTCGGCGGCACCACGCAGGCTGTTGGTGAACAGCTCGAGCTCGTCGCGGTCCATCACACCTCCGGTCCGAGGTCGAGCAGCCGGCGCGCCACGATGTTCCGTTGGATCTCCGAACTGCCGCCGTAGATCGTGGCGGCCCGGGAGTAGAGGTACTCCGATCGCCACCCCTCACTCTCGGGGTCGTCGCCGGCCAAGAGTGCCGGAGCAAGCGCCGCGGCTGCGACGTCGTACAGCGCCTGCTCGGCCATGCCCAGCATCAGCTTGTCGATCGAGGTCTCCGCGCCAAGCTTCTCGCCGGCCGCCATCCGGTACTGGGTCGCACGTGACCGGGCGCGAAACGCGTAGAGCTGCTCGATCACCGCGCCGACATCGGCCGCCGAGAGTGAACCCTCCGGCGCGGCAGCGAGCAGGTCCGAGAGCTTGCGGTGCAGGTATGCACCCCGGTGCCACAGCGCGGTCGACCGCTCGAACGGCAGCAGATCCATCGCGACCGCCCACCCCTGGCCCTCGGCGCCGAGCATCCGGTCGTGCGGTACCGCGACGTCGTCGAAGAAGACCTCACAGAACTCGTCGACGCCGTGCATCGTCCGGATCGGCCGGACCGTGATGCCGGGGGAGTCCATGTCCACGAAGAACGCGGTGATTCCACGGTGGGCGTCCTCGGGGGATCCGGTGCGAGTGAGCAGCACGCACCGCTGCGCGAACTGCGCGAGGCTGGTCCACACCTTCTGGCCGGTCACTCGCCACTCGCCGCCACTCGAGCGCGTGGCCCGGCAGGCGAGCGCGCCGAGGTTGCTGCCCGTGCTCGGCTCCGAGAAGCCCTGACACCAGGTCTCATCGCCCCGTAGCTGGCGCGGCACCATCTCCGCTGCGAGCCCGGGCGGGGCATAGTCGATCATCGTCGGCACCAGCACCTCGGTCATCGAGTAGATGCCGGGCTCAACCAGGCCGCGCGCCGTCAGCCCCCCACCGAGATAACCCCGCAGGAGCGTCGAGCCGCCCAGTCCGCCGACCGACTCGGGCCAGCCCCACCGCATGAAACTGGCATCGTAGGTCAGCCGCTTGACCGTCGAGAGGTGCGCCATGTGGTCGTCGAAGCGGTGTGAGTCCGGCGGCCGCAGCTCCGCGTCGTGATCGTCGAGCCAACTGTCGAGCTCGCCCCGAAAGGCGTCGAGGTCCATCGGTCAGGACGTTGCGGCTGACGGTGCCGGCCGGCGCGGGTCGTGCGCGCGGCCCGAGTCCCGCTCACCGCTTCGGCGCAGGAAGGTCATCGCACGGGTTGCGAGCCGCCAGCCAAGATCCGTCCGACGGTAGGTGTCGGTGTACCACCCGATCCGCATGTCGTGATTCGTCTGGTCGACGAAGCACAAAGTCTGCATTCCCGTCCCGGTTCCGGCGGCGACGTCGAGGTCGAGCTGCGGTGTCCCCGTCATGAACAGGCCCTTGGGTGCCGCCGCGACAAGGACGGGGAAGTCGGCGAGCTGATAGGTCTCGCCGAACGCGCTGTACGTCCCGTCCGGCGTGAAGACCTCGACGACGGTCTCGACATCGTTGCGCGTCATGCCGACGGCGTACTTGGCGAGCAGCTGCTCGACCTCGATGATGTCGGCCAGCGGCAGGTCTGCCATCTCAGGTCTCCTCGTAGCCGTAGACGACGTGCACCGTCGGCGTCGTCGGCACGGACTGGCAGGTCAGGATCCAGCCGTCGGCGACCTCGTCGTCGTACAGCGCGTCGTTGACGTACATCGTGACCTCACCGTCCAGCAGCTTCGCCATGCAGGTCGCGCAGTTGCCGGCCTCGCACGAGAACGGCGGGGACATCCCCATCTGGCGCGCGGTCTGCAAGATGGTGGTCCCTGGATGGTGTTTGGTCGACTTGGTCTGGCCGTCGAGCTCGATCGTGACCGCCGTACCGGTGGCTGCGGCCGCCGCCACTTCGGGGGCGGGTTCGGACGCCGCCACCGGGTCGGCCGGCTCGGTGACGGTGAACCGCTCGATGTGGATCTGCTCGGCCGGTACTCCCGCGCCGAGCAGCGCAGTCTCGACGATGTCCATGAACGGGCCGGGGCCGCAGATGTAACAGTCCGCAGCTCTCGCCGTCTCGACGTACGCCGCGATCGTTGCGGCGTCGACGAAGCCGTCGTCGCAGTCGTAGCGGTGGTCGACGGTGAGCCGCTCCGGGTTGGCGCGCACCAGGTCGGCGAGGACGGCGGCGAAGATCACCGAGTCACCGTCACGGTTGGCATACAACAGGGCTGCGGATCTCGCCGTGGTGGCCAGCGCGGCCTTCAGCAGCGAGATGACAGGCGTGATTCCGCTGCCGGCGGCGAACCCCATGAGCGGGCGGTCCGTCGTACCGAGAGTGAAGACGCCGGCCGGCACGCTCGCCTCGACAGTGTCGCCGGCGGCCAGGTTGTCGAGCATCCAGTTCGACCCGCGGCCGGCCGGCACCCGCTTGACCGTCACCGCGAGAGCGTCGTCGACCTCGGGCGCCGACGACATGGAGTACGAGCGGTAGATCGTCGTGCCGTCGATGGTGAGGCGGAACGTCAGGAACTGCCCGGCTCGATACATGAACGAGGCGCGGCGGTCGAGGGGAACGTCGAGAATGTAGGTCGCCGCATCCGCTGTCTCGTTGACCACTGCTGCGATCGTGAGGGGATGGTAGCCGCGGTCGTGGCCGGCGCCGGGGATCGACACCGGGGACGATGAGACGGCCATAATCGAAAACGATAATGTGCTTCTCATCGGCAAGCAACGCGTTCGACAGGAAGGGGCCGGGCGAGTGAGCAGGTGGCAGCTGCGCTCGGTCTCCGATGAGCTGCGCCGTGAGTATCGCGACAACGGCTGGTGGGACGACGCGAGCCTCGGCGATCTGGTCGCCGCCGGCCTTGACCGGATGCACGACGTGCCGTTCCGCGTGCGCTCGCAGGTCCGCCCCTGGGACGGGACGTTCGCCGACATCGACCGCGCCGCGCGTTCGCTTGCCGCGACCTGGCGAGCGCGTGGCATCGGAGCCGGGGACGTCGTCATGTTCCAGCTCCCGAACTGGGTCGAGGCCGGCATCACGTTCTGGGCCGCGGCTTATCTCGGAGCGGTCGTCATCCCCGTCGTCCACTTCTACGGCGCGAAGGAGGTCGACTACATCCTCGCGACCACCAAGCCGGACGTCGTGGTCACGGCGGTTCGCTTCGGCCAGTCGGACTTCGCCGCGACCTACGACGAACTGCTGCCGCGACACGGGTCGCCGTGCTGGCTCGTCGCCGGCGCGGACGGGGAGGCGCTGCCGGCGGGCGCGACCCCGTTCGAGTCGGCGCTGGGGGGCTCACCCATCACGGAACCGGCAGCAGTCGACCCGGACTCGCCCGCGATCGTGGCGTTCACCTCCGGGACGACAAAGGATCCGAAGGGTGTCGTGCACAGCCAGCGAACGATCGGGTGTGAGGCGCGGCAACTCCACCACATGTTCCCCGGCATCGGACCGCCTGGCATCACGGGCGCGCCGGTCGGCCACTTCATCGGCATGGTAAACGCGTTCCTGGTCCCGCTGCTTCGCGATCTGCCGGTCACGCTGGTGGATGTGTGGAACCCCGAGCGGGTCCTGAAGCTCATGCTCGACGAGGGTCTCGGGATGTCGGGTGGCGCGACGTACTTCTTGACCAGCCTGCTCGACCATCCTGACTTCACGCCGGAGCACCTGAAGCTCATGCCCTTCGCGGGGCTGGGTGGGTCGACCGTGCCGGCGGCCGTCACAGAACGCGCGGAGCGGCTCGGCATCAGGTGCTACCGGTCCTACGGGAGCACCGAACATCCATCGATCACCGGCTCGCTGCTCCACGAGCCGCAAGAGAAACGGAACCGGACCGACGGGCACGTGCTGCCCGGTGTCGAGATCCGACTGACCGACGAGGGCGAGATCGAGAGTCGCGGGCCGGACCGCTTCATCGGCTACACCGACCCCGACCTGACGGCGGCCGCCTTCACCCCGGACGGCTGGTACCGGACGGGTGACGTGGGGATCCTCGACGCGGACGGTTATCTGACGATCACGGACCGGCTCGCCGACTTCATCATCCGCGGCGGCGAGAACATCAGCGCGGTGGAGGTCGAGGACGTGCTGCTCGGTCTCGACGCGATCGCTGAGGTCAGTGTCGTCGGGCAACCTGACGACCGGTACGGCGAGCGGGCCGCAGCCATGATGCGGCTGCACCCGGGCGCGGAGTGTCCGACCATGGAAGTCGTTCGCGCCCACCTGCAGTCGGTCGGCCTGGCCAAGCAGAAGTGGCCGGAGGCACTGTACGAGGTCGCGGATTTCCCGCGCACACCGTCCGGCAAGGTCCAGAAGTTCAAGCTCCGCGCAGATCTGCGCGCGGGTCGATTTCCCAGAGAGGACAGCAATGCGTAACACCGTGATCGTGGGGGCCGCCCGCACGCCGATCTGCCGAAGCCGCAAGGGCGCCTTTGCGTCGACCGACGCCTTCGCACTCGCGCGCGCCGCAGTGTCGGGAGTCATCGAGCGTTCAGGAGTGTCGGCCGCGGACGTCAACGACCTGATGCTCGCTGAGTCGCTCCAGGGCGGTGGCGTCATCGCCCGGCACACCGCGGTGTCGCTCGGCATGAGCCACGTCCCGGGCCTTGCGCTGAACCGCCATTGCGCAGGTGGCCAAGCGGCCGTCCAGTCCGCGGTCGCCGCAGTCCGGGCGGACGCGCTCGACGTCGTGATCGCCGGCGGCACGGAAAGCATGAGCTCGATGCCGATGGTCATGAAGATCGGCGCCGATGGACAGCCGCAGCAGTGGATGTCGCCGAGTCACCCGGCGACGCCCGACGCGCCGCCGTTCGACATGTCGGTGACGGTCGGTGAGAACACGGCCCGGATCGCCGGGCTGACCCGGCGCGACGTCGACGAGTGGGCGGCCTACACGCACGGACAGGCGGTGGCGAGCCAGGACAACGGTTGGTTCGAGGGCGAGATCATCAGCGTATCCGTCGAGCAGCCGGACGGATCGACCGCAGCGGTGAGCTTAGACGAGCACCCCCGCCGCGGGGTCACCGTCGACACGCTCGCCGAGCTCCCGCTGATCCACCCCGAGATCGAGAACGCAACGGTCACGGCGGGCAACGCGGCGGGGGTCAACGACGCCGCCGCCGCGATCGTCGTGACGAGCGACGACTACGCGAGCGCGCACGGCCTGACGCCACTCGGCACGGTCCGGTCGTGGGCGAACGTCGGCGTCGATCCCGTCGAGACCGGCCTCGCGCCGGTGTCCGCGATCGAGCAGGCACTGTCCCGGTCGGGCCTGTACCCGAATGACATCGAGCTCTGGGAGATCAACGAGGCGTTCTGCGCCGTACCAGTTGCGGTGACCCGAAAGCTCGGCATCGACCCATCGATCGTCAACGTGAACGGGAGCGGCTGCAGTCTTGGCCATCCGATCGCGGCGACCGGCACTCGGATGATCGTGACGATGCTTGCCGAGATGCGACGCCGTGAGGTGTCGCTCGGCTGCGTGGCGATGTGTGCCGGCGGCGGGATGGGATCAGCGCTGATCCTCGAGCTGCTCTAGCCGCCGACCAGGTGCTGCCACTCGAAGGACTACTCGTCGTCGGTCTCGAGCAGGCCGTCTCGGCGCCGCACTGCACCCGTCAGCTGGCGGATCTCGGCGCACGGGTCATCAAGATCGAGTCGCCGACCGGCGATTTCTGCCGGTACTACGACGACGCTGTCGGCGAGGTCTCCGCATACTTCGCGTGGGCGAATCGCGGCAAGGAGTCCGTCGTCCTGGACCTGAAGTCGCCCGACGACCGCGCGGTGCTCGAGCGCATCCTGGCGGCGGCTGACGTGCTCGTGCAGAACCTCGCACCCGGCGCGGCCGAGCGGCTGGGCGTTGACGCAGCCGGGGCAACCGGCCGGCATCCGCGACTGATCGCCGTCGACATCAGCGGATATGGGACCGGCGGCGAGCGAGAGCGGTCACGCGCCTATGACTTGCTGGTGCAGAGCGAGGGCGGCTCCTGCGCCATCACCGGAACGGCGGGCAACCCGGCGAAGCCAGGGGTGCCGTTCGTCGATGTCGGGACGGGTATGACCGCGGCCACCGCGATCCTCGCGGCCGTGATCGACCGCGGCCGGACCGGGCGGGGAACGGCAATCACGATCGGGATGTTCGACGTGGTCACCGACTGGGTGAGCTGGGCCCTGCACCAAGCCGCCGCGACCGGCACGGACCCGGTTCCGGTCGGCATGGCGAGCCCTCTCGTCGCGCCGTACGGTGCGTATCGGACGGCTGACGACCAGACGATCGTGCTCGGTACGACGAGCGACGCCGAGTGGCGCCGGCTGTGCAACGACCTGCTCGGCATGCCGGAGCTCGTGGCCGATCCGCGGTACGCGATGAATGCGGACCGGGTGGCCCGCCGAGCCGAGCTTGACGAGCACGTTGGCGCATGGGCGGCGAGCTGCACGTTCGCCGAGGCGAGTGCCGCCGCGGAGGCGGCGGGCATCGGCTGGGGCCGTTACAACACGCCGACCGAGGTGTTGCACCACTCGGAGCTGGAGCGGAGAGGCAGGTGGGCCACCACCGCAGCACCGGGTCGGACCTTCCGCAGCCTGCGGCCGGCAGCTGACTCCGACTCCTGGTCGTGGCAGGCCGGCGCCGTGCCGGCGCTTGGCGAGCACACGGACGCCGTCCGGGCCGAGTTCGCTGACGTGGCGTCAGGAAATTGACACGCTGACCGGATACGACCCCGGGGCATGGCGTCAACGGTGCTCTCGAATTCAAGAGTAGGCTTTCCACATGGCAGCTGACAGGGGCACAACCAAGGCGGGCCGCAGCTCGGTGTCGCGCCGCGAACTCGCTGTTGCGCGGGTCCTCGACCCCGCCCGAGAGCGCGCCGAGAGCAAGGTCCAGGCATTCCTCGACGCCGCCCTCGAGCTCGTCAACAGTGACTCCGGTCAGGAGTTCACCGTGCAAGAGGTGATCGAGCGCTCCGGCCAGTCGCTGCGAAGCTTCTACCAGCATTTCAACGGCAAGTACGAGTTGTTGCTGGCACTGTTCGAGGACGCGGTCCACACGGCGGGCGCGCAGATGCGCGAGGCCATCGCAGCATCCGACGACCCGGTGCAGCGGTTGCACATCTTTGCCGTCGAGTACTACCGCGTGTGCCAGCCGACGCCGAAGGCGCGCACGCAGAAGAAGGGGTTCGCGCCCGCCTTCGCGAGCTTCGCGCAGCAGTTGCTCACGGAGCACGCGCAGGAGGCGTCGCACGCTTTCCTGCCGCTGACGAGCGTTCTGGTCGAGCTGCTCGACGACGCGGCTGCGGCCGGCAAGATCCGCGCCGGACTCGACCATCCGCGGACCGCCGGCGTGATCCTCCAGGCCATCATGTTCAACGCCTTCGCAACGACAATCGCCGGCGTTCCGGTGCAGCCCAAGAGTGGCGATCCGGCCGAGCAGCTGTGGGACCTGTTCGTGCACGGGATCGTGAGCGCCTGATGCGTGAGGCGGTCATCTGCAACGCGGCACGGACCGCGATCGGCAAGCGGAACGGCAGCCTCGCCGACGTACATCCGGTCGACCTCTCCGCCGACATCCTGAACGCCGTCCTCGATCGGGCGGGCCTCGCGCCGGACGTCATCGAGGACGTGGTGTGGGGCTGCGTGTCTCAGGTCGGCGACCAGTCGAGCAACATCGGCCGGTACGCCGTCCTCGCTGCCGGCTGGCCCGACGACATCCCTGGGGTCACGATCAACCGCGCCTGCGGCTCGAGCCAGCAGGCGCTGGAGTTCGCCGCCCAGGCAGTGATGTCCGGACAGCGAGACGTCGTGGTTGCCGGTGGCGTCGAGTCGATGAGCCGGGTCCCGTTGGGTTCGGCTCGGCAGTCAGGCTTCCCGTACGGGCAGCGCGTGCTCGATCGCTACGACGGCTTCTCGATGAACCAGGGGCTCTCCGCCGAGCTGATCGCGAGCCAGTGGGGCTTCAGTCGCGAGCGCCTCGACGAGTACGCCGCCCGATCCCACGAGCTCGCCGCAGCTGCCATCGACGCCGGAGCCTTCGAGTCCCAGATCGTGCCGGTGGGCGAGTTCGCGGTTGACGAGGGGGTGCGGCGCGGGACCTCGGTCGAGTCGCTGTCGGGACTCAAGCCGGCGTTCGACGACGACGGTGTCATCCACGCAGGCAACGCGTCGCAGATCTCCGACGGCGCCGCCGCGATGATCGTCACGACTCCTGCGCGCGCCAACGAGCTCGGTCTCGAGCCCATGGTCCGCTTCCACACCGGCACGGTCAGCGGTGCGGACGCGAAGCTCATGCTGACCGGCCCGATTCCCGCGACCGAGAAGCTGTTGAAACGGACCGGCCTCGCGATCGGTGACATCGGAGCTTTCGAGATCAACGAGGCGTTCGCGCCGGTGCCGCTGGCGTGGCTGGCCGAGACCGGTGCCGATCTCGACCGGCTCAATCCGCTCGGCGGCGCGATCGCGCTTGGTCACCCGCTTGGAGCGTCTGGCGCCGTACTGATGACACGACTGATCCATCACATGCGGGACAACGGCATCCGCTACGGGCTGCAGGCGATGTGCGAGGGCGGCGGCACCGCCAACGCGACCCTCGTGGAGCTCGTCGACTGATGCAACGGGATCTGTACAACGAGGATCACGAGGCGTTCCGGGCCACCGTTCGCGGGTTCATCGAGCGACACATCACGCCGCACTACGACGAGTGGGAGAAGGCCGGCATCGTCGACCGAGGCGTGTGGCTGGAGGCCGGCAAACACGGTCTCCTCGGTACCGACGTCGAGGAGAAGTACGGCGGCGGCGGCATCTCCGACTTCCGCTACAACTCGATCGTTCGGACCGAGATCGTCAAGGCACAGGCGAACGGGGTGGGGTTCGGCACGCACAACGACGTGATCGGCCCGTACCTCATCCGGCTCGGCACGGATGAGCAGAAGCAGCGGTGGTTCCCCGGGTTCTGCTCGGGCGAGGTCATCACCGCGATCGCGATGTCGGAGCCGGCTGCCGGCTCCGACCTGCAGGGCATGCAGACCACTGCCGTACGTGATGGGGACGACTGGATCCTCAACGGGCAGAAGACCTTCATCACCAACGGCATCAACGCGGACCTCGCGGTGGTGGCCGCGAAGACCAGCCCGGAGAAAGGCTCCAAGGGCATCACCTTGTTCGGTGTCGAGCGAGGGATGCCGGGCTTCGAGCGCGGCCGCAACCTCGACAAGATCGGACTGAAGGCGCAGGACACGGCCGAGCTGTTCTTCAGCGACGTGCGGGTGCCGGCCAACAACGTCATCGGCAATCTCGACGGTGGCTTCATCCACTTGATGGAGAACCTGCCGCAGGAACGGCTCGCGATCGCGGTCGCCGCCCTCGCGGCCAGCGAGCGCGCCTTCGACGACACCCTGGCGTACTGCAAGGAGCGCACGGCTTTCGGCAAGCCGATCGGCAACTTCCAGCACTCCCGCTTCGTCCTCGCCGAGCTCGCGACCGAGATCGAGATCGCGCGAACGTTCATCGACAAGGCGATCCTCGAGCTGAACGCCGACCGGCTGTCCGTCACGGACGCCGCGATGGCCAAGTGGTGGACGACCGAGCTGCAGAAGCGGGTGGTCGACGCCGGCGTCCAGCTCCACGGCGGGTACGGCTACATGATGGAGTACCCGATCGCCCGCGCCTATCTGGATGCGCGGGTGCAGACGATCTTCGGCGGCACGACGGAGATCATGAAGGAGATCATCGGCCGTTCACTCGGCGTCTGACCTGCGCCCAGCTCGCCTGGACGGCCGCGCTCGGCTGGCCAGGCACCGGGCTGACCTGCTCCCAGCTGTCCTGCGCCCAGCTCAGCTGGCTTGGGCGATGCGGATTTGGTGTTGCGAAGTGAGTTTTTTTGAGGCCGATCGAACACTAAATTCACTTCGCTCGGCGCGCGTCACCGTCCGCGGTGCGGTCGGCAGGGAGGTCGGCGAATCGCGGCTCACGTTTGTGCAAGAACGCGTCCACGCCTTCCCGGAACTCCGGCGTCCGTGACGCGGCCTCGGTCGCGGCGACCGCTCGATCGAGTGCATCTCGGTAGGACGAGTCGAGGTCGACCAGCACCTGACGCTTGATGAGGGCGGTCGCGTGTGGGCCGCAGTGCGTCGCGATGTCGTGCGCGTACTCGCGGGCTGCGTCGAGGAGCTGGTCGGGCTCGACGACGCGGCTCACGAGACCGAGCTCCTTTGCCGCCGCGGCGGTCACCACCCGACCGGACAGCAACAGGTCTATCGCGTTCTCGAGGCCGACGAGCCGCGGCAGGAGCCATGAGATCGCGTGTTCGGCGGGCAGTCCGCGACGCGCGAACGCGGTCGTCAACTTCGCCGTTGCGGCGGCGAATCGTACGTCGCACATCATGGCCTGGATGAAGCCGACGCCGGCGCAGCCGCCGTTGATCGCCGCGATGAGCGGCTTGCGAAACGCGAGCGTGCGGCTGAACGGGACCCGATCCGCGTAGCTGATGCCGGTCTCGGCGATCACATCCAGGCGCGACCCCGCCGCACCCGGGCAGAACGTCTTGCCGGCGCCGGTGAGGATCACGACCCGGACCGACGGGTCGGCATCAGCCGCCTCGAGCGTGGCGTAGAACTCCTGCTCGAGCGCCGGGCTCCACGCGTTTCGGTTGGCCGGATCGTTCAGCGTCAGGACGGCGACGCCGTCGGCGGCGACCTCGAAGTCGATCACTGCGCGAAGGACAATCCGCCGTTGACCGGGATGGTCTGCCCGGTGATCCAACCCGCTCGCGGGCTCGCCAACATCAGGGTCACCCAGGCCACGTCGTCGGGGTCACCGGGCCGACGCACCAGATAGTCGGAGAGCAGGGCGTCTTGCGCGGCCTGCTGTTCGGGATCAGCCCAGAGCGGTTCCGTGAGCGGTGTCCGCATGGTGCCGAGTGCGATCGCGTTGGCGGTGATCCCATGACGCGCCACCTCTCGCGCGATCGCGCGAGAGAACCCGGCCGCTGCCGCTTTCGCTGCGCTGTACGGCGCAAGGTGGGCGCCACCCATCCGTCCGGCGTCGGAGATGATCGTGATCACGCGACCCCAACCGGCGCTCATCATCGCGGGCAACGCGGCGTGCGTGCAGTTCATGACGCCGTACATGTTCACCTGGAGGAACGGGTCCCAGTCGGCCGGTGAGGTGTCGACGAACCGGCGGATCGTTCCGAAGCCGTCGGCGCCGGCGTTGCCCGCGTTGTTGACGAGGACGTCG
>JAFAZI010000004.1 GCA_019239875.1 Frankiaceae bacterium
CGGACGTCCACGAGTCCGTGGCCGGCCAGCATGGCCTTGGCCATCGAGGGCGACGCGGCGAGGTTGCCCGAGCGGTCGAACCAGTCGCGGAACGCGGTGTCGGCGGCCATCCCGGGGGCGATCATGGCGATCGTGTCGTATCCCCGGTCGATCGCGTCGGTCTCCGTCGTCAACTCGATGATGCGGGCGCCGAAGTCGAGTGGGATGCCCTCGGGGTAGTCGTGCTCTGCCGTCCAGCGGGCCGCACCCTGGATCAGGATCAGCCCGTCAACCCGGTCGGGTGCCATCGCCGTCAGGGTGACACCGCCCGGCGCGCAGAGGTACGGCGCGATCACCACCGCGCGCTCGCTCCCGATCGCGTCGAGGACGGCGAGGCCGTCCTCTGCCCACTGTTGGGTTGACGGCGGGTTGGCCGCGGACCCGCGGTCGGACAGGCCGATCCCGCGTCGGTCAAACCGGACCAGGCGACCGAAGGACGCGAGCCGCCGCAGGAACCGCGCCATCGCAGGCTCGTCGTCCATGCAGTCGATCGGGATGTTGAGCCCGCTGTAGAGCAACAGGTCGATCGGCCCGTCGCTCAGGATCTGGTACGCGATGTCGGCGCCGTCGACCGTGGCGTAGCGGGTCCGACGATTCTCGGCCATCAGTCGTGCCCCCGGATGGCTGGCAAGTGGTGGAGTTCGAATCCTAGGTAAGCACGTCGGCGGCGATCAGCTCATTGAGATACCGGTCGTTCCAGTTGTTGAGCTGGAGCGACTTCGCGCGCCGGAAGTAGAGCTGGATGTCGAATTCGACCGTGAAACCGTTGCCGCCGAAGATCTGTACGGCGGTGGCGGTCGTGTTGCGGAACGTCTGACCGGCGAAGCTCTTGGCCATCGGTGCGAGCCGGGAGATCGAGTTTCCTTGGTCGCGCTCCCACGCGGCCTCCCACGCGATTCCTTCGGCGCCGTCGACCGCGGTCGCGGCGTCAGCAAGGTAGTGGGAGATCGCCTGGAACGCGGCGAGCGGTTTGTCGAACTGCTCGCGGGTGTTGGCATAGTTGGCGGCCAGCTCGAGGGCGGCTCGCGCTCCACCGGCGGCCTGCGCCGCCTGTAGCGCTGCGCCGTCGAGCATCGTGGTGTGCCACGCATCCCAGGCGTCGCCCGCGCCATGGACGACGGCGACCGTCGGGGTGTTGTCGAAGGAGACCTTGAACTGAGCGTCGGAGGCGACGGTCAGCTGTTGCTCCAGGCTGACGCCGGTGGCGCCGGCCTCGACCAGTACGGCGACGATGCCGCTGGCGTCCCGGCCGGAGTCGGCGCGAGCCAGCACGAGCAGGTGCGAGGCAGCCTGAGCGAATGGCACGTGGAGCTTGGTGCCGGACAGGCGGTAGCCGTCTCCGTCAGCCGTCGCCGTGACCTGGACCCCGGCCGGCGAGTACCCCGAGTCCGGTTCGAGGGCAGCGACCGTCACGATCGACTCCCCGGACGCGATCTGTGGCAGGAGCGTCGACTTCAGCTGGTCGTTCGCTGACCGCCCGACCAGCCCGGCGGCCAGGACGCAGCTCACGAAGTGCGGGCTGGGGACGAGCATTCGCCCGAACTCCTCGTAGATCACCGCGGCATCGACCATCGTCATCCCGCTGCCGCCGTACTCCTCGTCGATCAGCACGCCGAGGACGCCGAGGTCGGCGAGCGCCGACCACAAGGCGGGCGGATACCCCACCGGGTCGTTCTCCAGCTTGCGGACGACGTCGAGACCAGCGTGCCGCTCGCAGGTGCGCCGTACGGAGTCGCGGAGCATGTCCTGCTCGGGCGTGAAATCCATGTCCATGTCGGTAGCTCCTACGCTCGCGGCTTCTGGTCCTCGCCGCGGCGAGGCTGGGGCACCCACGTCTCGCCACGGCGAGACCACGGGTTGTCGTCCGGGGAGGTTGGCAGGGCGACTCGCCCCTTGCAGGTGGTGCAGACCTTGTCGCCGACCTTGACGGCGATGTCGACCTCGGCCCATCCGCAGCCGAGCTCGTCGGTCTCGACGTTCGTCACCGTCGCCGTGAACACCATCGTGTCACCGGGGAAGATCGAGTCGATCATCCGGAACGACAGGTAGCCGACGCGGCCGGTCGGCCCGGTCCAGTCGGTCACGTAGCGCTCGAACCACGCGAGCTGGTTGGGTGAGTTGAGGAAGATGTTCTTCACGCCGTTGCGCTCGGTGGCGAAGTGGTAGTCGTGATGCTGCGGTCGCCAGTCACGCGTCGCCAGCGCGCCGACCACGACGGTGGTGGCGGTGACGTCGTAGGACAGCGATGGAAGCGAGTCCCCGACCGTTACGTCGGAGAGCAGCAACCGGGTGGCGGTCTGGGTCATGCGGCATCTCTCCGGTAGCCGAAGCCGGTCCAGGACTCCACGCCCACGAGCTCGCCCTTCTGGTTGCGGTACTCGACGTCGATCACCCAGAACCTGCCGGTGCCGAGCTTCGTCTGCTTCTCCGGTGACACCGACCGCAGCCGCTGACAGGTGGTGAGGATGTCGCCCGGCCGCACCGGTTCGTAGAAGATCGTCGTGTTGTCGCTCATCACTGCCTCCGGCAGGTCGAGCTCCTTCTTCAGATCGAAGTGCACCTGGAGCGGGAGCTTCTGCGTCTCCAGCCCCGGTGCCCAGTGATGCGGCCGGAACCAGGTCGACAGCATCGAGGGAGCGGCGATCGGGCCACCTGTCAGCTCGGCCGCGACGGCGTCGTCCCAGAACAGCGGGTTTCCGTTCTCAACGGACGCGCACGCGGTCCAGATGTAGCCGCGCTCCACCGGGAAGTCGCCGGCCTCCTCGTACTGCGGCTGGTCGATCAGCGCGCTGATGTGCGCCGGTAGCTCCGCGTCGGTCATCCCACAACTCCTTCGTCGCGCAGCTGCGCGATCTCGTCGACGGTGAAGCCGGCGGCGGTGAGTACGGCGTCGGTGTCGGTGACAGATCGGTCCGGCAGGTCATAGCCATCCGCCCGGATCGCGCCCGCGAGCATTGGAGCGAGCTGGGGCCATGACTCACCAGTCGCGGCCCGTGCCATCGCGAACGCCTTGCGCGCCGCGAAGGCAGGGTCGCCGGCCGCCTCGGTTGAGGTCAGGACAGGGGAGACGCAGGTGTCGGCCGGCCCGAGGAGGGCGACCCACTCGTCTCGTGGCTTGGTCAGGAAAACCGAGGCGAGGGCCGCCCGCACGTCGGCTTGGGCCGAGTCGACGTACTGCTGATCCACGAGGTCCTCGAGGCCCAGCAGCCCGCACAGGTTCGCCCAGAACTTCGCCTCGATCGCCGCTACTGCGACCCACCCGTCATCAGCGCACCGGTAGATGTCGTAACACGCGAAGCGACCTGAGAGCGGCGCGCCGCCCGGTGCCTGCTCGGCGCCCGTGGCCAGCACGTCATCCATCTGGAGGGACATCAGCGCGAGGACGCCGTCGGCGACCGCGACGTCGAGGTACTCCCCAATCCCGGACCTGCTCCTGGCGACCAGTGCAGCCAAGATCGCGATCACCGCCTGCATCCCGCCGCCCGCGCTGTCCGCGATGGTCGCGCCGGGGATCGGCGGCTTGCCGTCGGCCGTCGGCTCCTCACCCGCGAGATATCCACCGACCGCCAGGTAGTTCAGGTCGTGGCCGGCCCATTGCGCGCGTTCGCCGGTCTGGCCGTAGCCGCTGGTCGAGCAGTACACGATGCCGGGGTTGACGCTCTTGACCGCGTCGTACCCGATGCCGAGGCGATCCACGACCCCGGGACGGAAGCTCTCGATGACGACGTCGGCCGATTCGGCGAGCCGCAGAAACGCATCACGTCCGGCGACGGACTTGAGATCGAG
>JAFAZI010000028.1 GCA_019239875.1 Frankiaceae bacterium
CGATAAGTTCTGGCGTCATGCGCTGGGAACCAGAGCGGCTCGAGATCGCGTCCTACCCGAGTCCGGGCATCGATCTCCCCGTGTTCTACGGCGACCTCGACACCAACGGTCACGTGAACAACGTCGCACTCGGGCGGTACTTCGAGATGGGCCGGTTCGAGGCTCACCGACAGCTGGGCATCGGGCGTACGTCGCGACAGTACGGCGGCCACATGCTGGTTGCGCATGTCGGCATCGACTACCTCGCGGAGGTGCACTTCGGCACGACCGTCCACGTCCGGACGCGAGTGACCAGGCTCGGCCGCACCTCCATCAGCGAGGAGCAGGCCGCCTGGCAGAACGACCGCTGCGTCGCCATCTGCGAGTCCGTGGCGGCATACCGCAAGGACGGCGTGGCAGCAGCGCTCCCCGAGGAGATGCGCGAGCTCCTCGCCCAGCTTCAGCTGGCCGGACCCGACTGAGAACGCGCCGCCCGATCTAGAGGCCGCCCGATCTAGAGTCAGAGGGCGTGCTGCTACCTGTCGCCGGCCTCATCCGCGTCGCTAGCGTGATCGCCTTGTTCAGCCTCGGCGGCCAGACCCCGGCCGACGTGCCGACTCTGGTCCATCACCCCGCGCACCCTGCCTCTGGTGCCGTCGGCAACGACGTGGGCTACCAGTCCTGCAGCACGACGCTGCCGACCGGCGGCTCGTTCGGCGTCGTGGGGGCGACGGCTGGGCAGCCGTTCCAGGCGTCGGGCTGCCTCAGCGCCGAGTACACCTGGGCCAGCAATCTCACCTACCGGCCGCAGTACTACATGAACCTCGCGAACCCGGGCCACAAGAGCACGCACTGGGGCAAGGGTGGACCCCGCAAGTGCCACAAGAAGCCGAAGTACGACGTCGGGTGCGCCTTCGACTACGGGTTCACCAGTGCCGCCGCCGCGTGGCATTACGTGAAGGACGTCGGCAGCACCGGCGCCGGCCGGTGGTGGCTGGACGTCGAGCCGGACAACAGCTGGGGCTTTACACGGGGCGGCGTCGCCGCCAACCTCGCCGTGATCCGTGGCGCACTTCGCTACGTCCGCCACCGCCCGCACACGTCGGCCGGGATCTACACGGAGACGGTGTGGTGGGAGTCCATCACCGGGGGGTCGACCCATTTCAAGAAGGTCCCGGTGTGGGGTGGTGGCGCCAACAACAAGAAGCATGCGAAGGCGAACTGCAAGCGGCACTCGATCACCGGCGGTCCGGCGCTGCTCGCGCAGTGGATCAAAGCCGGTGTCGACCACGACATCGCCTGCTGAGGGTTGCGGGTCAGAGCATCCAGCCGGCGTCGCCGCGGCGCCAACCCGCGGCGGCGAGGTTGCCGCCGTCGACGTGGATCGTCGTGCCGGTGACGAAGCCGGACAGCCTGCCCGCGAGATAGACGACGGCGCCCGCCGTGTCATCGACGTCGCCGACCCGGCCCACCGGCGTGGTCACGTCGCCCAGGTCGCCGAGGCCCTCGGTCGGCGTCACGTCAACGGCGATGTTGTTGACCCGAATCGGTGACAGCTCGAGGGCGAGGCTCTTCGCGAGGTTGGCCACACCGGCCTTCGCGGCGGCGTACACCGCGAAGCCGGGCGCGGCGCGATGAGCCTCGATGCTCGTCACGTTGATCACCGACGGCTGCGCCGAGCGACGCAGCGCCGGAAGGAAGGCCCGAGTGGTCCACACGACCTGGAGCAGGTTCTGCCGGACGAGCGTCTCGTCGGCGTTGGGCGACAGCGAGTCGAACGCGGCATGGAATGTGCCGCCAGCGTTGTTCACCAGGATGTCGACGACGTCGTACTCAGCTGCGATGGTCGCGATCGCCTCGTGGTCACGCACGTCCGCGACGTGCGTAGATCCCGGCGTCCGGTCGATTCCCACGACAGTGGCGCCGAAGGCTTGCAGCGCCGCAGCACTCGCCTTTCCGATGCCGGCGGCGGCGCCCGTGACGACGGCGGTCAGACCGTCGAGCCGTACGTCGTCGGGACCGATCACTGACGTCGCCCGCGCCGGTTCAGGCGGCTGCCTTCTCCAAGATGTGCACGCCGCACGCTGAGCCGAGGCCGATCACGTGGGCCAGACCGACCTTCGCGTCCTTGATCTGGCGGTCACCCGCCTCGCCGCGCAGGTGGTGGCAGATCTCCCAGATGTTCGCGATGCCGGTTGCAGCGATCGGGTGCCCCTTCGACTGCAGCCCGCCTGAGACATTGACCGGCGTCCGGCCGTCGCGGTGCGGTGCACCGGACTCGAAGAAGTCCACGGCGTTGCCCTCGTCACACAACATCAAGTTGTCGTAGTGCACGAGCTCAGCCGTCGCGAAACAGTCGTGCAGCTCCACGAGGTCGAGGTCCTCCGGCGAGACGCCCGCCGTCTCGTACGCCTGCTTCGCTGCGTTCCGCGTCAGCGTGTTGACGTTCGGCAGCACCTGGCAGCCCGCCTCGTACGGGTCGGTCGTGAGCACCGACGCCGCGATCCGGATCGCGCGCTTGCGCTGGTCGTCGGACAGCGTCTTGAGCTTCTCGTCGCTCACCACGACTGCGGCCGCCGCGCCGTCACAGTTCGCCGAGCACATCGGTCGGGTGTTCGGGTACGCGATCATGATGTCGTTCATGATCTCGTCCTTGCTCATCGCTTTCGTGTAGGCCGCGAGCGGGTTCAGGGTCGAGTGCGCGTGGTTCTTCTCGCTGATCCGCGCGAAGAGGTCGAAGCTCACGCCGCCGTACTTGTGTCCGTACTCCATGCCGATCTGCGCGAAGGTGCCGGGCATGTTGTCGGTGTTGACTCGACCGTCGAGCCCCATGATCGCGCCTTGGCGCCCCGACGGCTCCCAGGTGTCGCCCTGCTTCTTGCCGCCGCCGACCCCGAGCAGGCCGGCACCGGAGAGCTTCTCGACGCCGACGGCGAGACCCATGTCGACCTCACCGGCCTTGATCGCCATGACAGCGGTCCGCAGCGCGGTCGCGCCGGTCGCGCAGGCGTTCGCGACGTTGTAGACGGGGATGCCGGTCTGGCCGACCTGCTTCTGCAGCTGCTGGCCGAGCGCCCCGCCACCCATCAGATTGCCGGCCGCGAGGATGCCGATGTCGCGCATCGAGACGCCGGCATCCCGCAACGCACCCCGGGTCGCCTCGCTTGCCAGTCCGACCGTGTCGGTCTCCGGGCGCTTGCCGAACTTCGTCATCGTGATCCCGAGGATCCAGACGTCGCCAGATGCCATGTTCCTACCTCCTACGCGGGCGCGAAACCGAAGCCGATTGCTTCGGTGCCCGCGCTATCGGTTCCGATCGGGTACGTCGTCAGTGCCACCTTCATGCCGAGCGTGACTTGCTCCGGCGTCGGCTCGACGTCGCGCAGGTTGGCGCGCACGGGGGTGCCGTCGCAGTCGACGATCGCCGCAACGAACGGCGCCTCGACCCCGGGCGGCGCATACGCGACGATCGTGAAGGACGTCACGACGCCTGAGGTGGCCACGTCGACCGAGCGGAACTGGTCCTCGAAACACCCGGCGCACGCATCGCGGTGGTCGAAGTACCGAGCGCCGCACGACGTGCACTCCTGCGCGACCAGATGCGGCTCGGGTTCGAGCGCGAGGTAGTCGACGATCGGGACACGCGACGGCGCGGTGGTCTCCATATTCGGATCGTGCCACATGACACGCGCGTCAGATAAAGGAGGACTCCTCGTCGAGGCCCAGGTCCGGCCACGCTCCGACCACGGTGGTCTGCAGGTTGCACCACCCGCTGCCGCCGCCGACGACGTCGTCGACGCGCATCACCGCATCGCGAATCTGGTGGATCCGTCGCGCCACATCCGGATCGGTGCAGTCGGGCACGTGCTCACCCTCGACGTGGAGCGCACCGCGCCACTCGCCGTGATGGTGTCCGTCGAGACCGAAGTACAGCCCCATCCCGAGGTGGATGCCGGTGTCGCCGAGCGCCGTCACGGTGAGCGGCCGATCGCTGCCGTCCGGCATCGTCAGGTGGATGACGCCCCCGAGCACCCGACGGGTGGCCGCGTCGTACTCGAGATCGGTGTGGACCGCTCCGACCCGCTCGACCTTGCCACTGGAGTGTTCGATCGTGGCCTCGAACCGGCGCTCCTCGTAGCCGAACGCGGACAGCTCGCGGAACTGATGGTGAATCGCGTAATGCTCACCATCAGGACGCTCGAGCAGCATCGGGCTCCAGGAGAAGCGGAACGCAACACCAGGCACCAATCCGCGAGCCGGCTCGGTGTCGGTCGGCGCGATGCCGACGTCCTGCCGCACCCCCCACGAGTGGTCTCGAGTCGTGAACCAGCCGTCGCGCGTGATCTCGGTCCGCACCCCGTCAACCTCGACCCAACCGGAGGCGAGACCGACCTGGTGATAGCGCAGCACGTCCATGTCCAGGCGGTAGCCGGAGCGCGCGCGATTCCGGTCCCGCGCCTCGAGGACCGCGGGCGCGACCGCGTCGAAGATCCACTCGAAGGCGATCGGCTGGTGCTCGTTGGCGGCGCAGGCGAACCGCACCTGCCGCATCGGCTCCAACACCTCGTAGTGGATCGGGCCGGTCGCCATCGAGCCCGGATCGTCGGCCAGCCGGCGGCTCGATCGAACGGTCCACTGCTCGCGGCCGCGGGAGACACTCGCGTACCCGTCGAAGACGTTGCGGTTGGGGTACTTGCCGACGCCGAGCCCCACTTGAAGCGAGCCGTCGCGGGCGGCCGCCATCGCGCAGACCTTCTCGGTCCACGAGCGATCCGCCTGGGCGACGTAGGCATGGGTCTCGACGATCTGGTGGGTGAACCACTCGTCGGCAGGGACCAGAAGTCCAGCGCTGTCTGACACCGGGAGATTGTGGCAGTCCCGGAAGGTCACCACCCGAGGCAGGATGAGGTATGCCGACAGCGCTGGTCAGACCACCAGGGCCTCGACTCGCGGAAGGTCTGGTCACCCACATCGAACGGCGCCCGGTCGACGTCGAGCGTGCCGAACGCCAGTGGCGGCGGTACGTCGAGGCACTGCAGGACGCGGGCTGGGACACCGTCGAGGTCGAGGCGGCGCCGGCGTCTCCCGACGCGGTGTTCGTCGAGGACACCGTCGTGATGTTCGGCACGCTGGCAGTGATCACGCGGCCGGGTGCCGAGGAGCGGCGCGCGGAGACCGCGGGGACTGCTGCGGTGATCCGGCGGCTCGGGTACGACGTCGCCACCATCGAGTCACCGGGAACCCTCGACGGCGGCGACGTGTTGAAGGTGGGATCGACCGTCTACGTCGGGGTGGGCGGCCGCAGCGATGAAGCCGGAGTCTCGCAGCTCGCGCACCTGATCCGGCCGACCGGCCGCACGGTCATCGGCGTGCCGGTCACGAAGGCGCTGCACCTGAAGTCCACAGTGACCGCTCTCCCGGACGGACCGGTGATCGGGTTCGCTCCGCTCGTCGACGATCCGCAGGTGTTTCCGCGCTTCCTTGCCGTGCCCGAGGAGTCCGGCGCCCACGTCGTCGACCTGGGCCAGCATCGCCTGCTGATGGCTGCCGACGCGCCACGATCCGCGGCGCTGTTTCGCCAGCTCGGCTACACCCCGATCGAGGTGGACATCGGCGAGTTCCAGAAGCTGGAAGGGTGCGTGACCTGCCTGTCCGTCCGGCTGCGGTGAGCCAGCGGGCGCCAGAGTATCCAAACCGCTACCTCGTGCGATGACCTCCCCGAACGCCCCAACTCGGAGGTCCACACTCATGAACTCAGCCCGCAAGCGCACAGTGGCGATCGTCATGGCATCGCCGCTCGCACTCTTTGCCTACAACCCCCTGCACGCCGGCGCGACGCCGGCTCATCACGGCGCGACCTGCGACGGCCAGAACGTGACGATGACAGTCACCGGCCGCTCCCCTCACGTCGTCCGCGGCACTTCCCACCACGACGTCATCCGCGTCACCTCGTCCCATCACGTCATCAAGGCCCGCGGTGGCAACGACGTGGTCTGCGGGTCGTCCGGTCGCGACCACATCAACGGTGGCAGTGGCGACGACACCGTCCTGGCCAGCGACGGTGACGACGAGGTCAACGGCGATCAAGGCGACGACGACCTTGCCGGCCAGGCCGGTGACGACGACGTCAACGGCGGCAGTGGCGACGACAGCTGTCACGGTGGCCACGGCAGCGACGACGTCAACGGCGGACCCGGCAGCGACGACGACCAGGGCGACGAGGGCAACGACAACGTCGACGACAACGGTGATGACGGTCCCGGTCACGACCAGGGCGACGACCACGGCGGTGGCGGGGGCCATGGTGGTGGCGACGACGACTGATGTCGCGGACGACGATCGCCCCTGCGCCGACCAGGCACAGGGGCGATCGATGATCCCGGTGTCGAGAGAGGCTCGCCCTACTCCCTCGACGCCGGGACGGCTTCGTCGCCGATCAGCTCAGCGCGGTCGGCGTGGTACTCGCGCAGATGCCGGTCGCCGTGGTCGGCGGGGTCAGACCCGCGGTCGAAGCGCGCTGCACCCCTCCGGCAGCCGAGTCGAACCAGTAGTAACGCCCGCTCGTGCCGGCCACGGCGCAGTAGCCGATGGTCGACGCTGCGACACCGAACTGGGTGTCGGGGCTCCGACGAAAGCCGTTCGCCTGCAGCGCGGCCAGGCTGGTGGAGTAAGCGCCCCCCTCGATCAGCTGGGCCTCCTCTGCGGTGGCGGCGTTGCGCAGGTCGGTCTTTGCGGTCGCGCCCTCCGCCTTCGATCGCTGCCGGAAGAAGACGCTGGTCGCGATGCTTGCCAGCATCCCGATGATGACCACGATGGTCAGGAGCTCGATCAGGGTGAAGCCGGAGTCGTCGCCGGCGGCGTCTCGTTTCGTCATGACTCAAGAGTCGCGAAACAGGCCGACTCGGACAATGGCGAAACGACGCCATCTATAGCCCCAAATTTGGGCTAACTCGGATGGAGTAATGCCAAGGCGGATGGAGTAGTGCGAGCACGGATGATCGTCCATGCGCGATGATCCGGGCATGCATAACGCACTGTGCGAGCAACTCGGCATCGACGTCCCGATCTTCGCATTCTCCCACTGCCGCGACGTGGTCGCCGCGGTGACGAAAGCCGGCGGCATGGGAGTCCTCGGCGCGGTGGCGCACAGCCCCAAGGGACTCGAGATCGACCTGGCGTGGATCGACAATGAAGTCGGCGACCTGCCCTACGGCGTCGACCTGCTCCTTCCTGTCAAGTTCAACGACGATGGCGCGAAGCGGACGGAGCCGACCGACGCGAAAGATCTGTTCCCGCCGGCTCACACCGCGTTCATCAACGGGATGCTGGAGCAGTACGACGTGCCTGCACTGCCGCCTGACCTGGCCGCCCGCGGCGGCCGGATGAGCGTCTCGCCAGAGGCGGCCGGCACGCTCCTCGATGTTGCCCTCACTCATCCCATCCGGCTGTTCGCGAGCGCCCTCGGTCCGCCGCCCGAGGACTTCATCCGCAAGGCACACGAACAGGGCGCCGTAGTGGCCGCGCTCGCCGGGACGGCTGCCCATGCGCGTCGGCACAAGGACGCCGGCGTCGACCTGATCGTCGCGCAGGGCACCGAAGCTGGCGGACACACCGGCACCGTGTCGACCCTCGTCCTGGTCCCTGAGGTGGTGCAGGCGGTTGCGCCGACACCGGTGCTCGCTGCCGGCGGCATCGTCAAGGGCTCCCAGATCGCCGCTGCGATGGCGCTGGGCGCCGCCGGCGTGTGGTGCGGGTCGGTCTGGCTGACCACCGAGGAAGCCGAGACCCACCCCGCCGTCAAACAGAAGATGCTGACCGCGTCGTCGTCGGACACGGTCCGATCGCGGTCCCTCACCGGCAAACCCGCGCGGATGCTTCGCACACCGTGGACCGACGCCTGGGAGGCGGAGGGCGCTCCTGCGCCGTTGGGCATGCCGCTGCAGACGATGCTCGTCGCGGAGGCGCAGCAGCGAATCGGGCGATCGGCACACAACGAAGGCACCGGGGCGAACGACCTCGCGACGTACTTCGTGGGCCAGGGCGTCGGACTGATGGACCGGATCCGTCCTACCCGGCAAGTGGTGGAGGAGATGGTGCAGGAGTACCTGCAGGTGGCGGAGATGTTCGCCGCACAGGTAGCGGACTGACCACTGACGCTTGTGTCAGGGTCCCGGCAGGATTCGCGCGTCGCCCCACGAAACATAGGTCGTGCGCATCCGGCCACTCGGAGTTGCTCTGACCGCTGCCCTCGCGGTGGCTGGCGGATTGCCCGCGAGCGCCCAATCGGGCAAGCCACCCCACCCGCAGCACAAGGGCGTGATCGGGCACGGTCACGCCCTGTCGCATCGCCATGCGGTGCTCCGCTTCCGGGGCAAGTTCACGAACCCGACGCCGCTGCCGACGGTCAGTAACCCGCTGCCACTCGCCTGCGTCTCGGAGTGTCAGACCTGGACGATGCACGTCCGCACCCCCCGCACCTTCCTGGTTGCGGTGAAGAACCACCTCGGCTCGATCGACGACGGGATCAACCTGTTCGTCACGAACCCCAAGGGCAAGCAGGTCGCCTCCGCCGATGGCATCGGGGCGAACGGGCAGGCGGTGATCGTCCACCACCCGATACCCGGGACGTACAAGGTGCAAGTGACCGTGACGTACGCCTACAACGCGGTGACGAAGTACCGCGGCGAGGCTCGCATCATGCACGGGCACACGTGGCAGCCCGACCGCTGTCATCGCAGGAACTGCCTGCTGCTGCCCCGATTGAAGTCACTCCCTGCCGACGACATGCACATCATCGGCGTACCGCCGGTTGCCTCGACGCCGCTCGGCTTTCCGTTCCCGGTCAATCTGCCGACTGACAACTCCTGCTACGACGATGAGACCGCGGAGACCGGCGCGACTCGGTGCCTGCGATTTACCAGCGAGGTCGAGAACGTCGGGCGCGGCCAGCTCCACCTCCAGCTGCCCTGGTTCGCGAACTCCAAGCACGGTCCGAAGTCCGGGTTCCGGTCCGGGCAGTGCAAGGCACGGCAGCTCATCGACCGCACCAACGGCACGACGAAGAAGGTGAAGGCCGGTCCGTGCGAGTTCCACGCCGCGCACGGCCACTTCCATTACAAGTCGTTCGTCGGCTATGCGCTGTTCAAAGTCCGTCACGGCCACACCGGCAAGCTGGTCGGCCGGTCGGAGAAGGAGTCGTTCTGCCTGGCAGACGACGACTACGCGGGCTACGGCAAGCGCCGGCCGAACGGGCCGCGGGCCTACGCGGGCCAGCCCGGCTGCAACCTGCCGCAGACCCATGTGAAGAAGTACCCGAAGAAGGGCGCCAGGGTCAGCATGGGCCTGACGCCGGGATGGGGCGACGTCTACACCTGGGACACGCCTGACCAGTTCATCGACATCACTCACACGCCGCCGGGCCGCTACGACGTGATCATCGAGACCAACCCGTCAGGGTTGATGACCGTGGCCGGTCCGGCTCGCAACTGCTCAAGGACTCGCATCCATCTGATGAAGAGCGACGTGAAACAACTCCTCTCGAGGCGAAACGTCCGGTGCCCGCACAGTTTCTGAGCTGACGCGTTAGGCTCGAATCTGACGCCTCGTCAGATCAGTGATTGACGCCGATATCAACGCCTTTGTAATATTGACGTCAGAGTCAATTTCTGGCTGACATGAGAATTGAAAAGGTCGTGGGACCGCGATGACAGAAATCGCGACGACCCCGGTTGAGCGCGTCGAGCGAGTCGTGATCCGATTCGCCGGCGACTCCGGGGACGGCATGCAGTTGACCGGTGATCGATTCGTCGCTGAGACCGCAGGTCTTGGCAACGACATCGCCACTCTCCCTGACTTCCCGGCCGAGATCCGCGCTCCGCAGGGCACGTTGCCTGGAGTCAGCGCGTTCCAGCTGCATTTCGGCGATCACTTCGTCCTCACCCCCGGTGACCAGGCCGACGTCCTCGTCGCCATGAATCCGGCTGCACTGAAGGCCAACATCGGCCACCTCCGACACGGGGCCACGATCATCGTCAACTCGGACGACTTCACGCCTCGCAACCTCAAGAAGGTCGGGTACGACGACAACCCTCTCGAGAACGGCTCGCTGTCGTCCTACGCCGTCCACGCCATCCCGCTGACCACGTTGACGGTGAAGGGCCTCGAGGACCTCGAGATCGGCCGCAAGGAGGCCGAGCGGGCGAAGAACATGTTCGCGCTCGGGATGCTGTCATGGCTGTACTCCCGGCCGACCGAGAGCACCATCGAGTACATCGAGAAGCGATTTGCGGCCAAGCCGGCGATCGCCAAGGCGAACGTGTCGGCGCTTCGCGCCGGCTGGAACTTCGGCGAGACGACCGAGGGGTTCGCCGTTCGGTACGAGGTCGGCCCCGCGCCGATGAAGCCCGGCCGATACCGGACCGTGCACGGCAACACCGCGTTGGCATACGGGCTGGTCGCCGCATCGGTGCAGGCCAAGCTCCCGCTGTTCCTCGGCGCCTACCCGATCACCCCCGCAACCGATGTGCTGCAGGAGCTCGCCAAGTTCAAGAACTTCGGCGTCGTCACCTTCCAGGCGGAGGATGAGATCGCGGCCGTCGGGGCCGCGCTTGGGGCGTCGTTCGGCGGCTCGCTCGGCATCACCACCACCTCCGGGCCGGGCGTCGACCTCAAGGCCGAGACCATCGGGCTCGCGGTCGCTCTCGAGCTCCCGCTCGTGCTCTGCGACATCCAGCGAGCCGGCCCGTCGACGGGCATGCCGACGAAGACCGAGCAGTCAGATCTGTTGCTGGCGATGTTCGGGCGTCACGGCGAGGCACCGGTGCCGGTCATCGCCCCGCAGTCCCCGACCGACTGCTTCGACGCCGCGATCGAAGCGGTGCGGATCGCCACGACGTACCGGACTCCGGTGTACCTGCTCTCCGACGCCTACCTCGCGAACGGCAGCGAGCCCTGGCTCATCCCTGATGCGGCGTCGTTACCTGATCTGACGGTGGAGTTTGCGACGGCGGCCGAGGACGGCGAGCCGTTCCTGCCGTACTCGCGCAACCCTGAGACGCTCGCGCGGCCGTGGGCGATACCGGGGACGCCGGGGCTCGAGCACCGCATCGGTGGCATCGAAAAGGCCAACGGCTCCGGCGACATCTCCTACGACCCGTCGAACCACGACACGATGGTGCGGCTGCGCCAGGCCAAGATCGACGGGATCGCGGCGACCATCCCCGACCTCGAGGTCGACGACCCGGACGGCGACGCGGAGGTTCTCGTCATCGGCTGGGGCTCGACCTACGGTTCGATCGCTGCCGCCGTGCGAGTGGCGCGCGAGTCCGGACGCAAGGTCGCGCAGGCGCATCTGCGTCACCTGAACCCGTTGCCGTCAAACACCGGCGATGTGCTCCGGCGCTATCCCAAAGTGCTCCTGCCAGAGCTCAATCTCGGGCAGCTCGCCCTGTTGCTACGCGGCAAGTTCCTCGTCGACGTGGCGTCCTACACGCAACTTCGCGGCCTGCCGTTCCAGACCGCCGACCTGGTCGAAGCGATCGAAGGAATGGTGGCCTCCTGATGACGGTCCCTGGCCAGCGCAGCGGCATCGGGCTCATCCCGATCTCGCCGGTCGAGCAGAAGAAGAAGGACTTCACCTCCGACCAGGAGGTGCGGTGGTGCCCGGGTTGCGGTGACTACGCGATCCTCGCGACGATCCAGTCCTTCATGCCCACCCTCGGTCTGGCGCGCGAGAACATGGTGATCGTGTCCGGCATCGGGTGCGCGGCCCGGCTGCCGTATTACATGAACACCTACGGGATGCATTCCATCCATGGCCGGGCACCGGCGATCGCGACCGGCCTGGCGACGACTCGACCGGACCTGTCGGTGTGGGTGGTCGGTGGCGACGGGGACCTGCTCTCGATCGGCGGCAACCACCTGCTGCACGCCCTGCGCCGCAACGTGAATCTCAAGATCCTGCTGCTCAACAACCGGATCTACGGTCTGACCAAGGGTCAGTACTCCCCGACCTCAGAGGTCGGCAAGCAGACCAAGTCCACCCCGATGGGCTCGCTCGACCGGCCACTCAACCCGGTGTCGATCGCGCTGGGCGCCGAGGCCACGTTCGTCGCACGGACGCTCGACTCCGACCGCAAACACCTCACGGCAACACTGCAGGCTGCCGCCGAACACCGCGGCACGGCATTCGTCGAGATCATGCAGAACTGTGACATCTACAACGACGGAGCGTTCGACGTCCTGAAGGACGCGGACAGCGCGGTCGAGGCGGTCGTCCGACTCGAGGGCGGGCAGCCCGTGCGGTTCGGCAAGGATGGGGCAAAGGGGGTGCGCGTCTCAGCCCGCGGCTCACTCGAGGTCGTCGACGTCGCAGCGGTCGGCGAGGAGTCGCTGCTGGTGCACGACCCCGCCGCGGACGAGCCGGAGCTGGCCTTCGCGCTGTCCCGACTCGGCAACGTGGACGGCGGAGTCACCCCGCTCGGCATCTTCCGGTGCGTCAACCGACCGGCGTACGACGACCAGGCGCGCGCCCAGGTCGAAGCGGCGAAGGAGAGCCACGGCGAGGGCGACCTGACGGCCCTCCTCAACTCCGGTGACACCTGGCAGATCGGCTAGCCCTTCTGCCAACTGCGATCTTGCCGCAGCGCCATAGGCTGCGGCGATGGCACTGAGTCCAGAGGAGTTCTACCAGCACGCACTGGCTGCGGCCGACAGCGATCGGCGGCTACCCCTGGCGCGGATGACGATGTGGGAGATCAGCCCCTTCGAACCTGACGGCCTGCGGGTCTCGCCGTTGCGACCTCCCGTCCTCCCCGAGCCCGACCGCCAAGGCGAGGACCCGTCGACCTGCCAATCGTGTGAACACCGCGACGATGGCATCTGGCTTGACGACAACTGGCGCCTGACCCAGATCTCGGGCGTCGGCGTGCCGCTGGTGCTGATGCTGCACCCCCGGGATCATTACGACCTCGCGGATCTGCCGGACCCGATGGCGGCTGAGCTCGGCGTCCTCGCCACGCACATCGGCCGGCACATCGAGGCACTGCCCCATGTCTCGCGGGCGCACGTCTACCGGATCGGTGACGGCGGCGCCCACCTGCACGTCTGGTTCTTCGCCCGGCCACTGGGCCAGTCTCAGCTCTGGGGCTCATGGCTCCCGGTGTGGGATGACCTGCTCCCCGAGTATCCCGCCGACATCGCGGCCGCGGACGCGTCGGCCGTCGCGGCCGCGCTCGAATCGTCGTACGGCGGACGGGCTTGACGTTCTTGGCTGCCTCCCTGTCAACGGGGTGACAGCATCCTTGAGTCGATCCCGCGACCGGTGCGAGGCTTCGTGTCATGCAACGCGCGGTGGTCGTCGGCGGCAGCCTCGGAGGCTTGCTCACCGCGTTGGCGCTGGCGCAATCAGGATGGGATGTCGATCTCGTCGAGCGCGACCCACTCCCCGACGTCGGTGATGTCGAGTCGGCGTTCCGGTGCCATCCCCGGCCCGCGGTCCCGCAAGCCGGCCACAGCCACAACCTGTTCGCTCTCATCGTCACGATGCTGCGCGAACGAGCACCCGACGCGCTCGACGCCTGCACCGGTGCCGGGATGCGCTTCCTGCGGGTTCGGGACCAACCGCCGCCGCCCCTCGCTGCCGCACTCACCGGGCCGGGCGACGAGGACCTGATCGGTCTCGCCGGACGCCGGGCGACTCTCGAGTGGGCACTACGGCGCTACGTGCACGGCCTGCCCCAGGTCTCGGCCCGAGTCGATGCGGTCGAGGGGCTGGTGGGCACCTGCGGCGACGTACCGATGGTGACCGGCATCCGTACGCCGAGTGGGCCCGTCGAGGCAGACCTGGTCGTCGACGCGAGCGGAAGACGCAGCCACTCGGCCACCTGGATCAGCGAACTCAGCGGCAGAGCGGTGCCGTGGGACACGGACGACGGCGGCGCCGTCTACTACACGCGCTACTACCGCCGCCGTGACACCGCGGCCGCGTGGCTTCCGCTGAACCGTGGCGTGGCCGCCGGTGCGGCTCTCCCGGCCTACTACACCGTCGTGATCCCGGCCGACGCCGACACGTACAGCATCACGCTCGTCGTCCCCTCGAAGCAGCCGGTATTCCGGGGGCTTCGCGATCCAGCGCGGTTCCAGGCTCTCGCCGCCGCGACGCCGGTCATCGACGCCTGGGCGAGTGACGAGCACGGCGAGCCGATCAGCGATGTTCGCGTGATGGCGGGCTTCACGAACAGCATCCGCCGCGACATCCTGACGGCGCCGTACGCCACCGGATTCGCGGTCATCGGAGATGCGTTCATGCATACGGACCCGACCTTCGCGCGCGGCATCAGCGTCGCTGCGCTGAGCGCCTTCGCGCTCGGTGACATCCTCGCCGAGCACCGCGACCCTGGAGATCGGGATGCCGCCTGGCGCGACTTCCTGAACCGCGAGGTGGTCAGCCGCCACGACGACGTCAGGGCACGCAACCTCGAACGAAGCGCCGCGTGGGCGGCGGCATGGGCCGGCGAGCCGCTGGCCGAGCCGCCGGCCATCGAGGATGTGACGTGGAACGAGATCGGCATGGCCGCCGCGATGGACGAGGTGGTGTGGCGCGCGATGAACCGCTACATGCACGTCCTCGACCGGTTCGACGAAGCCATGAGCGCCGACGTTGTTGCACGGGTGCGGGCCGTGCGTGACTCGGGGGTGGTCCTGCCGGTGCCGACGGGT